>JBOGHG010000037.1:0-24187 GCA_050744525.1 Acidimicrobiales bacterium | reverse complement strand
GCCCGCAAGCGGCGGCGCCGCGGCTCCCGGGGCGGTCGCAAGCGCAGCAAGCCTCGCACCGACGGCGACACCGGCGCGGAACCTGCGGCGGTTGACGACGCTCCCGCCGCCCGTCCCGCCGCAGGTTCGTCCGGGTTGCCGGCCGAAGCCGCCGAACCGGCCGAGCGCGCCGAGCCGGCCGCCGGTGACGAGCGCACGCCCGAGCTGCCCGACCGCCACCGGGAGGGCCGGCCCGCGTCGGTGGAGGCCGCCGCCAAGGCCGTGGTGCGCAAGGCTTCGCCGCCCGGGGCACCGGCCAAGCCCAAGATCGGCGACACGATCCCCGCCGACGCGCTGCGGGCGGCGGAGCCGGTCAAGCCGGCCGACGGCATCGGCGAGGGGGGCAAGCGGCGCCGGCGCCGCCGGGGCGGTCGCGGGCGCTCGTCGGGGTCGGGCGCGACGCAGGCGCCGGATAGGCCCGTCGAGGCGGTGATCGCCCACGAGCCCGTCGAGCTCGACGAGGAGACCCTCGAACGGCGCCGGGGCCGCGAACGCAAGGGTCGCCCGGTCGGCCGCTACATGATGACGGTCCACGTCACCCCCAGGGCCACGCAGATCGCCGTGCTCGAGGGGCGGTCGCTGATCGAGCACTACGTGTCCCACCCGTCGGACGACGTGTCGCAGATCCACGGCAACATCTACCTGGGCCGGGTGCAGAACGTTCTGCCGGGGATGGAGGCCGCGTTCGTCGACATCGGAACCCCCAAGAACGCCGTCCTCTACCGCGGCGACGTCCACTACGACCCCGAGGACATCGAGGCGGGCACAACGGCGGGTCGGCCCCGGATCGAGGACGTCCTCAAGGCCGGCCAGACGATCCTCTGCCAGGTCACCAAGAATCCGATCGGGGCCAAGGGCGCCCGCCTGACCCAGGAGGTATCGCTGCCCGGTCGGTTCGTGGTGTTGATCCCCAACTCGTCGACCTACGGCATCTCCAAGCGGCTGCCCGACGACGAGCGGAAGCGGCTGCGGACGATCCTCGACCGGGTGAAGCCGGCCCAGCACGGCGTGATCGTGCGCACCGCGGCGGAGAGCGTCACCACCGAGGAGATCGAGGACGACGTACGCCGGCTGCTCTCGCAGTGGGACCAGGTCGAGGGCCTGGCCAAGCGGTCCAAGGCCCCCACCCTGCTCTATCGCGAGCCCGACATGGCGGTGCGCGTGATCCGCGAGGAGTTCAGCCAGGAGTATCGCAGCGTCCTCATCGACAACCGCGAGCTGTACATCGCGGTGCGCGACTACGTGGCGTCGATCAGCCCCGAGCTGGCCGACCGGGTGCAGTACTACGACCAGGAATCCGAGTCGCTGCCCATGTTCGAGCGCCACCACGTGCACGAGCAGGTCCACCGCGCCCTCGACCGCAAGGTGTGGCTCCCCTCGGGCGGATCGCTCATCATCGAGCGCACCGAGGCGCTCACCGTCATCGACGTCAACACTGGCAAGAACGTGGGTCGCTCGAGCCTCGAGGAGACGGTGTTCAAGAACAACCTCGAGGCCGCGGTGGAGATCGCCCGCCAGCTCCGGCTGCGCGACATCGGCGGCATCATCGTCGTCGACTTCATCGACATGGAGCGCAAGGACAACCGCGAGGAGGTGGTCCGGGTCTTCCGCGACGCCCTGTCCCGGGACAAGACCCGCACCCAGGTGTTCGAGATATCCGAACTGGGACTGTGCGAGATGACGCGCAAGCGCATCGGCGAGGGGCTGCTCGAGTCGTTCGCCGAGCGCTGCCCCGAGTGCGAGGGCCGCGGCGTGCTCATCGACAAGGAGCTGCTGCCCGACTGAGCCCGGGCGAGGGTGGCGGCTCTCGACAGGCGGCCGGTAGGCTGACCCGTCCCCATCACGAGGCGGATCGCATGTACGCAGTCATCAAGACCGGTGGCAAGCAGTACCGGGTCGAAAAGGGCCAGCAGCTCGACGTCGAGCTGGTGAGCGGTGGCGGCTCCGGCGACGGCAAGCTCGAGCTGAAGCCCGTCCTGCTGGTCGACGGCGACACGGTGCTCGCCGGCCCCAAGGCGCTCGACAAGGCCAAGGTAACGGCCAAGGTCGTGGGCGAGAACAAGGGCCCCAAAGTCACCGGTTTCACGTACAAGAACAAGACCAACAGCTCACGCCGCTGGGGTCATCGTCAGCGCTACTCGACCATCGAGATCACCGGCATCTCCAAGGGATAGGTCACGACATGTCCAAGACCAAGGGCGCCGGTTCGACCAGGAACGGGCGCGACTCTCAGGCCAAGCGCCTTGGCGTGAAGGTGTACGACGGCACCGCCGTACACGCCGGCACGATCATCGTCCGCCAGCGCGGGACCCGCTTCCACCCCGGCGAGAACGTCGGCCGGGGCGGCGACGACACGTTGTTCGCCAAGGCGAGCGGCACCGTCAAGTTCGGACAGCGCAGGGGCCGCAAGCTGGTCGACATCATCCCGGCCGACTAGGCCGAACCCGGACCCCGACGGGCCCCCTCGTGACAGGGGCCTTGCGCGGTTCGCAACGACTCCCGGGGGCCGTCATACTCCCGAGGCAGTGTCGCAGTTCGTCGACGAGTGCAATCTCCACGTCAAGGCCGGGGACGGGGGCGCCGGGTCCGTGTCGTTCCGGCGGGAGGCGCACGTGGCCAAGGGGGGGCCGGACGGCGGTGACGGGGGACCCGGGGGCGACGTGTGGTTGGTGGCCGACCACAACGTGGCCTCGCTCCTGGCGTTCAAGGACAAGCCGTTCCGGCGGGCCGGGAACGGCGCCCACGGCCAGGGCAAGCGCCGCCACGGCGCCGGCGGGCGGGAGCTGTTGGTGCCCGTCCCCGAGGGGACGGTCGTGCTGGACCGCGACGGCACCGTCCTGACCGACCTGGTCCGCGCCGGAGACCGCTACCTGGCGGCCGAGGGCGGACGCGGGGGCCGCGGCAATGCCCGCTTCCTGTCCAACCGGCGGCGGGCACCGGCGTTCGCCGAGCAGGGCGAGGAGGGGGAGGAGCGCTGGCTCCGCCTCGAGCTCAAGCTGCTGGCCGACGTGGCCCTGGTGGGGTTCCCGAACGTGGGCAAGTCGACGCTCATCAGTCGCATCTCCGCCGCCAAGCCCAAGGTGGCCGACTACCCGTTCACGACGCTGGAACCGCATCTCGGCGTGGTGCGCCTGGACGACGGCTACGAGTTCGTGGTGGCCGACATCCCCGGGCTCATCGAGGGGGCGAGCGAGGGACGGGGGCTGGGCGACCGGTTCCTGCGCCACATCGAACGGGCCCGCGTCCTGTGCCTGCTGCTCGATCTGGCCCCGGTGGCCGAGCGGCCGCCCGCCGAGCAGCTCGAGGTGCTGCAGGCCGAGCTGGATGCCTATCAGCCCGACCTGCTCGAACGGGAGCGGCTCGTCATCGGTAGCCGGGCCGACCTGGTCGCCTCGGGCGCGGACGCTGAAACGCCACGCGACGTCGAGCTGGACCTGAGGGTGTCTGCGGTGACGGGCACCGGGATCCCGCAGCTCACCGGGCGCCTGGCGGACGCCGTCCGCCGCGCCCGGGCGGCCCTGCCGGAGCCGAGCCAGTTCGTGGTCCACCGCCCGGTCCGGTCCGGGTACGAGGTGCTCCGCGAGGGTGGCGGCTGGGCGGTCGAGGGCCGGGACGCGACCCGCGCGGTGGCACTGTCCGACCTGACGCGTCCCGAGGCGCTCGCCGAGGCCCACCGCCGGCTCCACCGCCTCGGTGTGGACAGGGCACTGGCCCGGGCGGGGGCCAAGCCCGGTGACCCGGTGCGCATCGGGTCGCTCGTGTTCGACTACGAGGCCGACGAGGAGCTGGGGGAAAGCGGCTCATGATCGTCGTGGCCAAGGTCGGCTCGTCGTCGATCACCACCGAGCTCGGCGAGATCGACGAATCGGCGATCGCCAAGTTCTGTGCCGAGGTGGCGGCGCTGCGTCGCATCGGTCACCGGGTGATCATGGTGACCAGCGGCGCCATCGCCGCCGGCCTGCCGGCCCTGGGCCTCGAGTCCGCCCGCCCCCGCGACGCCGTGTCGCTGCAGGCGGTATCCGCGGTGGGGCAGAGCCGGCTCATGCGGGTGTACGACGCGGCCCTGGCGCGGGATGGGCTCATCGGCGGCCAGGTCCTGCTGGCGCCGCTGGACTTCACGGTCCGCCAGCAGTACCTGCACGCGCGCTCCACGCTCACCCGCCTGCTGGAGCTGGGCGTCGTGCCCGTGGTCAACGAGAACGACGCCATCGCCGACGACGAGATCCGCTTCGGCGACAACGATCGGCTGGCGGCGCTCGTGGCCCACCTCGTGGCCGCCGACCTGCTGGTGCTGCTCACCGACCAGCCCGGCCTGCTCACGGGCGACCCGCGGCTCGACGACCGGGCATCGCTGATCGAGGAGATCGTCGAGGTCGACCACACGCTCGAGGCGATGGCCGCTGGGACCGGGAGCGAACGGGGCAGTGGCGGCATGGCGTCCAAGTTGGCCGCCGCCAAGATCGCCGCCTGGTCCGGCGTGCGGGCCGTCATCGCGCACGCCGATCGGTCCGACGTGCTGGTGGAAGCGGTGTCGGGAACCGCCGGCGTGGGGACCGTGGTCGTGCCGCGGCGCCGCCGGCTGCCGGCCCGCAAGCTGTGGATCGCGTTCGCAGTGGGATCGTCGGGAACGGTGGTCGTGGACGACGGCGCTCGCCGGGCGCTGCTGGAGAGCGGTGTCTCGCTGTTGCCGGCCGGGGTGACGGGGGTGAAGGGCAGCTTCGAGGCCAACGAGCCGGTGGAGATCGCGGGCCCCGACGGCCGGATATTCGCCAAGGGCCTCTGCCGCCTCGACGCCGCCGGCTTGCGCGAGGTCACCGGCCGGCACACGTCGGACCTGCCCGAGGGCGTGACCCACGAGGTCGTGCACCGCGACGACCTCGTCATGTTGCCTTAGTGGTGGCACCGGTGACCGGTGACGTGGCCGCCTCGCAGTCGCAGCGCGGCTCCCTGCGATGGGACGTCGGAGATCCGCGGCTGCTGACGGGGCTGGTCTTCGTGGCGTCGGCGGTCGTGTTGGCGGCGGTGCGGGCCTGGCAGATCGCGGGCCGGGGGGCCGTGTGGTGGAACGACTCCGCCGACTTCCTCGCCAGCGCCGCCACGGGCCTGTTCAGCCTCGAGCGCTGGGCGGGGCCCCGGACAGCAGCCGCGCCGCTCGTCCTCTCGCTCGCCGGGTTCGACCCCGGCACGTATGTGAGCTGGCAGGCGGCCGTCGCCGTGGTCTGCTGGGCGGCGCTGGCGACCTCGGTGTGGAGGGTGATCCGGGGAAGGCGCGCCCGCTGGGTGGGGGCGCTGGCGGTCGTGGCGTTCTCCTGCACGGCGCCGGTGACGATGTGGGAGCGGTCCGTCCTGTCGGAGTCGCTGGCCGCCTCGACCCTGGCGTTGACCCTGGCGGCCGTCCTACAGCTGGCCCGGGGCGTCAACGGCAGGCGGGTTGCCGCCGTGCTGGCGGCGTCGGCGCTGTGGCTCCTCACACGTGACAGCCACGCGGCGGTGGTGCTGGTGGCCGCCGTGGCGCTGGCGCTGGGACTGGTCTTCGCGGAATGGCAGGGGCGGCGATCCGGTGACGACCGCAAGGAACGGGACCGCGCTGCGGATGCCCTCGTCCTCCTGGCGTGCGGGTTGTTAGCCCTCGGCGCGCTGGCGTGGGTGGCGGCCTCGCACGGGAATCGCCACGTGTTCCCGCTGCGCAATGTGTTCCAGGCCCGGGTGCTCCCGTATCCCGACCGCGTGGCCTGGTTCGCCGACCACGGCATGCCCCAGGCCGAGCGGTTCGTGGGCCCGGACGCGCTGGCGCCCGTCGTGGGCGGCGGGGGACTGGCACCGGTGACCTACGTCGCCGACGACGCCCCGGACATGCGGGAGTGGCTGGCCTGGGTCGCTCGGGACGGCCGGGGCGCGTTCGCGACCTGGCTGGCGACCCATCCCGCGTACCTGGTGACCGAGCCGCTGCGGGACCCCGAGCGCACGTTCAACAACGCCCTCGGCGACCGCAGCTTCTACGCGCCCGTCGATCAACGCGACCTGCCGCTGGTGACGGGCGTGCTGGTCCCCAGCCGGTGGGTGGTGCTGGCGGTCGTGGCCGCGGTGGCCGCGTGGGCCACGTGGCGGCATCGCTGGGGATCGCCGCCGTTGCTGGTCGGCGCCGCCAGCGTGGCGCTGGCGGTACCCCACGGCCTCGTGTCATGGCACAGCGACGGCATGGAGACGGCGCGCCACCTGCTGGTGCCGGCACTGCAGCTGTACCTCGGGGCTCTGCTCATGGTGCTCGGCGTTCTCGGCGGCCGGTCGGCTCCACAGGGTTCCACCGGGACGGCGGCGCCGCACATCTGACCGAGGTGGCAGGTGTCGCCGGCCGCTGCGATGTGGGAACATGTGTTCGTGGTTCGCGAGGCCACGATCCTGCACGCCGACCTCGACGCCTTCTACGCATCGGTCGAGCAGCGCGACGACCCCCGCCTGCGCGGGCGCCCGGTCATCGTCGGCGGGGGCGTCGTGCTGGCCGCCAGCTACGAGGCCAAGGCCTTCGGGATCCGTACCGCCATGGGCGGCGCCGAGGCCCGCAGGCTGTGCCCGTGGGCGGTGGTCGCAGAGCCGCGCATGTCGGCATACACCGAGGCCAGCAGGGCGGTGTTCGAGGTCTTCGACCGGACCACACCCCTGGTCGAGGGCCTCTCGATCGACGAGGCATTCCTCGACGTCGGTGGGCTGCGGCGGGTCTCGGGCACGTCCCGCGAGATCGCGGTGCGGCTGCGCCGCGAGGTCGCCGAGCGGGTCGGCCTGCCCATCACGGTCGGCGTGGCCAGGACCAAGTTCCTGGCCAAGGTTGCGAGCGGCGTCGCCAAGCCCGACGGCCTCCTGGTGGTGCCGCCCGACGGGGAGCTGGACTTTCTCCACGCGCTCCCGGTCGAGCGCCTTTGGGGGGTCGGTCCGGTCACGGCTGCCAAGCTCCGCAGCCGGGGCATCGCCACGGTGGGCGAGGTGGCGCGGCTGGCCGAGCCGACGCTGGTCGCGATGCTCGGTCGGGCGTCCGGCCGGCATCTCCACGCGCTGGCCCACAACCGCGATCCGCGCCCGGTACAGGTGAGCCGGCGCCGGCGCTCGATCGGGTCACAGCACGCGCTCGGCCGCGCACCGAGGTCGCCCGGGGACGTCGACGCCGCGGTGGTCGCGTTGGTCGACCGCGTCACGCGCCGGATGCGGGCCGCCGGCCGGGTCGGCCGCACGGTCGTGCTCCGGCTGCGGTTCGGCGACTTCTCGCGGGCGACCCGCTCGCACACGCTGCCCCAGGCGACCGCCGCCACCCGGACGATCCTCGACACCGTGCGGGTGCTGTTCGCAGCAGCCGCGCCCACGATCGAGCACCGGGGGCTGACCTTGGTCGGGGTGGCGGTCGGCAACCTCGCCGACGCCGACGCCGTCCAGCTCGCCCTGCCGTTGGATCACCACGGCGCGACCGCCCTGGACTCGGCGCTCGACGAGGTGTGCGACCGCTTCGGGTCGGGCGCCGTGACCCGGGCCGTGCTGCTCGGGCGCGACCGGGGCGTTGAGGTGCCGCTCCTGCCCGATTGACCGCCGAGGTCGGCCGCACTACAGCGCGTGTTGACGGATCCAGGCGTGCATAGCGATGCCCGAGGCCACGCCGGCGTTGATCGAGCGGGTCGAGCCGAACATGGTGATGGAGCACACCTGCGCGCAGGCGGCGCGGGCGGCGCCGGACAGGCCCGGGCCCTCCTGGCCGAACAGCAGGACGCAGCGCCGCGGCAGCTCCACGGTCTCGAGCGGCAGCGATCCCGGGAGGTTGTCGATGCCGACGATGGGCAGGCCGCCGGGGTCGGCGCCGTCGGACCACGCCCGCAGGTCGTCGACGGTCGCGTGGTGGACGACGTGCTGGTAGCGCTCGGTCACCATGGCTCCCCGCCGGTTCCAGCGGCGTCGCCCGACGATGTGGACGGCCGACGCCAGGAAGGCGTTGGCGTTGCGCACGACCGTGCCGATGTTCAGGTCGTGGCGCCAGTTCTCGACCGCCACGTGGAACGGGTACCGGCGCAGGTCGAGGTCGGCGACGATGGCGTCCACCCGCCAGTAGCGGTAGCGGTCCGCCACGTTGCGCCGATCGCCCCCCGCCAGGAGCTCGGGGTCGAGGCGGGGATCGTCGGGCCACGGCCCCGGGTGGGGCCCGACCCCGACGTGCCCGTGGCCCTCGGTCTCAGCCGCTGCCGTCGGCCCCGGAAGTCCCGGTACCGGTGGCCTTGTCGCCCGCTCCCAGCCCGAGCTCGGCCCGGATCTGCGACAGCCGGGCCTGGGCTTCGCTGTTCATCGACGCCTGCTCCACCTCGAGCATGCGCGACTCCACCGACGACTCGGTGAGCTCGGACATCCCCTTGGCCCGGGCGTAGCGGGATTCGATCTTGTCGCGCACCTCGTCGAGCGTCGGCACGTCCTGGCCCACCGTCTCCGACAGCGACGCCATGGCCGTGTTCATCTGCTCCTGCATCTTGGCCTGGTCGAGCTGCGACAGCAGCTTCTGGCGCTCGCCCAGCTTCTGCTGCAGGGCGGACGAGTTCTGCTGGACCGCCGCCTTGGCCTGGTTGGCGGCGTCGGTCGACTGCAGGTGAAGCTGCTTGAGGTCCTCGACCTCGCGCTCGAGCGTGATGAGCCGGTTGGCGAAGCTCTCGGCGGTTGCCGTGTACTGCAAGGCCTTCTCGGTTTCGCCTCCCTGGCTCGCCTCGTCCGCCATGAGGACGGCCTGGCGGGCGTTGCCGTTGACCTTCTCGAGCTCGCCCATGGTGCGGTTGAGCCTGATCTCGGTCTGTTTCTGGTGCGCGATGACGTTGGCCGCCTGCTCCTTGAGGCGCCGGTGCTGGTCCTGGGCCTCGGCGATGGCCTGCTCGAGCTGGACCTTCGGGTCGGCCTTCTCTTCGAACGAGGACGTCAGCCGGGCCGTCAGGTAGCGCCACCAACGCCGGAACAGTTTGAGCATGACCAGCAGGTTAGGCCCCTGGCGACGAGCATCGGGCTCGGTACCGGATCAGCGGCCGGCGCGACCGGCCAGGCCGGCCAGCCTGCGCACCATGATGGCGGCCTCCGGCACGCCCAGGCGGCGGGTGATCGCCACGTAGACGAGCCCGGCAGGCCCCAACACCAATGCGAGCGTCACGAGGGACGGCAACCCGCCGAACAGGGCCTCCGCCACCACCGCGACGACCGCGGCCGCGGCGCAGCCGGCGGCGATGGGGTTGAGCCAGCGCCCGGCCAGGCGCGTGCGGCCGATCCGCCACGCCAGGGCGCGGCTCAGGAGCCGGTACTCGACCCAACGGGACACGGCGGCGCCGACGGCGAGGCCGACGATCCCCAGATGGGCGACGTCGGCGGCGTTGTCGCGCGCCGCCTCGGGCAGCGGGCCGAAGGTGAGCATGTCGCCCCAGCCCTCGATGCCGTCGGGCCCGACCACCAGCCGGTCGAGCGGGAACATGAAGGCCAGCCCGATGATCGCGGCCAGGATCACGCTCATGGCCGCCACCCGGGCGGGCGTGCGGGCGTCGTCGAGTGCGTAGAGGCCGTTCTGCAGCAGCCGCGACGACGTCGAGGCCAGCAAGCTCATGGAGAACACCGCCAGGGTGAGCCATACCACGATGGTGTCGGCGGAGGTGAAGTTGCCGCGCTGGAACACCGCCCGCACGATCACGTCGCCGGCCACGATGAACAGCGTCGCCGTCGGCGCCACGTACCAGGCGATGCGGGCCATGCCCTCCTCCAGCCGCAGCCGGAACCGGCGGCGCGTCTCGGGGTCGTGCACCTCGACCTCCGACAGCTCCGGCAGCTCGGCGGCGGCCACGCTCATGCCGAACAGGCCGATGGGAAGGAGGTAGAGGACCAGGGCGTACTGGAGCGAGGCCACCGCGCCGGTCGCCAGGTAGCTGGCCAGCAGCAGGTCGACGTACCCCATGATCTGGACGACACCCCGCCCCATGACGACCGGCCCGAAGCGGGCCAGCACGCTGCGCACGGACGCGTTGGCGGTGTCGAGGCTGAGGTGGACGCCGCCGAGCAGGCGGCGCACCGGCCCGATCTGGACGCCGAACTGCAGGACCCCGCCGATCAGCACGCCCCACGACACGGCGTAGGCCAGGCTGCGGGTGTTGGTGGTGGTCAAGCCCACGGCCACCAGGGCGGCGATCTGGGCGGCGTTCCACAGCACCGGCGCCACGTAGGACAGGAAGAACCGGCGGTGGCTGTTGAGGACCCCCAGGCACCAGGCCGACAGGACCAGGAAGCCGATGCCGGGGAAGATGATCCGGACCAACTCGACGGTGAGGTCGAAGCGGTAGGCGTCGTTGAAGCCGGGGACCAGCAGGCGCGTGAGCGGCTCGGCCAGCAGCACGCCCGCGACGCTGAGCACCCCCGTCAGTGCGACGAGCAGGCCGGCCACGGCGCCGGCGACGCGTCCGGCCTCCCCCTCCCGGCCCTCCCCGCGGAGCCGCGCGTAGACCGGGATGAACGATGCCGACAGCACGCCCTCACCGAGCAGGTTCTGCAACAGGTTGGGGATCCGCAGCGCGGCGCGGAAGGCGTCGCCGGCCGGCCCGGTGCCGAGGTAGTTGGCGATCACCGACTCGCGGATGAGCCCGGAGCAGCGGGACAGGAAGATGCCGGCCGCCACCAGCATCGACGACCGCTGGGTGCTGGGCCGTGCCTCCCGCGCGGCCCCGGGCCCCGCCTCGACCGGCGGCGGCGTGGCGCTGGCGCCCGGCGCCTCGGGCGCCTCCGGCGCGACCTCGGCCGCCGTCGCCGCGGGCTCGGGCCCGACGTCCACCCGGGCCCGCTCTCCCGTGAGCCACGGCGCGACTGGCTGGTTGGCCACGCCCGGCGACTCGGTGGTCAGGCCGAAGACGTCGTCGACGACGGGAAGCTCGATGGTGGCGGCCTCGGGCTCGTACCAGCCGGGGACGGGGGCCGGCTGCTGTGCGGGCTCCGGACGCCTTGCCCGGCCCGACTCGAACTGGCGGGCGTGGCGCCGGTTGGCCTCGCCGTAGTCCCGTTCGGGGTCGGGCGGCAGGCGTCGGGGCGAGCCCCGACGCTCCCGAGGCTCGGCGGGCCCCTCGGCTGGGGCACCGGTGCCGTCTTCCGTCCGGCGGCGCCCGGCGACGCCCTCGTCGGCCGGGCGACGGTCGCGGGGCCCCGTCACTCGGTGGCGCCGCCGGCGGCGAGCCCGTTCTGCGCCGTGCGGCTCGTCTCCTCCAGGGCCTGGCGCAGCGACTCCATCTCGGTTACCAGGGCATCGACGTCGGTCCCCAGACCCTCGACCGTGGCGTCGGCGGTGGCGTGGGCCGACAGCTCCAGGGTGCGGGCCACGGCCTCGTCGAAACGGGCGTCGAGCATCCGCAGCTCGCTTTGCGCCTGGCCGATGACCCGGTCCAGGCGCTCGGCGGTCGCCCGCTGGGCGTCGAGCGACTGGGCGATCCGGGCCAACGACGGGTCGGGCGGGGAGGCGGCATCGGCGCCGGGGGCCCCGGCACGGGCGTCCGCGACCTCGGCAAGCTGCCGATCGACGTCGGCCAGGTCGATGCCGCGGCGCGCCTCGACCAGCGTCTGGCCCCGCTTGGCGATGAGCCAACACTCCTCGACGCCGGTATGCATGCGGGCGGCGATCTCCGCCAGGTGGTCACGCAGGGGGCCGGAACGGGTCCGGCCCACGGCCTCGTCGAAGCGGTTGCGGGCCTGGAGGGCGTCCTGCACGTAGCGGCGCCAGGGTTCGTGCAGCGTGAACGGATCGATGCGCTCCCCCCGCCGACGGCGAGGGATCGACAACGCCACCTTGGCGGCCCAGGCCGCCACTCCCAGCGGCAGGGCGACCAGCAGCGGCACGCCGGCGACGATGGTGCCCGCAGCCACGGCGCCGCCCAGCAGGATGCCGACCGGGGAGGTGATCGCCCGGGCCACCCGGGGGGTGAAGAACCGGTCACGCAACGAATTCCCGGCCATAGGTGCCGATCAGGCTAGCTAGCGCCGTGACGTCACCCGCCGGCGTAGCGTTCGAGCGACTCGGTGACCTCGTCCTGGGCCGAGGCCAGCGACGACGCGATGTCGGCGTCGTTGAGGAGCACCGCCTCGATGGCGCCCTGCAGCTCGTCGACGAAGTCGGGATAGGGGCCGATCAGCGGACCGGGCTCGTCGGGATCGGCATCGGCGAGCTGGTCGACCGCGGTCTTGAGCAGCACGCCGGCCACGGTGTCGGCCCAGAACGCCTGGACGTCGGGCTCGTCCTGCACGGATTTCACGATCGGCAGGTAGCCGCCGTTGAGGTGCCAGCTCTTGGCGTTCTCGGGCTGGAGCATGTACTCCAGGAAGCGCCACGACGCCGCCTGCTGCTCCGGCTCCGACTCGTCGACGATGAGGAACGCGCCACCACCCGGGTGGACCTGGCCCGGCCCCTCGATGCCGGGGAAGGCGCCCGTGGCCGGCACCAGGTCGGTGCGGTCGACGATCGACTCGTCGAAGTCGACGCCGGCCTCGGCGGCGGTCAGGTCGCCGGCCAGGGCGTCGGCGATGGTCTTCGACGCCGTCGACGTCTCGATGAGCATCGACGAGTCCTGGGTCGCCAGTGCCAGGTAGTGGTCGACGCTGCCCTCGGTGTTGGCGAACACGTTGATCAGCCCCTCGTCGTCCATCCGCTGCAGCAGCTCGAGGATCTCCGCGGCCTCGGGCGCGTCGAAGGTGGCGGCGCTGGCGGCGCCGTCGTGGCCGTTGCCGTTGTCCACCACGTCGATGCCCTGGCCGCTCAGCCAGTTCTCGAACACGCTGTGGCTCACCTTGAACGCGAACGGCTTGTCGGAGACGCCGGCTTGCTTCAGCGCCCGGGCCTGCTCGTAGACCTCGTCGAGGGTCTGGGGTGGGGCCTCGGGGTCGAGGCCGGTCTTCACCCAGTGGGCCTTGTTGTAGTAGAGGACCTGCGACGTCACGTTGACGTAGCCGGGGTAGAGCACGCCGCCGACCGAATGGGACGCGCGGACCGCCGGCTCGATGGCGGTGAGGTCGTAGCCGGACGCCTCCATGCACGCCTGGGCGGGCAGCACCAGCTCGCCGTCCGCCACCGACTGCAGCTCGGTCGTCTCGAGCATGACGACGTCGGGCAACTGGTCGACGTCGGCGGCCGCCGTGCTCTGGAACTTGCGGTAGACCTCGGCGAACGATCCGCCCTGGTCGCTGGCTACGAGCCGCACCTGGTCCTGGCCGGCGTTGAAGCCGGCCACCATGTCCTCCATGGTCTGCTTGACGGGGCCGCCGATGCCGCCGTACCACAGCGTGATCTCCACCGGCCCCGCGGCCTCGTCCAGGGCGTCGAGCGGGCAGTCGGGCAGGGCCGCTTCGCCGCCCTCGCCGGTTGCCACGTCGGCGGCCTCGCCACCCGAGGTCGGCGGGTCGCTGCAGGCGGCCGCCACCAGGCCCGCCGCCACCAGCACCACTGCCATCCGTTGCCGCGCCATCATCCTCCTCGGGGGTCAGCCTGCGTAGCGCTCCAGCGACTGCGTCACCTCGTCCTGGGCCTGCGCCAGCGACTCGGACACATCCTGGCCGTCGAACAGCACGGCATCGAGCGCGTCCTCGATGGCGTTTGCCTCGTCGACGTACGGGCCGATCAGCGGCCCCGGCCGGTCGGGGTCGGCGTCGGCGAGCTGTTCGACGGCCGTGCGCAGCAGGGAGCCGGCGAGGTCGTCCTGCCAGAACGCCTGCACCTCGGGGTCGTCGGCCACCGCCTTGACGATGGGCAGGTACCCGCCGCTGAAGTGCCAGATCTTGGCGTTCTCGGGCCGGAGCATGAACTCCAGGAACCTCCACGACGCCGCCTGCCGGGCCGGCTCCGAGGTGTTGAGGATGTAGAAGGCCCCGCCTGTCGGGAACACCTTGCCTGCCGATTCGATGCCGGGCATGGCCCCGGCCCCCGGAACGAGCTGGGTCTTGTCGAGCACCGACTCGTCGAAGTCGATGCCGGCCTCGGCGGCGCTGAGGCCGCCACCCAGGAAGTCGGCGATGGTGGTCGACGCCGTCGAGGTCTCGATGAGCATCGAAGACTGCTGGGTCGCCAGCGCCAGGTAGTGATTGACGTCACCTTCAACGTTGGCGAAGGCGTTGAGCAGCCCATCGTCGTTCATCTGTTGGAGCCAGCCCACCAGCTCCTCGGCGGCCGGCGTGGCGAACGTGGCCTCGGTGGCCGGCGCCTCGCGGCCGTTGCCGTTGTTGACGATGTCCTCGCCGATACCGGAGAGCCAGATCTCGAAGAACCAGCGGCTGGCCCGGAACGACAGCGGCTTCTCGGAGACGCCTGCGTCCTCGAGCGCTTGCGCCTGCCTGCGGAGCTCGTCGAGCGTGTCGGGCGGGTCGTCGGGGTCGAGGCCGGCCTTCACCCAGTGGGCCTTGTTGTAGTAGAGGACCGGCGTCGAGACGTTCATGTAGCCGGGGTAGAGCACGTCGCCGACCGTGTACTTCGACCGGGCCACCGGCTCGATGGCGGTGAGGTCGTAGCCGGACGCCTCCATGCACGCCTGGGCGGGCAGCACCTGGCCGCCGTCGATCATGACCTGGAGCTGGGTGTCCTCCAGGTAGATGAGGTCGGGGAGCTGGTCGGGGGACGACGACGAGGCGCTCTCGTACTTGCGGAAGACCTCCTCGTACGCTGCGCCCTGGTCGTTGGCGGTCAGCCGCACCTGGTCCTGGCTTGCGTTGAAGCGGGAGGCGATCTCGTCCATCGTCGCCTTGGCCGACCCGGCGAGGCCGCCGTACCAGAGGTCGACCTCGACCGGGCCCGACGCCGTGGCGCTCTCGAGGGCGTCGAGCGGGCACTCGGGCAGCCCGGCTCCGTCCTCGCCCCCACCCGTCTCGACCGCCTCGCCCGAACCTGTCGTCGGGGGGTCGCTGCACGCCGCCAACAGCGCGGCGGCGACGAGGGCGATGCCGACCCGATGGCGGCGGACGGGTCGTCCTCGGGTCATCCCTTGACCGCACCCGCAGTGAGGCCGCGAATGATCTGGCGGGAGAAGGCGATGAGCAGCAGCAGCACGGGCAGGGCCACGATGAGCGCCGCGGCGATGGCGATGTTGGAGTTGGCCACCTCGGTGCCGACGATGTTCCTCAGGGCGAGCTGGGACGTCTGATAGCGGTCGTCGTCGATGACGGCCTGCGGCCACAGGTACTGGTTCCAGGCCCCGAGGGCCGAGATGACGGTGAACGACGCGATCACGGGCCGGGTGAGCGGCACCGCGAACCTCCAGAGGAAGCCCATGTGGCCGTAGCCGTCGAGGCGGGTGGCGTCGTGGACCTCGGGCGGCACCCCCCGGAATCCCTGGCGGATGAGGAAGGTGCCGAACGCGGTGGCCGCGAACGGCAGCACCAGCCCGGCGTTGGAGTTGACCCAGCCCAGCTCGCGGATCGTCTGGACGTTGGCGAGGAGCGTGACCTCGAGCGGCAGCAGCAGCGTGGCCATGAACAGGCCGAACGCCAGGGTCTTGAACGGGAACCGCAGGAAGGCGAAGGCGTAGGCCGCCAGGATCGAGGTGACCACCTGCGCCACCGTGATCAGCGTGGTGAGCGTGAAGCTGCGGCCCATCGCCGGGCCGATGTCGCCCTGGTCCCACCCCCGGTTCCACACCGACGCCCCGAACGCGACCACGACGCCGGACGTGACCGCGACGCCCACCAGCGTTGCGAGCAGGAGCGAGCCCCACCACCGGCGCAGCCGACCGAAGCCGATGAGCTGGGTGGCGGCGAGCACCACGATCGCCAGCAGCCACCACAGCGGCGTCGTTCCCGACCGGTCGACGGAGGCCCGCCAGATCTGCCCGGCGAACGCCGCCACCGCCACCACGCCGGCGCCGACCGCCACCAGGCGCCGGGGCGACGCCAGCGGCGCCGGGTCGGCCAGGCGCCCACCGGCCGCCCGTAGCTGCACCCACCCCAGCGCCAGCGCCACCACCATCGTGCGGACGATGACCGAGAACGCGCCGCCGTCGAGCCAGCCCTTGTCCTTCCACTCGACCGCGACCGGGTGCAGCGGCCTGCCGGCGTCGAGGTAGGGGAATGGCGGCGACAGCGCCTGGATGAAGACCAACACGATGGGCACCAGCACCAGCCCCGCCAGCACGACGAGCACCGCGTACTGGCCGGCGAGGCCGAGGGTGCGGCGGGCCGACGACTTGCCGATGGTGGCGGCGGTCAGCCCACGCTCCGGTGCGCCCAGCACGGTTCCGCCGGGCACGGCGACGACGGCGTCCTCGCCGGGCCGCTCGGCCAGGTCGACCGCACCCCCCTCAGCGGGCATAGTGCACCCGCCGCTCGAGGATGACGAACTGCGCCGCGGTGACCACCAGGGTGACGAAGAACAGGCCCACGGAGTAGACGGCGCCGATGCCGATGTTGTCGGGCCGGACCAGCCGGTTGATCTTGAACACCAGCGTCTCGGTGGACCCGGCGGGGCCGCCGCCGGTGAGGATGTCGGGCTGGGCGAAGGCCTGCAGGCCGAAGATCACGAGCACGACCAGCAGGAACAGCAGGACCGGCGAGATGAGCGGCAGCGTGATCCGCAGCAGCCGCCGCACCGGGCCGTAGCCATCGAGGGTGGCGGCCTCCACGACCTCGTCCGGGACGTTCTGCAGCCCGGCCAGCACGATGATGAACGACAGGCCCATGTTCTGCCAGATCGCCGAGAGCGCCACCGCGAACATGGCCCAGTCGGGGTTGGTGAGCCAGTCGACCTGGAAGATGCCCACCACCGGGTTCAGCAGGAAGAAGAAGATCACCGACGTGACGGCCACCGAGCTGGCCAGCGTCGACGAGAAGATCGCCTGGAACACCTTGATGCCCCGCAGGCGGCGATGGGCGGCCACGGCCAGCAGGACACCCAGGACCAGGCCCGCGGGCACCGTGTAGAGGACGAACTCCACGCTGTGCCACAGGCCCTCGCGGAAGTCGTCGCTTGTGAGCTGCTCGCGGTACTGGCGCAGCCCCACGTCCTCGAAGAAGGCGCCGTTGGCCCGGCTCTCGAAGGTGCCCCAGTTGAGCAGGTTGAGGAACGGCCGGTAGAAGAAGGCCACGAACACGGCGATCGACGGCGTCAGCAGTGCCAGCGCGATCGCCGTCTCCTTGGCCGAGTAGCGCGGGCGGTCCCGCCGCCGCAGCAGCCTGGCCGCCGTGCTCACGCGAGCCGTTCCGTGGTCTCGGGGTCGAAGAGGTGGACGTTGGCCGGGTCGACCGCCAGCCGGATGGTGCCGCCGGCCGCGAGCGGCGCCATGCCCACCTGGCGGACGACCACCGGCGACGATTCGACGGCCCCGAAGATCAGGCACTCGTGGCCCAGCCATTCCACCGCCCGCACGCCGTGGGCGATCGTGCCGTCCTCGGACACGTCGAGGTGCTCGGGCCGGGCCCCGACGATCACCGCCCGGCCCTCGTCGAGGCGGGTCTTCAGGTCGGTGGGCACCGGGACGCGGCTCTCGCCCACGGCGATCGCCGGCCCGCCCGCCGTGGTAAACGTGCCGGTCAGCGTGTTCATCGGCGGCGTGCCGATGAACTGGGCGACGAACAGGTTGGCGGGGGCCTCGTACACCTCCTGGGGCGTGCCCACCTGCTGGAGGCGGCCGGCCGACAGGATGGCGATGCGATGGGCCATCGTCATGGCCTCGACCTGGTCGTGGGTGACGTAGACGACGGTGGTCTCGACCCGGCGGTGCAGGTCCACGAGCTCGAGCCGGGTCTGGGCCCGGAGCTTGGCGTCGAGGTTCGACAGCGGCTCGTCCATCAGGAAGGCCTTGGGACGACCCACGAACGCGCGGGCCAGCGCCACGCGCTGGCGCTGTCCGCCCGACAGGGCCGCCGGCTTGCGCTTGAGCAGGTCACCGAGGCCGAGCACCCGCGCCGCCTCGTCGACGCGCTGGCTGCGCTCGGTCCGGGTGAGCTTCCGGGCCGGCTGGTCGGGGCCGTCGGCGTGGTAGCGCCGGACCAGCAGCGGCGACTCGATGTTCCGCCGCACCGTCATGTGGGGGTAGAGCGCGTAGCTCTGGAACACCATCGACACGTCGCGCCGGGCGGGGTCGATGTCGTTGACCACCTGGTCGCCGATGAGCAGCTTGCCGTCGGTGATGCCTTCCAGCCCCGCGATCATCCGCAGGGCGGTGGTCTTGCCGCAGCCCGAGGGCCCCAAGAGGACCATGAACTCACCGTCGTCCACCGCAAGATCGAGGGCGTCGACGGCGACGACGTCGTCGAAGCGCTTTGTCACGTTTTCGAAGGTGACGCTGGCCAAGTGCGACCTCCCAATGAGCCGGCTGGTGCTGCACACCGGTGCGGCACCCCGTGCGCCCGGTGCCGGCATGCCGCGACGCTAGGCACGCGCGATGGCGTCAAGGTAGCCGGGCGGTGGCAACGGGGTGTCCCTCGAGCGTCGGCCGGCGGACCCCCCGAGCGCTGACGCTCTGCGTCGAAGGTGGTCGTACGCTGAGCGCGGGATGACGGATTTCGGGTGGCCGGAGGAGCGGGAAGGTCTCGAGCGGGCCTCGTCGCGCTGGTGGCTGTTCCTGCTGCTCGGCGCCGTCTCCGCCGTACTGGGCATGCTGCTGATCATCGATCTCTTCACCGCCGTGCGCACGCTGGCGCTGCTGGTGGCGTTCGGCCTGATCGTCACCGGCCTGGGCGAGCTGGTCTCGGCCGGCCGCTACCGCAGCACCCTCGGGATGGCGGCCGGGGTCGTGCTCGTGCTGGCCGGGGTGCTGGCTGCGCTGTGGCCGGGGATCACCCTCTGGGCCCTGGCGGTGGTCGCCGGCATCGGCCTGGTGATCTCCGGCGCGGCCCGGATCACGGGGGCGCTGGCGCTCCGGGTGGAGGGCTGGGGCTGGCTGTTCGTCGGCGGCGTGCTGAGCGTGATCGTCGGCTTCCTGGCCATCGCCTGGCCGGATGCGACGGCCCTGGTCCTGGGACTGCTGCTGGGCCTTCGCATGCTGTTCTTCGGCATCGCCGAGATCGCCTTCGGCCGCGCCCTCCACGACCTCCGCGGCTCGCCGCCGCAGTAGCAAGGGGCGCCATCCGTTCCTGGCGCCAATCTGGTTGCTGACCGACCAGTTCGGCGCCAAGACACCTGCGGGTCGGCCGGGCCAGGATCGCCGCCACGATCAACCCCACCGCGGCGCCGAGGGCGGCGACGGCCTTCATGCCGGGGCCGTCCGCGGCGACCCGCGGGTCGTGCCCGACACGGACGCCGGGGCGGGGACCGGAACAGTGCGGTTCATTGTGGATCGCGCCACATGGGCCACACCGGGGGACCGGACGGCAGGTCGATCTGCCCGGTCACGTTGAAGCCGAAGCGCTCGTAGTAGGGGACGTTCGCCGGCTTGGAGGATTCGAGGTAGGCGCCGAGACCCTCGCGATCGCAGCGTTCGAGCACCGGACTGACCAGTGCCGTGCCCACACCCCGGCCCTGGTGTGGCGGATCGGTGCCGAGCACCGCCAGGTACCAGTGGTGCTCGCGGGGATGGGCGCGATCGATGAGGTCGAGGGCCTTGATCGCCCGGAAGATCCGGGGGCCGACGGCCGGCAGCATCACCGGGGCCGAGCGCAGCAGCTGCGGCCAGGTCGCCTTCCACAGGCCCGGGGGATCCCAGAACGCCGCTCCGGCGTGGTCGCCGCCAACCAGCACCTGGCCGTGGCGGCCGTGGCGGCGGGCTTCGGCGGCGAAGTAGCGCCGCAGGCGGGGAGCGGGTCCCTCGCCGAACAGCCAGGTCATGACCGGGTCGTCGTGGAAGGCGCGCGCGAGCGTGCCCGCCAGCGACCGGACGTCACCATCGGTGGCCTGCCGCGCCTCCATAGGACGCTGAGCCTGCCACGCGGTCGCCGCGGGCGGCGACGCGCCGGGTCGGACGGCGCAGCTTCCCCGTGCGTTCTGTCAGCGCTCAGGTACCTGGTGGGACCTGAGCGCTGACAAAGGGTGGGTGCGGACCGGCCCCGTAGCATGGGCGGCATGTCCACCATCGCCGACCTCGCGGTACGCGCCAAGGCCGCCAGCCGGGTGCTGGCCACCGCCTCGACCCCCGCCAAGGACGCCGCCATGCTCACCGCCGCCGAGCTGCTCGTCGAGCGGGCCGACGACCTGGTCGCCGCCAACGCCGACGATGTCGAACGGGCCGAGGCCGCCGGCGTGGACGCCACGGTCGTCGACCGCCTGCGACTCACCCCGGCCCGGATCGACGGCATGGCCGGCGGGCTGCGGCAGGTGGCCGGGCTGGCCGATCCCGTGGGCGAGATCACGCAAGGGTGGGTGCAGCCCAATGGGCTGCGAATCCACAAGGTCCGCGTGCCGCTCGGCGTGGTGGCGATCATCTACGAGAACCGGCCCAACGTCACCAGCGACGCCTTCGGGCTGTGCCTCAAGTCCGGCAACGCCGCCTTCCTCCGGGGCTCGTCGGGGGCGATCCGATCGAACGTCGCCATCGCCGCCGTGCTGCGAGAGGCGCTGGCCAAGGCCGGGCTCCCGGAGGATGCCCTGGTGCTGGTCGAGGACACGTCCCGCGACGCCGCCGTCGAGTTCATGCGGCAGCGCGACACGGTGGACTGCCTCATCCCGCGGGGCGGGCCGTCGCTGATCCGCTCGGTCCTCGACAACGCCAGCGTCCCCTACGTGATCGACGGCGACGGCAACTGCCACGTCTACGTCGACGCCCACGCCGACCTCGTCATGGCCGCCGACCTCGTGGTCAACGCCAAGACCCAGCGCCCGTCCGTCTGCAACGCCGCCGAGACCCTGCTCGTGCACGAGGCCGTGGCCGCCGAGTTCCTGCCCCGGGTGGCGGCGCGGCTCGAGGGGGTCGAGCTGGTGGGCGACGACGCCAGCCGGCGCGCGCTGGGCGCCCACCGTGTCGGCACCGCCACCGAGGACGACTGGGCGCGCGAGTTCCTGGCGCTCAAGCTGGCGATGCGCGTCGTCCCCTCCCTCGACGGCGCGCTCGACCACATCGCCCGCTACGGCAGCGGCCACAGCGAGGCGATCGTCACCGGCGACCGCGAGGCGGCCGAGCGCTTCACGCATGAGGTCGATGCGGCCGCCGTGCTGGTCAACGCCTCGACCCGGTTCGTCGACGGCGAGGAGTTCGGCTTCGGCGCCGAGATCGGCATCTCGACGCAGAAGCTCCACGCACGGGGCCCCATGGGGTTACGCGAGCTCACCACCGAGAAGTACGTCATCCACGGCAACGGCCAGACGCGGGGCCAAACGACATGAAGGCGGCGGTGTACGACCGGACGGGCGGACCCGAGGTCTTCCGCTACGACGAGGTCCCCGATCCCGAGCTGCGGCCGGGGGGCGTCGTCGTCGAGGTCCAGGCGGTGGGCGTACAGGGGGGCGACCTGTTGCACCGCCAGCGGGGCGAGGTCCCGTCGGCCCCGCACATCGTGGGTTACCAGGCGGCCGGCGTGGTGCGGGAGGTGGGTGACGGGGTCGACGGACTGGCCGTGGGGCAACGCGTGGTGGCCACCATGCCCGCCGGGTCGCACGCGGAGTTGGCGAGCCTGCCAGCGAGATCCGTGTGGGCGCTGCCCGAGGGCCTCCCCGTCCGGGAGGCGGCCGCGGTGCCGATCGAGTTCGCCACGGCCCACGACTGCCTGTTCGAGTTCGGGCACCTCCGGGAGGGTGAGACCGTGCTGGTGCAGGCGGGGGCTGGCGGCGTCGGGGTGGCCGCCATCCAGCTCGCCAAGGCCGCCGGCGCCACCGTGGTGGCGACCGCCTCGAGCGACGAGCGCCTCGAGCGGCTCCGCGATCTCGGCCTCGACCATCCCGTCAACTACGCGTCGGCGGACGTCGCCCGCGAGGTGATGAACCTGACCGAGGGCCGCGGCGTCGACCTCGTCGTCGATCCCGTCGGCGGGCGGGTGCTCGAGACCAGCATCGCGTCCCTGGCCTACCGCGGACGGGTCAGCTGGGTGGGACGGGCGGGACGCGACGACACCGTGCCCGACGTCTGGCCGCTCGCCCTGAAGAACGCCACCGTGACCGGCGTGTTCCTGGGCGCCGAGATGATGATGATGCCGGAGCGCACCGAACCGCTCGTGGCCCAGTTGCTCGAGCGGGTGGCGAGCGGTGAATTGCGGGTTGTGATCGACCGCACGTTCCCCTTGGCCGACGCCGCCGACGCCCACCGCTACATCGAGAGCCGGCAGGCCTTCGGTCGCGTGCTGCTCATCCCCTGAGCGAGGCGGGCGCTACGAGCGACCCCACCAGGGCGCAGGCCTACGTCAGGAGTTGGCGGGCAGCCGCGAGCCGGGCGACCGCGGTGGGCAGGAGCAGATCGTTGGGGCGGGCGGACGCCACGGCCCGCTCCAGGACCTCGACGTCGAAGGGATGGACCTCGGCGTAACGCAACAGGGCGGCAGCCGACCCGTCGCGCAACAGTGCGGTGCGCAGGGCGACGTCGATGTGGTGCCGGCGCTCGACCACGAGCGGCGCGTCGCTGGCCGGAAGCAGCTGTCCGTCGTACAGCTCGCAGGCACCGTCGACGTCGCCGACATCGAGCCGCTCCAGCAGCCGCTGGGCGTCGGCCTGGCACGGGACGGCAAGCCGGTACGGCCGCGATGCGATGTGCCCTCCGAGGACGCGACGCAGGCGGGAGACCTCGGCCTTGAGGGTCGTGGCCGCGACCGGCCGGTCGCCATAGAGGAGCGCGTGGAGCTGGTCGAGGGTGGCGGTGCCGACGACGGCCAGGATCGTGAGGATCTCGATCTGCCGCAGCGACAGGGCCAGCGGGATGTCGCCCAGCGTGGCTCGACCCCGCCCGAGGAGTCGGAGGTGGAGGGCGGGCCCGCCGCCCGTCGCGGCCCAGTCTCGTTCGACGGCCTGGAGCTCGTGCTCGACCAGCCGGGCCATGGCCGTCACCGTGGTCAGCCCCAGTGGGTTGGCGTGGTCCCACTTGGTCGACAGGTTGAGGGCGCCCACCTGTGACCCGTCGGCGGCGTGCACCGGAGCGGCGTAGCACACCCAGTCGCGGAAGGGGGCAAGCCAGTGCTCGGTGGCGAACACCGAGACGCCGAGGTCGGCGGCGAGCGCCGTGGCGACCCCGTTGGTCCCGGTGGTCGTCTCGTTCCAGACACCACCGGGGACGAGGCCGATGCGCTCGGCGCCGGGACGCAGCCACTTCGGCGTCCAGCCCCACAGGAGGCGCCCCTGCGGATCGTTCACCGAGGTGATCAGGTCACCGTTGGCCGCCAGTGTCTCGAGCTGGACGGCCAGCGTGGGGACGGCCCGGCGGATCGGCGAGGCCTCCCAACGCTCCCGCGCCTCGTCGGCGGGCTCGACCGGTGCGGACTCGCGCTGGGTGTCGAGCTCGTGCTCGCATCTGCGCCACGACGCCCTGATCACGGGGCTGACGACGGACCGGCCCCGCAGGCCGCCCGCTGAGCTGTCGGACGCGTCGTCGCCGGCATCCGGCAACTCGCCCCTCGCGCGCTCGATGGCACGGCGTCGCTGCACTAGCTCGCGGTCCACAGCATCCCTCAGCCTGCCCGCCCGTTGCACCGCGAGTCTACGCGCCGAACTCGGCGAGGGGCCCGATCCCGAGGCCCGCAGCGAGGTCGGGGGTGGCGGGCGGGCGGACGATGCCGCCCCCGACCCCGCTGCTGGGTACCGGGGGAGACGGCGCTGCCTGGTGGCGCCGTAGGGCCAAGCTTCGCCGATGCGAGGTTGGCGAAAGGTTGGTCGAGTACGACGCCGTACGATGGGCCGCGCCAGTGTTTCGTGATTGACCGTCTGGTCAAGGCGACCGGTAGCCTGGAACGATGACCGAGGCCTACCGGTTCGAGTCCGTCGCCGCCGTCCGCGAGGCGCTGGGGAAGGTGGACTACCTGGCCGACGAGGGCATCGCCGGCGTCGTCTACCTCGCCGATCGACTCGGCAAGCCGGTCCTCGTCGAGGGCCCCGCCGGCACCGGCAAGACGCAGCTGGCGAAGTCGGTGGCCGAGATCACGGGAGCCCGGCTCATCAGGCTCCAGTGCTATGA
This sequence comes from Acidimicrobiales bacterium, assembly GCA_050744525.1. Lineage (GTDB taxonomy): Bacteria > Actinomycetota > Acidimicrobiia > Acidimicrobiales > VFJN01 > DASQUK01. The sequence goes on along the minus strand of JBOGHG010000037.1, from coordinate 125 downwards.
GGGGCTCGACGAGTCCAAGGCCCTGTACGAGTGGAACTACAAGAAGCAGCTCCTGCGCATCCAGGCCGAGCGCAACGACGGCACCACGTGGGAGGAGCTGGAGGACGACATCTTCTCCGAGGAGT
>JBOGHG010000036.1:0-24235 GCA_050744525.1 Acidimicrobiales bacterium | reverse complement strand
CCGGCCTGGTGCTGATCGCCTACCCGCTCCATCCCCCTGGTCGCACCGACAAGCTCCGCGTCGACCACTTCCCGGACATCACGGTGCCCTGCCTGTTCTTGTCCGGCACCCGCGATCCCTTCGGCGCCCCCGACGAGATGGAAACCCACACCGCCGCCATCACCGGCGACGTCACCCACGTCTGGATCGAGGGCGGGCGTCACGAGCTGAAGGGCGCCGAGGAGCAGGTCGCCGAGACGGTGTCGGTGTGGGTCGCCGGCCTCTGAGGCAGCTACTCCACGACGTCGACCGGCGTGCCCAGCGGGAGCCCGTACGTCTCCACCATCTGGGACATGACGTCGGGATCCACGGCGATGGAACCCACGGGCACGTCGCGGCCGAGCGTCGACGGATCGGCCGCCCCGTGGATCGCGACCACGCCCTTGCCGGCCCGGAAGGCGGCCAGGTCGTTGGCGGATCCGGACAGGCCGTAGGCGTAGCGGGCGTAGGGGCCGGCGGGGTCGGGCGGCTCGACGAGGTCCTTGATGAACGACGTCGTTCCGGCTTCGGGGCTGTCGGCCGTACCGATGGCCACAGGCGCGCTCAGCGCCTCGGTCTCGCCGGTGTACAGGGTGAGCGTGTGCTCGGAGCGGGAGACCTCGATCCGGAAGCGGTGGCGGCTGAGCGTGACGTCGCCTCGCTTGACCCAGCCGGTGTGACCCGGCGGCGCCGTCGGCAACGCGACCTCCAGCCAGTCGTCGCCCATCTCCCGCCGCACCACGGCCACGACCTGGCCACTGGTCTGTCGGGCCGCCTGCAGCGTCGTGACCGCCGGGCCGCTGTCCTCGGGCGACTCCCACACCTGAAGATCCCCGGCGCTCGCGGCCACGAGCACAGACTCGTCGTTGGTGTCGTCGTCCCCCTCGTCCGAATCATTCGACGAGGGGCTGTTGTCGCTCGGCGGCACCGCGATCTCGGGATCGTCCGCTGAGCACCCCAGCACGACCACCAGCGGTGCCACCACCGCGGCCGAAAGCGCCGTCCGCCAGTGGGACATGGGCGGACATGGTAGTTGCCGCCGTCCGATCCTCCGGATTGAGGTCCTCGAGCTCGCGCCAGGCGGTCTCGGGGAACAACACCAGCACCACGGCCGCCATGACCAGCGGGCCGATGGCGAGGAACCCGAGCGCCAGGCCGAACGAGTCCAGCTTGTCGATCAGGAAGCCGGCCAGCACCAGGCCGATGACGCTGCCGACGGTGGCCACCGTGTTGATGATCCCGTTGGCCCGGCCGCGCAGCGACGTGGGGAACAGCTCGGGCCCGTACACGCTGAGGGCCGGCACCAGGGCGGCGGCGAAGATGGATCCGAGGGTCGCCGTCAGCCACATGGCCGGGCCGTCGAACGTGAACGACAGGGCCAGGAGGGTGGCGCCCACGACCGCGCCGGCGGCGCCCACCATCCGCCGGCCCCGGGTGTCGGCGAGGCGCCCGCCGACCACGATGCCGATGCTCGCCGGCGTGGACGTGGCCATGATGAACAACGACACCGCCGCCGCCGACATCCCCCGCTCGTCCCGCAGGAACTCGGTGCGGAACTGCGATTGCGGGGAGGTGAACAGGAGCAGCAGGAACGACGCGCCCGCCAGGAGCGCCAGCCGGTGGTAGTGACCGGCCAACGCCACGGTGCGGTGCGGGCGCGTATAGCGCCGGCTCTCGGGGAGGCGTCGGCCGAACCGCAGCACCAGCGGGACGAAGACGAGGGGGATCACGTAAAGGATGCGCCACGCCCGTAGGCCCACGTCGGCCACCGGCAGCGCCCACAGCGCCATCCCCGCGCCGAGTGCGCCGGTCATCGACAGCAGGCTCAGCGCGTACGCCCGGGAACCGGCCGGCATCTCCTCCGCGGCGATGACCACCAGGAGCACGCTGGCGGCCGACACCGACCCCCGGTTGACGACCTGGGTGGCCGCCAGGGTCGCCAGGTTGGGCGCCAGGGCCCCGAGGACCGTCGATCCGATGGCGCCCAGCAGCGACACGACCAGGAGCAGGCGCCGGCCCCGGCGGTCCGCCGTCGCCGCGAGCAGGATGGCCAGCAGCGCCCCGGCCCGCACCGCGGCGAGGGCGCCACCCTGGGCGGTCGTGCCGGCGCCGAACTCGTCGGCCGCGAAGCTCATCGTCTGGGTGAGCAGCGTCCCGTGGTAGCCGACCACCAACGACAGCGTCGCCAGCATGCCCAGCACCGACGCTCCCCGGGCGTCCGGCCGCTGCGGCGGGTACCACCAGGGCAGTCGCCCGTCAGGGCGGGGTCGGCTGCGCAGCGCCCGCCGCATCGGGTGGTTCATGAGGAACCGCCATGTGCCGGCCGGCAGGCGGTAGTCGAACCGCTGGGTCACCGAGTAGCGACCATCGTCCGGGGTCACGTCGACGCTGCGCGTGTACCCCTCGAACGGTCCGTGGTCGAGCACGTACCGGTCCCGGCCGGCGGCGCTCTCGGCGACGACGTCCTGGCGAGGGGACCGGATCCGATCCAGCGTGGCCTGGTCGACCGACTCGCTGACGATGAGTCGCGGCACGGCGGTTACCGCGCGTCGTCGCCCGCGGCCCCGTCGCCGCGTGGGGGCTGCTCCCGCTCGATGCGTGAGGCCCGCCGGTTGGCGACCGCGAGGAGGCTGCCGAAGATGAGGATGGGCACGGCGACGAACAGCACCTCGTCCCAACCACCCTGATGTGCGAGCAGCAGCAGCGCCGTCACCGCTTCAGGTTCCCAGACCGGGCCCTCGTCCGCTAACCGGGGCCGTGCCGGCCGCCCAGGGAACACGACGAACCGGCGGGGCGTTGTTGCCCGTGCCGGTGTCGTTTCGCGACTATGCGTCGCGGCCCTGCAGCCGGAGGAGTTTCGTGGTCGATACCGACAAGGTGTCCGAGGTCATCGAGGTGATCCGCCCCGCCATCCAGGCCGATGGGGGCGACATCTTCCTGCGCGGCGTCGACCCCGACGCCGGCGTCGTGACCGTCGAGCTGGTGGGGGCGTGCGTCTCTTGCCCGGCGTCGACCGTCACCCTCAAGGCCGGCATCGAGCGCATCCTCAAGGATCGGGTACCGGGTGTGACCGAGGTCGTCGATGTGGGCGCGCCCACCGAGACGTCGGTCGGCCTCGGTCTCTAGCTTCTCTTCGTGCCTGCTGCCCCTGCCGATCACCTGCTGGCCGCGGCGCGTGCGGGTGATCGCGGCGCGCTGGCCCGCCTGATCTCCATCATCGAGCGCGGCGGCGACGAGGCCCGCCAGGTCGGTCGGGCCGCCCACGGGCTGGGCCTGGACGCCACCACCGTCGGCATCACCGGTGCGCCCGGGACCGGCAAGTCCACCCTGACCAGCGCGCTGCTCGAGGCGGTGCGGGCGGGCGGCGACCCGATCGCCGTGCTCGCGATCGATCCGTCGTCCCCGTTCTCCGGTGGCGCCCTGCTCGGCGATCGGGTGCGCATGGGGGAGCACGCGCTGGACGACGGCGTGTTCATCCGGTCCATGGCCACGCGGGGCCACCTGGGGGGGCTGGCGGTGGCCGCACCCGAGGCGGTGCGGCTACTCGCCGCCGCCGGCTACCCGTGGGTGATCCTCGAGACCGTCGGGGTGGGGCAGGTGGAGATCGACGTCGTGGCCCAGGCGGACACCACCGTGGTGGTCGTCACTCCCGGCTGGGGCGATGCGGTGCAGGCCAACAAGGCCGGCCTCATGGAGATCGCCGACGTGTTCGTGGTCAACAAGGCCGACCGCCCGGGAGCGAAGGACACGGCTCGCGACCTGGAGCGCATGCTGGACATGTCACCGGCGCACGGCTGGCGGCCCCCGGTGCTGTGCACGACCGCGACCACCGGCGCCGGCGTGGGCCAGGTGTGGCAGGCGGTGGTCGACCACCGGGCGCACCTGGCGGCCGACGGCGAGCTGCAAGCCCGGCGCCGCCGGCGTGCCGCGGAGGAGGTCACGCGACTGGTCGCGGCCCGGCTGCTGGACAAGGCGCGCGCCGTGACCGCCGGGCCGCGTGCCGCCGAACTGGCGGCGGCGGTCGCCCGCGGCGACGTCGACCCGTGGACGGCGGCCGAGGAGCTGCTGGGCGAGTAGCCGGCCGTCCCGGCGTCCTCGACCTGAAGATCCCGGGGTGCGAGACGCCAGAAGTAGGGTCACGGCCAATGGCCAACGACACCCCGCTCGTCAACGTCGAGCGTCGCGACGACGGCGTCACAGTCGTCACGCTCGACAACCCCAAGGTGAACGCGCTGTCCCGTGAGCTGCTGCGACAGCTGGCGGCGGTGGCCGAGGACCTGACCGGCAACCCGCCCGGGGCCGTCGTCGTCACCGGCGGTGACCGCATCTTCGCCGCCGGCGCCGACATCGCCGAGTTCGGCGGCCCCGACGAGGCCCGGGCGATGGGTGGCGGCTTCCGGCGGGCGCTCGACGCCGTCGCCGCGATCCCCCGGTGTGTGATCGCCGCCATCTCCGGGTTCGCCCTGGGCGGTGGGTGCGAGCTGGCGCTGGCCTGCGACCTGCGGATCGCCTCGGAGCGAGCCAAGCTGGGCCAGCCCGAGATACTGCTCGGGATCATCCCCGGCGGCGGCGGCACGCAACGGCTGGCGCGCCTGGTCGGGCCGGCCAAGGCCAAGGAGCTCGTGCTCACGGGCCGCCAGGTCGGCGCCGACGAGGCGCTGCGCATCGGGCTGGTCGACGAGGTGGTGGCGGCCGACGAGTTGGACGCCCGAGCGTTGGGGCTGGCGGCCGAGCTGGCCGGTGGCGCCGTGGTCGCCCAGGGCCTGGCCAAGAGGGCGATCGACCGGGGACTGGAAGGCCCGCTCGACGCCGGGCTCGCCCTCGAACAGGATTCGTTCGCGGAGGTGTTCGCCACCGAGGACGCCCGGATCGGTGTCGCCTCCTTCCGCGAGCATGGCCCGGGCAAGGCCGCGTTCGTCGGCCGGTAGAGCGGGGAGGCACCGATGGCTGGGACCCCTCCGCTGCCGCGGGGCGGCTACGCCGGTCCGTCGGGGCGGTACGCCTACGGGGCGTACCCACCCACGCAGCCGTTCCGGCCGTTCGGCGGACTGGCCACGGCGGCGACCGTGCTCCTCGGCGTCATGGCGGTGGTCGCACTGTTCGGCCTGGGGGCGCACCTCAACCGTGTCGGGCTGATCGAGCGGGAGCTCCGCGAGGGCGGCGTGAGCTTCGGCGAGCTGGAGGAAGCCGACGACCTGGTCGGCGGCGCCGCCGTCATGTACGGGCTCGGGTTGCTCGCCACCGCTGCCGTGTTCATCACCTGGCAGCATCGGCACGCCGTGAACGCCGACGCGCTCGTGGGCGCCCCGGCGGCCCTCGGCCCCGCGTGGGCGATCGGCGGCTGGTTCGTCCCCTTCGCCAACTGGCTGCTGCCCGGCATGCAGCTGTTCGGGGCCAGCCGCGCGGCGGACCCGGCGCTCCCCCTCGGGCCGGCGGCCGGCCGCGGCCGGGGGAGCCCGCTCGTGATCCTGTGGGCGGTCATGTTCGGCCTGGGCACCGCGCTCGGGCTCGCCGGCTGGGCCACGTTTCCCGACGAGGACGAGCTAGCCGCGCTCGCCGACCTCGGGGCGTACGTCTCCGATGCCAGGCTCGCCGACCGGATGGTGGCGGCCGGCTTCGTGATAAACGCCGCCGCTGCCATCATCGCGGCGGTCATGGTCCGCACGCTCAGCCGCCAGCAGGAGGAGCGCGCCACGGCTCTTGCGTCCGCTGCTATCGGGTGGCGCTCGGGCTAGGACCGGCGGGGGGTGCGGGGGGCGGAGGCTCCCGCCGGAGCCCGACGCCGCCGTCAGGTGGCGACCAAAGCCTCGTTTCGCAACCTCCGGTTGCGAAACGAATCAAGCCCAGGCGGCGAGGCCGAGCTCGGAGTTGTCGACCAGGTGGGGGTGGCGGGGGACGATGCGGACTGTGAACCCGTAGCGGCCGGCGCGCTCGCAATGGAACGAGCCGACATAGCGGGCGTGGTCCTCGTCGGCGGCACCGGCCGGGTGCATGGACGCCGACGTGCGCTCGGTCAGCTCGTCGCCCTGGCCCACCGGGCCGTGGACGAGCTGCACGTCGACGTCGTCGGCCGACAGCGTCCCCAGCGACACCACCGCCTCCACGGTCCGGGACCCGCCCAGCTCGGCGGCGGCACCATCGCCCTCCACCCGGTCGACGTGCACGCCGTGCCACGCCTCCGCGACCCGCTGCTTCCAGGCCGCCAGAGACCGCGCCCGGGCCAGCCCGTTGGCCGACAGCGTGTCGGCGCGGGCGGCGGTGGGCTCGTACAGGCGCTCCACGTAGTCCGCCACCATGCGGGAGGCGGTGACCTTGGGCCCCAGCGACGTCAGCGACTTGCGCACCTTCTTGAGCCAACGCCGGGGCACCGGTCCCCCGTAGGTCTCGTAGAACAGCGGCACCACCTGGCGTTCGAGCAGGTCGAACAGGGCGCCGGCCTCGAGCTGGTCCCGCCGCTCGACATCGTCGACATCCTCCGCGGACGAGATGGCCCAGCCGTTCTCACCGTCGAACATCTCGTGCCACCAACCGTCGAGGATCGACAGGTTGAGCCCGCCGTTGAGCGCCGACTTCATGCCGGACGTCCCACACGCCTCCTGCGGCCGCCTCGGGTTGTTGAGCCACACGTCCGCCCCCTGGTAGAGGGCGCGGGCCACGGCGATGTCGTAGTCGTCCACGAAGACGAAGCGGTGCCGCACCTCGTGGTCGGACGAGAACGCCACGATCTGGCGGATCATCTCCTTGCCACCCTCGTCGGCCGGGTGCGCCTTGCCGGCGAAAACGAGCTGGATGGGCCGGTCGGGCGACAGCAGCAGGGCCTTGAGGCGGTCGGGCTGCGACAGCAGGAGCGTGGCCCGCTTGTAGGTGGCGAAGCGGCGGGCGAACCCGACGGTCAGGACCCGGGGGTCGAGCACCTCGTCGGCCCACGCCACGTCCGAGCCCGCCAGGCCCCGCGCCCGGGCGCCCTCCCGCAGGCGACGGCGCACGAACGCCACCAGCCGCTCCCGGCCCTGCTCCCGGGCGCGCCACAGCTCGTCGTCGGGCATCTCGAAGATCCGGTCCCACGCGGCCGGGCCGGCCTCGTCCCAGTCGGGGAGCACGTGCCGGGTGAAGACATCGGCCATCTCCGGCGACACCCACGTGTGGGCGTGCACGCCGTTGGTGATCGAGATGATCGGTATCTCGTCGGCGGGGATGTCGGGCCAGAGATCGCCGAACATCTTCCGGCTGACCTCGCCGTGCAGCTGCGCCACGCCATTCGACCGGCCCGCCAGCCGCAGGCCCATCACCGCCATGTTGAAGCGCTCGTCGGGCGCCTCGCCGGGCCGGTGGCCGAGCGCCATCAGGTCGTCGACCGCCACCCCCACGTCGGCGCACCAGCCGCTGAAGTACTTGTCCATCAGCTCGCGGGGGAACCGGTCGATGCCGGCGGGCACGGGCGTATGGGTGGTGAAGATGCAGCCGGCCCGCACCGCCTCGATCGCCTCCGGGTAGCTCACGCCCTGATCGGTCACGAGCTGGCGGATCCGTTCGAGCCCGAGGAAGCCGGCGTGACCCTCATTGGTGTGGAACACCTGCGCCTCGACCCCCACGGCCTGCAGGGCCCGCACCCCGCCCACACCCAGCAGGATCTCCTGGCGGAGGCGGTGCTCGACGTCGCCCCCGTAGAGCCGGTCGGTGACGGCCCGGACGTCGTCAGGGTTGTCGTCGACGTCGGCATCGAGGAAGTACAGGGGCACCCGGCCGACGTTCGCCTGCCACACCTGCGCGACCAGCGGCACCCCGGCGATGTCGACGCTGATGCGGACATCCGTGCACGGGCGGAGCGCCATCACGTGGGGGTCGAGCAGCGGGTAGCGCTCCTGTTGCCAGCCGTCGGCATCGAGGCTCTGGCGGAAGTATCCGTGCCGGTAGAGCAGCCCGACGCCCACCAGCGGCACGCCCAGGTCGCTCGACGACTTGAGGTGGTCGCCGGCCAGGACGCCAAGGCCGCCGGAGTACTGGGGCACGGCCTCGGCGATGCCGAACTCGGGGGAGAAGTAGGCGACGAGCTGCAGCGGGCTCTCGCCCCGGGACTGGAACCAACGATCGCCGTCGAGGTAGCGCTGCAGCTCCTCACGCACCTCGCTCAGGAAGCGCTTGAACCCGGCGTCGTGGGCCAGCGCGTCGAGCCGCTCGCGGTCCACCAGTCCCAGCATGCGCACGGGGTCGTGGACGCTGGCGTCCCACTGGTGGGGGTCGACCCAGCGGAACAGGTCGCGGGTCTGGTCGTCCCACGACCAGCGGAGGTTGAACGCCAGCTCCTCGAGGGCGGCCAGCTCGGCGGGGAGGGACGGGCGAACCGTGAAGCTGCGCAGCGCCTTCATCGACGCGCACCGTAGCGGGCCGGTCAGGTCATTCGGTCAGCCCCGGATCGCCGAGGGCGAGCTTGCCGGCGTAGGCCAGCGTGACCTCGGGGGTGAGGGGATGGAACGTGCCGGCCCGCACGTCGCGGTAGGCCCGCTCGAGTGCCGCCCCCCGGAAGTAGGCCCGTCCGCCGAGCACGTCCATGGCGAGGTCCACCACGGTGATGGCGTTGGTGACGGCCTGTCGCTTGGCCACCATCACCGTCGCCAGGGTCGGCGGGTCGACTGCGTAGTCGTCGCCGAGCTCGTCGATGGCCCCCAGCAGCGCCCACCACGCCACGCGCAGCTCGGCGTCCATCAGCCCGACCTGTCGGTGCACCCGGTGCAGGTGGGCCAGCGGGTCGGGGCCCCGCGACCCGGCCGTGGACTTGGCGACCGCCGCGTCTCGGGCGCCCATCGCGATTCCCAGGTAGGTGGCGCCCACCACCGGGGCGAAGTGGACGGCGGCGGCCGCCAGCGGCACACCGAACTCCCCCCACGGCCGCCGGCCCGTCACCTTCTCGGCGGGGACGAACACATCCTCCAGCACCAGGTCGTGGCTGGCGGTGCCCCGCATGCCGAGCGTGTCCCAGTTCTCGTCGATCCGCACGCCCTCGGCGGCGAGGGGCACGGCGAAGTGGATCACCTCGGCGCCGTCCCGCGGCTCGCCCACAACGGCGCTGGTGGCCACGACCGTTGCGCGGGGGGACTGGCTACAGAAGTGCTTGCGGCCGCTGACCAGGAAGCCGTCGGGCCGCTCGCCGTTGCCGCCCTCGACTGGAACCGCCACGGTGTCCGGCCACAGCCAGTCGGAACCGCCGCTGGTGGCGACGACCAGCCCCTCCTCGGCCACCCGGCGGAGGACGGCCTCGGCATCTGCCGCCCCCCTGCGGCGGCGGAACGCCTGCATGAGCGTGAGGTACAGGTGCATCGTCACCGCCAGCGGCGTCGCCCCGTCGTGGCGCGCCAGCTCCGCCTGGGCGTAGCAGACCTGCCGGATCGAGGCGCCGAGCCCGCCCAGGTCCTCCGGGACCGCCAGGCGCAGGTAGCCGTTGGCGCGCATGGCGTCGTAGGCCTCGCCGACGAACGTGGCGTCGCGGTCGTGCTCGTCGGCGTGGGCCGCAGCCACGGCGCCGACCTCGGCCGCCAGCGGCACGAACCGATCGTCGCCGGGCCGGACGGGCGTGGGGTAGGTGGCTGCAGGGGCGCGTGCGGCCGGTGGGGTCTCGGTGGTGCTCATGGGTCCCGCCTTTCGTGGGGTTTCGAAGGACCGTACGACGGGCCGTCGCGGGCGGGTAGTTCAAGAACTGAACCGGCTCCGCGACCCGTGCCAGACTGGCCGCGTGCGGCCATATGCCCAGTACTGCCCCATCGTCCGGGCGGTCGAGGTGCTCGGCGAGCGGTGGACCCTGCTGATCGTGCGCGAGATGCTCACCGGCGTCGGGCGGTTCAACGAGCTGTCGCGGGGGTTGCCCGGCCTGTCGCGGGCGCTGCTCTCCCGCCGGCTGCGCCAGCTGGTCGCCGCCGGCCTCGTGCGCCGCACCGACGACGGCTACGAGCTGACCCGGGCCGGCGAGGACCTGCGCCCAGTCGTCTTCGGGCTGGCGGACTGGGGTGCCCGCTACGCCTTCGGCGACCCCCGTCCCGAGGAGCTCGACCCCGAGGTGCTCATGTGGTGGCTCCAGCGGCGGATCGACACCAGCGCCCTCGATCGCAGGGCGGTGGTCCAGATCCAGGTCGCCGACCGTGGCCGGCGCTTCTGGCTCGTCTTGGAGCCCGGCGACGCATCGGTCTGCCACGCCGATCCGGGCTTCGAGGTGGACGCGCTGCTGCGGTCGGACCTGGCGACGCTCTACCGGATGTGGGAGGGCGAGATCGAGCTGCTCGACGCCGTGAAGTCCGGCTCGATCGAGCTGACGGGTCCCCGCTGGATCACCCGCGGCCTGCCCCGCTGGCTCCAGCTCAGCCCGGTCGCCCCGTACGTGCGAGCCGCCAAGGCGTGATCCGGTGTGGGGCGACCGGCGTCCCGCCCCGTCTGCCTACGCTGGGTAGGTGCTCGGACGGATCACGATCGACTCGATCAGCCCGGCGACGCCGTCGCGGCAGTTTCCCACCAAGGCGGTCGTGGGCGAGCGGGTGACCGTCTCGGCCGACATCTTCCGCGACGGCCACGACCTGCTCGCGGCCCGGGTCCGGTGGCGCCGCGTCGGCCGGGACGGCAAGGGCCGCTGGAACACGGCGCCCATGGCGGACCGTGGGAACGACCGCTGGGAAGCCGTCATCTCCCCGACCCAGATCGGTCGCCACGAGATCGTGCTCGAGGCCTGGCGCGACCGGTTCGCCACCTGGCGGCACGACATCGAGATCAAGGCCGGGATCTCCCACGACGACGTGGAGATCGAGCTCGAGGAGGGCGCCCGCATCCTCGAGGCGCTGGCCGCCGGCGTCGGTGCCCGCCACCGACCGCGCGTGCTCGACGCGGCCGCCGGCCTGCGCCGCGCCTCCTGCAGCGTGCACGTGCGCCTCAACTCCGGCCTCGACGACCAGGTGGCCCGGCTGGTGGCCGGCGTCCCCGACGCCGACCTGACCGAGGCGCCGCCGGTACCGCTGTGGGTCGATCGGCCGCGGGCCCTGTTCGGCGCCTGGTACGAGCTGTTCCCCCGCAGCGAGGGCGGCTTCGACGGCGCCGTGAAACGCCTGCGGGCCGTTGCCGACATGGGGTTCGACATCGTCTACCTGCCGCCGATCCACCCCATCGGGGTCACCGAGCGCAAGGGGCCCAACAACACGCTCGGCGCCGGGCCCGACGATCCCGGCAGCCCCTGGGCCATCGGCTCCGACGAGGGTGGCCACACCGCCGTCGCCCCCGAGCTGGGCACCATCGAGGACTTCCGCCGGTTCTGCGGTGAGGCCCGGGACCTGGGGCTCGAGGTGGCGCTCGACTACGCCCTCCAGTGCTCGCCGGACCATCCCTGGGTCCACGAGCACCCGGAGTGGTTCTGGCGCCGGCCCGACGGGTCGATCCGCTACGCCGAGAACCCACCCAAGAAGTACCAGGACATCTACCCGATCAACTTCTGGCCCGAGCGCGATGCCGACCGGGAGGCGCTGTGGGCGGCGTGCGAGGCCGTCCTGCGCTACTGGATCGACCAGGGCATCCGCATCTTCAGGGTGGACAACCCCCACACCAAGCCCATGGCGTTCTGGGCGTGGCTGATCGAACGCATCCAGCGTGATCACCCCGACGTCATCCTGCTGTCCGAGGCCTTCACCCGTCCCAAGGTGATGGCCAAGCTGGCCGAGGTCGGCTTCACCCAGAGCTACACCTACTTCACGTGGCGCAACGAGCCCTGGGAGCTGCGTGACTACGTCAACGAGCTTGCCTACGGGCCGACGGCCGACTACATGCGGCCCAACTTCTGGCCCAACACGCCCGACATCCTTTCGGGGCCGCTGCGCCATGGGCCGCCGGCGGCGTTCCGCATCCGCTTCGTCCTCGCCGCCACACTCGTGCCGAGCTACGGGATCTACAGCGGCTACGAGCTGTGCGAGAACGAGCCCGCCAGCGACACCAACGAGGAGTACCTGCACTCCGAGAAGTACGAGACCCGCCGGCGCGACTGGGGCCGCCCGGACTCGCTGGCGCCGTTCATCGCCACCGTCAACGACATCCGGCGGCGGCACCCGGCGCTGCAGTGGCTCAGGAACGTCCGCTTCCACGGCTCCGGCAACGACCGGTTCCTGGTGTGGACCCGAGGGCACCGCGACGAGGGCGACCTGATGCTGGTGGTGGTCAACCTCGACCCGCACAGCGCGCAGGAGACGACCCTCGGGCTCGACCTGGGCGCCGTCGGCCTGCCCTGGCGGGGCCGCTACACCGCCACCGACGAGCTGACCGGTGACGTCTATACGTGGGACGGGCCCAGCCCGTACGTGCGCCTCGACCCGTGGCAGGGCCACGTAGCCCACGTGCTCGCGCTCGGCTGACGCTCCCTTCGGGCCGCCTACGCGCTGGGTTGGGCCCCGCGCACCTGGCGCGCCAGGCGACGGACCTCGTCGGAGGGTGCGACGCCGAGGTCCGCCAGGGCGGCCTCGCAGCGTTCGAGCGCCCGCCGGGCCGCCGCCCGGTCGGGTCGGGCCAGCGCGGCGGCGACGAGCACGGCATGGGCGTCCTCCGCCCAGGGGTCGGCGCCGATGGCGGAGCGAGCCACGGCCTCGGCGCGGTCGGCGTCGCCCAGCCCGACGAGCAGCTGGCCGGCCCGGGTCGCGGCCTCGACGAACTGGCGCCGGTAGGTGTCGCGGTCGAACGCCAACCACTCCGCCTCGGGTATGTCGGCGTGGAGGTCACCGCGGTAGAGGTGCACGGCGGCGAGGAGGTGGTCCAGCGCGACGGACGGCGTGCCCTCGGCCTCCGCGTTGCGGGCCGCGAACAAGTGCTCCTCGAACACGTCGAGGTCGATCCGCAGGGCATCGCCGGTCACCAGGCGAACGTCGTGGCCGTCGACGCGGACCGTGTAGGCGGGCTCACCCGGCGTCCGGTCGGGCTCCAGCAGGCGCAGCAGGTACGTGAGCGTCACCCGCAGGTTGTTGGCCCCGGACCGCGCGTCGAGGTCGGGCCAGAGGGCGGCGGTGATCGCGCTCCGGGCCGCCTTGCGGTTGAGGACGAGGAACGCGAGCAGCTCGCGGACGCGGCCCCGGCGCAGGTCACCTCCGGTCACCTCCTCGCCGCCGCGCCGCACGGCCAACGGACCGAGGACAGCCAGTTCCACGGCGCGAGGCGGCGGGGCGGGCACCGCCGCCAGCAGCGCCCGCGCGGCCGCGGCCATCGGCGAGCGACCGCGGGCGAGGTCCCGGACGGCTCGGCGGCCGGGCGGGCCGAGGGCGTCCAGCAAGGTCGGGGCCTCGGTCCGCCCCACCCGGTGGAGGGCCACCGCCAGCTCGGACGACAAGCGGTGGGGCAGCAACGCGCGGATCACGTCCGGCGCCGGCACCTGGAACTGGCGCAGGTGCTGCGTGCCGCCGCCCTCCCGCACGGCGACGACCGCGGCCGCCAGCGAGCGAGCCGTGGCCAGGTGGCCCTCGAGCTGCATGCCGTCCCAGGAGGCCCGGGTAGCGGGGGCGAGCACGTACGTCAGCGACAGTGCGTGCCGCCACGGCCGGCGGTCAGAGCCCCATTCCAGCCCCCTCGTCCCGGCCGCGTCGGCCAGGAGGTCGCTCGCGGCGACCTCGTCGCCTTCCGCCAGGGCCAGGGCGGCCCGGGCAATGGCCAGGATCACCGCGGGGGAGCCGACGCGGGGCGCATGCGATTCCGCCTCCTCGAGGTACGGGCGGGCCCGCTCGACGTCGCCGACGAACGCCAGCGTCAGGCTGGCATTCGCGAGGGCGAGCATGATGTTCTGCACCTGCCCGGCTGACCGGACCCCGCGGAGGAGCTCGGGCAGCGCGGCGATGGTGTCGTCGACGCGCCCGAGCGACCACCACACGGCGAGGCGGAGGGCGTGGGTCGTCCACTGGAACGCGACGTCGGGCACCTTGCCCACACCGTCGAGCACCTCGAGCGCCCGGGGGGCGTCGCCCGTGCCCACGAGCACCGCCGCCTCCAGCCACTGGGCCACCGCCCGCCACGTGGGGTCGAGCACGGCGGGGTCGATCATCGCCAGCTCCCGGAGCACGGTGGCGTCGTCGCCCGTGACGTCGGCCGCGACCGCCCGTCCGAGCGCAGCCAGCGCCCGGGCCAGCGGGTGCCCCGCGTCCGCCAGCGCGGTGATGCGTGGCGTGATCTCGGCGAGCAGGGCCACGTCCTGGCGCCACCACGCCACGCGGCCGAGCAGCGCCAGGGCGCTGACCTCACAGTCCACGTCGCCCGCATCGTGGCCGGCGCGGGCGGCGTCCCGTAGCGGCCCGGCGGCGGTGGCCGGCGACGCCACCGCCGCCCGCAGCCCCACGGCCAGTCGAGCGGCCGGTGCCGCGCGGGCCGCCGGCGGCAGGTCTGCCAGCCACCGGTCGAGCTGGCGGGCCGTCGGCCGCTCACCACTCAGGCATGCGGCGCGGAGGACGGCGCTGGCGGCGTCCCACTCCCCGGCGTCGGCAGCCAGCCGGTACGCGTCGTCGAACTGCCTGCGCGCGGCGAGGTTGGTGGCCGCCCGCCGGCGAATTGCCACCCGGTCGTCGGGCAGGAGCGCCAGCCGGCCGGTCGATCGCCACAGCTGATGCGGCGCCAGCCAGCCGGCGCTGCCGCGCGCCACCAGAGGGACGCCGTCGAGCGCCTCGGCGACGACCACGGGATGGCCGAGCACGTCGCTCGCCAGAGCATCGTCGGCGCCCCCGAGGTCGGAGACGACCGCCAGGACGTGCCGGCGTTCCGGTCCCAGGGGCTCGAGCACCTCTTCCCAGACGTAGTCCCCGGCCCGCTGGCCGTTGACGCTGGCCGCCAGTTCGGCCATTGCCGCCCAGCCCCCCGTGCCGGCCAGCCGCTCGCCGTCGACCCCCCGGGCGGCGGCGAAGGCTTCGAGCTCCTCGTCGGTGAACCGCAGGTCATCCTCGGAGAGCTCGAGCAGCGCACCGTGCGTGCTCGACCGGGCGAGGGGGATCGGCGGACCAGTCCGCCCCGCGAACAGCAGGTGCCCGTTGGCCGGGAGTGCGTCGGCCAGGGCCGCCAGCCAGGCGGCGCCGGGGGAGGCGGGGGGTAAGGCGTGCACGTCGTCGACGACGAGGCACACGGGCGTCGGGGCCCGTCGCCACATGGCGTCGGCGATCGCGCCGGCGTCCGGGTCGGCGCCCGCGGCGGTCGGGGCGCCCGGCCCCGGCCCGGGGGGTTGCGTGTGCGCGGGGTCCAGCCCGGCGACCGACGAACCGCAGGCGAGGGCGGTGGCGACGTCACGGGCGAGCGTGTCGCCGTCGGCGTCGGTGGGCTCGACGCCGAGCCAGACGTCGTCGCCACGGGGCGCCAGGCGGTTCTCGGTGATCGCCTGGGCCAGGAGCGTGGTCTTGCCGAGCCCCGGTCCCCCGACCACCACCGTGACCCGGTGGTCCCAGCGTCGGAGCAGAGCCCGCAGCAGACGAGGCCGGGTCAGCGTGCCGGGTCGAGGCTCGGGAGGATCGAACCGGAACGAGCGAGGCATGTTGCCTCCACGGTACGCGACCGCTGTGAGCTGGGCGTTGCCGACCGGATGGTGCCCGCTACGGCGTCGTTAATGCCGGCGGGTGAAGCTGTCGGAGCTCCCGGCACCCCCGGCGCGGGAGCTGTGGGCTGGGTCGGCGGCGGGCGGCGACCCTTCTCCCACCCACCTGGTAGGGCGCCCGCCCGGCGGATGCCGGTCGCGACATCGAGTTCGCCTGGGCGGCGGCGGTCTCCCCTGCCACCGCCTGGTAGCGACATCGACCCAGGGTTCTGTCAGACCTCAGGCCGGATAGTGGGCCTGAGGTCCGACAGAACGGCGGCGGGCCGGGCTGCGGCGGCCTAGCCGCCGGTAACCGCGCTGGTGTCCATGGCGTACGTCAGCGTGGCGAAGGCGATGGAGTCACTGTTGAGGTCGAGCACCCCGGCGTTGAAGTTGGAGAAGGTGTCGCAGACCTCGTGGTAGCAGGGGTCGAACTGCTCCCCGATGACGCCGCCGTAGATGTCCCGCTGCGCCGGGGTCTTGATGCCCTCGGCACCGGTGAACAGGCCCCCGAAGGGGATGCCACTGTCGAAGAACGCCGCGTAGTCGGACCGGAAGTCGATCTGGGTCGGCTCGAAGGCCAAGCCCCGATCGGCGTAGAAGTCCTCGAACCCCGCCTCGATCGCCGCCGACCCGTCGGGGCCGGCCAGGCCGAACGCCGAGCCGTCGCCGTCGTAGATGAACCGCACGAAGTTGGACGAGCCCACCATGTCGAAGTTGAGGTACAGGGCGATGTTGGCCCGCTCCTCGTCGGTCAAGCCGAAGACATAGTGGTCCGAGCCGACCAGGCCGGATTCCTCGGCGCCCCACCAGGCGAAGCGCACGGTGTTGGTCGGCTTGACCTTCTTCATCTGCTCCGCCACCTCGAGGATGGCGGCGCTGCCCGAGCCGTTGTCGTTGATGCCCGGGCCGGCGCTCACCGAGTCGAGGTGACCACCCACCATGACGACGTTGCTGTCGTTGCCGCTGTTGGTCTCGGCCAGCACGTTGAAGGTGGTCTTGATCTCGCGCAGCGTGTTGGCGAACACGCGCATCTCCAGGCCGGCGATCCCGGCGAGCTGCTCGCCCAGCGGGTACGTGGTGCCGAGCATCGGGATGCCGCTGGTGTTGTTGGCCGTGAGCGTGACCGGAGGGATCCCCTGGCGGGAGGGATCGGCCGTGTCGCCCTGGTTGAAGATCACGATGCCCACGGCGCCGGCGGCGGCCGCGTTCTCGGCCTTCAGCTCGAAGGTGCAGGCACCCCGCTGGAGCAATGCGATGTTGCCCGCCGGGAAGGTGGCGAAGTCCGTCATCTCGCAGCCGCTGGTCGACGCGTTGCCCAGGCCCAGCTGCAGGTCCACGGCGGTGACGGCGGCGGTCACGTCGCCGGGATCGGACTGGTCGATCACACCGAAGTCGACGCCTTCGGTATACGTCGTCGGGGTCGGCGCGGTCTGTTCGAGCGCCGATGGGCCGAGCGGCGTGAACGCCAGGTAGTCGAAGGGTTGGACCTCCGGGTCGTAGCCGGCGGCCTCGAGCCGCTCGACGACGTAGTCGACCGAGGCGTCGTAGCCGGGCAGGCCCGAGAACCGGTTGCCCCCGTTGGCGTCGGCGATGGCCTGGAAGGCGGCCTGGTGCTCGCGCACGCCCTCGAGCGTGACGCACTCCAGCAGCTTCTTGGCGGTGTTGTTGTTGCGGTTCTCACAGGCCGCGGGACCGGCGCCTGCCGTCCCCGCGTGCAGCGGGATCACCAGGGCCACCAGGATCAGCGCGGCCATCCCTCGCAAGAGCTTGGACATTCTCACCCCCGTTGTCGGCGCCGGAACCCGTCAGCGGCGCGCCGCGGACCGTAGCAGTTCGCGCGCCTGCGGCGCTGGGCGTCGGACAGATTGCACCGTGATCAGCAGCTTTTGGTGACCGAAAGGAATCCTGCCGCGGGACCGCTGGCGGGAACCACCACCAGCGCGGCAGCTTGGTGTCATGTTCACGATCGCCGAGTCGACGCCAGCGTTCCCGCCCCGTCCGCACCCCCCGCAGGGCGCGCCCCACGTTCTGGTGATCGTGCTCGACGACCTTGGATTCGCACAGCTCGGCTGCTTCGGCAGCGACATCGACACCCCGGCCGTGGACGGGCTCGCCGCCGGCGGGCTGCGCTACAACCGCTTCCACGTCACGTCGCTGTGCTCGCCCACGCGGGCTTGCCTGCTCACCGGCCGCAACCACCACGCCGTGGGCATGGGCTTCCTCACCGACCTGCCCACCGGCTTCCCCGGCTACAGCGGGCGGATCCCGCCGTCGGCGGCCACGCTCGCCCGCATCCTGCGCGACGTGGGCTACAGCACGTTCGGCGTCGGCAAGTGGCACCTCACGCCCCGCTGGGAGGAGAGCGCCTCGGGCCCCTTCGACCGCTGGCCGCTGGGGCTCGGCTTCGAGCGGTACTACGGGTTTCTCGGGGGCGACACCAACCAGTGGACGCCCGACCTGGTCGCCGACAACGGCTTCATCGAGCCGCCCCGGACCCCCGCGGAGGGCTACCACCTCACCGAGGACCTGGCCGACCGGGCGATGCGCTTCATCCAGGACCAGCAGCAGGCCACGCCCGGCCGCCGCTTCTTCTGCTACTTCGCGCCCGGCGCCATGCACGCCCCCCACCAGGTACCCCGCCCGTTCATCGACGCCTACCGGGGGCGGTTCGACGCCGGCTGGGAGGCGTGGCGCGAGGCCACGTTCGCGCGCCAGCTGTCCGCCGGGATCGTGCCCGAGGGGACCCGGCTCAGCGAGCGCCCCTCCTGGGTGCCGGCATGGGGCGAGCTGCCGACCGACGAGCGCCGGCTGTACGCCCGGATGATGGAGGTCTTCGCCGGGTTCCTCACGCACACCGACACCCAGATCGGACGGCTGCTCGACTTCCTGCTGGCCGCCGGGCTGCTGGACGAGACGCTGGTCCTGCTGATCAGCGACAACGGCGCCAGCGCCGAGGGCGGTCCCACGGGGTCGCTCAACGAGCACCGCTTCGTCCACGATCGCCTCGACGACCTGACCGACACGATGGCGCGCATCGACGACCTCGGCGGCTTCCGGGCCTACAACCACTATCCCTGGGGCTGGGCGTGGGCCGGCAACACGCCGCTGCGGCTGTGGAAGCGCTACGCCTGGCTGGGCGGTGTGCGCACGCCGCTCATCGCCCACTGGCCGGCCGGCATACCCGCGCCGGCGGCGGGCACGGTCCGCGACCAGTTCTGTCACGCCGTCGACCTGCTCCCCACCGTGCTCGACGCCGTCGGCGTCGCCCCCCCGGCGGAGGTCGACGGCGTCGATCAGCAGCCGATCGACGGCGCCAGCCTGCTGCCGACGTTCGACGATCCCGGTGCCCCGAGCCCGCGCCAGACGCAGTACTTCGAGATGGTCGGCTCCCGCTCGATCGTCCACCGCGGCTGGAAGGCCACGACCGATCACGTCGGCCGGCAGCTCTCGGTCGAGCGCGACCGGGTCCCCGGCAGCCACGACTTCGCCACCGACCGGTGGTCGCTATTCGACCTGTCCTCCGACTTCGCCGAGGCGCTCGACGTGGCCGAGCAGCACCCCGAGCTGTTGGCCGAGCTCGAGACGCTGTGGTGGCACGAGGCCGGCCGCAACCAGGTCCTGCCGCTCGACGACAGCCTGATCGGTCGCGCCGTGGCGATGGAGCCGTCGCCCAACCTGCCCCGGCATCGGAGCGTCTTCCGGCCGGGCGCTGGCGGGGTGGCCGAGGACCTGATGCCGCCGCTGGCCGGTGGCTTCGAGCTGACGGCCCACCTCGACGTCCCCGCCGACGACGGGTCCGGCGCGTGCGCGGGCGTCGTCTGCGCGCTGGGGGACTGGAACAACGGCTGGGCGCTGTACGTCGTCGGCGGCCGCCCCACGGTGGCGTTCAGCCTCTTCGGCGCGCTCCACCGCGCCGTCTCGTCCGTTGTGCTGGCGCCCGGCCGCCGGCTCGTCCGGGTCGGCTACGAGCGGGCGCGGGATCGGCGGGAGGGGGGTGGCGCCGTCCGCCTCGGCGTCGACGGTGAGTGCGTCGCCGAGCTCGAGCTCCCCCACGACCTGCCCTTCCGCTGGCAGATCGGCGGCGCCGGGCTGCACGTCGGCGTCGACCGGGGCTTCCCCGTGTGCGACGACTACGACCCGCCGTTCCCGTTCTCGGGTGCCGTCGACCGGGTCGAGATCGAGATACCCCACTTCGCGCTCCGGCCCGACCCCCACCCGCCGCCCCGTGATGGCGTCGGTCTACCGACCGACTCGCAACCCATCGACGCCGCCCGCTCGGCCGCCGACGTCGCCCAGGCCCTGCGCCACGACTGACGGACAACCGGGTCGGTCGCCGGGCGTAGCATCCGGGGCCATGAACGAGCGGCCCGAGGACGATCCCGGCGCGGACACTGCGATGTTCCGTGCCTACGTCGAGCACGGTGACGGCGCCCACGCCCGCGCCTCGCTCACGGCCCGGTCGAGGATCCTGGTCGGCGCCGCGGTCGTGCTGGTGATCGCCGTGGTGGCCCTGATCCTCGTCCTCATGTAGTGGGGCGGCTCGCAGCACAGCGCCGGTAACCGCCGGCCAGCGGCGCCGCTGGACTGCGTCCTCGTCGTCGCCGCAGCTACGGCTGCGCCTTCCTCCTGCGTCCTTGCCAGCGGCACCGCTGCCTCGCCGGTTACCTGACGGGCGCTACGAGCCACCCCACTAGACGAAACCGAACTCCTCGGCGCCCAACGATCCCCCGGTGATGTGCCAGCCTGGGCGTGATGCCCACGCCGATCGACACCGGAGAGGCACGTTGGTACCAACGGGCCGTCTTCTACGAGGTGGCGCTGCGGGGGTTCTTCGACTCCGACGGCGACGGGTTCGGCGACTTCCAGGGGATGCAACGGAGGCTCGACTACCTCGAGTGGCTCGGCATCGACTGCCTGTGGCTGCTGCCCTTCTACCACTCGCCCCTGCGCGACGGGGGCTACGACATCAGCGACTTCTACACCGTGCTGCCGGAATCGGGGACCGTCGACGACGTCGACATGTTCCTCGACGAGGCGCATCGTCGAGGCATCCGGGTCATCGCCGACATGGTCATGAACCACACGTCCGACCTGCATCCCTGGTTCCAGGAGTCGCGCGACGACCGCACCAACCCGAAGGCCGACTGGTACGTCTGGAGCGACGACAGCGAGCGCTGGGGCGAGGCCCGGGTCATCTTCGTCGACTCGGAGCCCTCCAACTGGACCTGGGACCCGCAGCGCGAGCAGTTCTACTGGCACCGGTTCTTCCACCATCAACCGGACCTCAACTACGAGAACCCCGAGGTGGCCGAGGCCATGCTCGACGTGGTGCGGTTCTGGCTGAGCCTGGGGCTGGACGGGTTCCGGCTCGACGCCGTCCCCTACCTGTTCGAGCGGGACGGCACCAACGGCGAGAACCTGCCCGAGACCCACGAGTACCTGCGGCGGATCCGCAAGGCCGTCGACGCCGAGTACCCCGGCCGGGTGCTGCTGGCCGAGGCGAACCAGTGGCCGTCCGACGTGGTCGACTACTTCGGCAACGGCGACGAGTGCCACATGTGCTTCCACTTCCCGTTGATGCCGCGCATGTTCATGGCGGTCCGCAAGGAGCAGCGCCACCCGATCACCGAGATCCTGGCCCAGACCCCAGAGATCCCCGATGGCTGCCAGTGGGGGATCTTCCTGCGCAACCACGACGAGCTGACCCTCGAGATGGTGAGCGACGAGGACCGCGACTACATGTACTCCGAGTACGCCGCCGATCCCCGGATGAAGCTCAACCTCGGCATCCGCCGGCGGCTGTTCCCGCTGCTCGACAACGACGAGGGCATGGCCGAGCTGTTCCACGCCATGTTGTTCTCGATGCCGGGCAGCCCGGTCATGTACTACGGCGACGAGATCGGCATGGGGGACAACATCTACCTGGGCGACCGGGACGGGGTGCGCACGCCCATGCAGTGGAGCCCCGACCGCAACGCCGGTTTCTCGACCGCGGACTTCGCGCAGCTGTTCCTGCCGCCGCTCATGGACCCCGTGTACGGCTACCAGGCCGTCAACGTCGAGCAGCAGCGGCGGGACTCGTCGAGCTTCCTGCACTGGCTACGGCGGATTATCTCCGTGCGTCGCCAGCATCCGGTGCTGGCCGTGGGCCAGTTCGAGATGCTGCACGCGCAGAACCCGTCGGTGCTCGCCTACCTGCGCCGGGGCATCGGCGACGACGGCGAGGAAGACATCGTGCTGTGCGTCAACAACCTGTCCCGGTTCCCCCAGCCGTGCGAGCTCATGCTCGAGCAGCTCGCCGGCAAGGTGCCGATCGAGCTGACCGGCCGCGTGCCCTTCCCGCCCATCGGTGAGCTGCCCTACTTCGTGACGCTGGCCGGCCATGGCTTCTACTGGTTCGAGCTGGTCGATCAGCAGATCGACGAGGGCCCGGGCTGATCGCCATACGTTCTGGAGTCCGTCGGGACGAGACCCTGGCGTAGTAGACAGCGGAACGGAAAATCCGCTCGCAACCTGAATCTGGTACGGGGGGTGCGAGTGCGGAATAGTGTGCGCTGCCACACGCTCGGTAGGAGCGGGGGCCGGCCATGAGGGGGAGGCTGTTGATGCGAGCGGTCACGTGGAAGCGCTCGGTTTCGCTGGCGGCGGTCGTCGCGGTGTTCGTGGCGTCGGCCGCGGCACAGGCGGTGCCCTCCGGCGCCTCGCCGAGTGGGCCGGGCCAGCCGGCGCCCGAAGCCGAGGCGCCGGACGAGGTCAGGACCAACTCCGACGAGGCGATGGCCAAGCTCGCCCCCGAGCTGCGGGAGCAGGTCGAGAGCGGCAGCACCGAGCGGATCCCCGTCTTCGCCACCACCGCGGGGGACGCGTCCGCGGCCGCGGCGCACCTCGACGACGCCCACGTGGCGGAGTCGGGCGGCGCAGGCCTGGTCGTCGGCACCATCGGCGTCCCGGCGCTCCCCAAGCTCGCCGGGGCAGCCGGCATCGTGGCCGTCGGTCCCATCAGCTTCGAGCAGGACGGCCAGCCGCTCGGCATCCCCGATCCCCTGGTAGGCAAGAGGCCCGACGCCGCCGCCCAGCAGGCGGCCCTGCGGGGGATGCGCCGCAAGGAGGTGCCGTACCCGAAGGCGCCTCCCCTGGCGGATTCCAACTTCGAGGACCTGAGGGAGCTCGGGGTCCTCGACGCCAAGACCCACAACTTCGTCGGGGCCTGGGATGCCGGGTACACCGGTGAGGGTTCCACCGTGGGCGTGCTCGACGGCGGCACCGACTTCGGCCACCCCGACCTGATCGGCACGTGGCAGGTCTGGTCCGGCCTCACGGGGGCGCTAGCGGGCTGGAACGACTGGCCCAAGGCCTTCGACCCCTTCGGCACGCTGCAGTGGCTGGCGGCGCCAGACCAGATCGAGCAGGGCCTGTCGTGGTACGTGACCACCGAGCCCGCCACCTGTGACCGGCCCGGCCGGTCGCCGAACTGCTCGGTCGACTTCGCCACGAAGACCGGGCCGTCGCGCAACTTCGATGCCCCTGCGGGCACCAACGCGCACTCCTACCGCTTCCCGGCCCGGTGGACGCGATCGGGCGACGTGCGCCTGGGAAGCCACCCGGACGACCACCTGCTCCAGCTGTACGGGGAGCGCCCGGCGTTCCTCGTCACCGACCCCAACACGGCCGGCGTGTACGACACCGTGTACGTCGACCTCGACAACGACTTCCGGTTCGACGACGAGAAGCCCGTCTCCAAGGCTTCGCCCGTCTCGTACCGCGACGTAAACGGCGACGGCTTCACGGACCTGTCCGGCGGCCTGCTCTACTACATCTCCGACGGGGCGACGCCGATCCCCGGCGGCCTCGACGCCTTCGGCGTGCTCGACACGTCGTTCGGGCCGGGTGAGCTGCTCGCCTGGACCGGCGACTTCGACCCGGCGATCGGGGGCCACGGCACCCTCACCGCGTCCAACGTCGTGGCCCAGGGGGTCATCAACGGCCTGGCGCCGAAGTTCAGCGACCTGCCGCGCAAGTTCGGTCGCAGGTATCCCGGCGCCGTCCTCGGCGGCTCCCCCAACGCCAAGCTGGCGCCCTTCGGCGACATCTACTTCTCGTTCGCCTTCTCCACCCAGCTCGGCTACTTCCTGACGACCCGCAACGGGGTCGACGTGACGTCCAACTCGTACGGCTCGTCCGACGTCGACAACGACGGCTGGGACGCGGCCAGCCAGGAGGCCGACGTCATCCACGCCAACCAACGGACCACTGCGCTGTTCTCCACCGGCAACGGCGCGCCCGGCTTCGGCACGGTGGCCCCGCCCAGCCCGTCGGCCGGCATCGCCGTTGGCGCCTCCACCCAGTTCGGGGGTACCGGTTGGGACTCGATCGACCGCATCAGCCAGGTCACCGAGGACGACGTGATGGTGTGGTCCAACCGCGGCCCAGGGGCCAACGGCACGCCGGGTGTGGACGTCGTGGCCGACGGCGCGTTCTCCTCGGGCGACGCGACGCTCAACACGGTGCTCGACGGGCGGAACGCGTGGGTCACGTGGGGCGGCACCAGCCGGTCGGCCCCGGTGGCCGCCAGCGCCACGGCGCTCGTGTACGAGGCGCGGCGCAAGGCGGGCGGCTCGATCGACCCGGGCTTCTACGGCACCGCCAAGGACATCCTGAAGTCGTCGGCCA
>JBOGHG010000035.1:0-24414 GCA_050744525.1 Acidimicrobiales bacterium | reverse complement strand
TGCCCTCCGCGTGCCCCTAGCACTGGACAATTGCCGGTTCTCGATGGTTGTTGTGGACAACACCAAGGACCGGCCGCATCGCCGTTGACCTGCACCTTTGTCGATTTCCCTGGTGGAGGTGATGGGACTCGAACCCACGACTTCTTCGATGCGACCGAAGCGCTCTTCCAGCTGAGCTACACCCCCCGAACGGGGACGATTCAGGATAGCGGACACCCCCGGGTCCACTGTGAGTTCGACGGACGGCCTCAGCTCGACCCGCGCCGCGCCTTGACCGCGGCGACGCCGAGGCGCCAGGGGACCAGGCCGCCCCCGGCCTCGCAGACCTGCTCGAGCACCAGCCCGGCGTCGATGAAGGCTGCCAACAGGCCGGCGAGGGGCACATGCCGGGCGCCGACGCGGCGTCGGATGCCGGGACCGAAGCGCGGCGTGTCGAAGGCCTCGGGCGGCAGCCAGCGGGCGTCGCCGTAGCCCGCGCTGATGGACAGCCGCTCGTCGTTGACCACGGGACTGTCGATGTGCGGTCCGACCAAGCACGGATGCGTCCCCACGTAGGCGAAGCGACCGCCGGGGGAGAGGACCCTGGCAACCTCGCCGACCACGGCGCCGAAGTCGTCGACGTCGGTGTGGGCGAACATGGCTGCGACCTGCCCGATCGAGCCGGATCGAACCGGCAAGTGATGGGCATCGGCTCGGGCCATGGCACCCAGCCGCGTGGCCGCCAGCCGAAGCTGGTCGGGCGATATGTCGACGCCCCGGACGCGCCAGCCGGCGGCGGCCAGCGCCAGGCCGCTCAGTCCTCCGCCGCAGCACACGTCCAGCACCCACCCGTCGCCGCCCGGGGGTCCCACGAGTCGGGCCAGGTCGGCCCCGGGCGAATCGGTCGGGTCGGCGTACGCGGCGAACAGCTGGTCGTAGAACTCGGCGTGGCCGTCGTAGCGCGCCTCGATGGCACCGGTCGCCATGGCCCCATGGTCGCACCGTCGGGTCCGAGCCGGAGCACACCCGTTCCAGCGTTCGGATGTGACCGATTCCGGCGCGTCCGAACGCCGGTACTCGTCGGGTCGGCGGCGTCCCGTCAGGGGGCGGGCGCCTCGGCCATGTCCTTGCGGGCCGGCTTGACGGGCGGCGCCGAGCGCCAGTCGGCGATGCCGTCTTCGGGCAGCGCCACGGGGTACTTGTTGTCGTGGATCTGAGCCCAGTGGGAGTGGTTCAGCTCGTGCAGCGTGAAGCACGCGTTGAGGGCGTTGTGGAAGCCCATGTTGTCGACGGTCTGGTTGACCGATTCCTTGATCAGCAGCGCGGTCATGGTGGGTAGCTGGGCGATGCGGCGGGCGAGCTCCAACGTGCGCTCGCCCAACTCGGCCTCGGGGAACAGCTTGCTGATCATGCCGAGCTGGTGGGCCTCCTGGGCGTCGATCGAGTCGCCCGTGAGCATGAGCTCCTTGGTCTTGCGGGGCCCGAGCTCCCAAGGGTGCGCGAAGTACTCCACGCCGCACATGCCCAGCCGCGTGCCGACAACGTCGGCAAACTTCGCGTCCTCGGCGGCGACGATCAGGTCGCACGCCCACATGAGCATGAGCCCGGCCGCATACACGGTCCCGTGGACCTGGGCGATGGTGATCTTGCGCAGGTTGCGCCAGCGCCGCGTGTTGTCGAAGTAGTAGTGCCATTCCTGGAGCATCAGCGCCTCGGCGCCCTGCCGCGTGCCGCCGTTGATCCCCACGGTCGGGTGTTGCGTCGGACCGGGCGTGCGCTCGGCGATGGCTTGCTTGGAACCCATGTCGTGGCCCGCAGAGAACATCGGCCCCAGCCCACCCAGGATCACGACCCGCACGCGGTCGTCGGCCTCGGCCTGCAGGAGGGCGTCGCCGAGATCGACCAGGAGCCCGCGGTTCTGCGCATTCCGAGCCTCGGGCCGGTTCAACATGATGCGAGCGATGGCGCCCTCGTCCAGCGTCTCGTAGGTCACGAACTCGTAGTCAGGCATGGTCCCCCTTCGTGTCCTGGCGGGTGAGCTGCGGCGCGACCGGAGACTAGCCTTCCGATTACGGAGAAGGGCACTCGCGGGGAGCGGGTCTCGAGGAGGGGAATGAACGATCGGACCGGGGAGCCGCCGTGAAGTTCGCCATCTCGCTCGGAATGCTCAATCCCCGCGTGTGGCCGGACGTGACCGAGGAAGCCGACCGCCTCGGCTTCGACTCCGTCTGGCTGCCCGAGCACCTGGTCTTTCCCGTGCAGACCGAGGGCAGCCCGTTCCACGGGGCTGACCACCCACCCGTGCCCGCCGACGTGCCGGTGTTCGACGCCTTCACCTATCTGGGTTTCCTCGCCGGCCGCACCGAGCGCATCGGCTTCTCCACCCACGTCTACAACATCGGCCTGCGCCACCCGTTCGTCGCCGCGCGCGCCGTGGCCACCCTCGACATCGTGTCGGGCGGCCGCGCCGAGTTCGGCATCGGCGCCAGCTGGCTGCGGGGCGAGTGGGACGCCGTGGGCCTCGACTTCGAGAGCCGGGGCCGCCGGGTCGACGAGGCCATCGCCGTGTGCCGGCGGCTGTGGACCGAGCCCGAGATCGAGCACCACGGCGAGTTCTTCGACTTCGAGCCGGTGATGTTCGAGCCCAAGCCGGTGCAGCAGCCCTACCCACCGCTCATCATCGGCGGCGACGGTCCAGCGGCGCTGCGCCGCGCCGCCACGCTGGGCGACGGCTGGGTGCCCATGAACCACACGCTGGAGCAGATCCCGCCCCAGGTCGCGCGCCTCGCCGCCCTGCGCGCCGGCGCCGGGCGCGACGGCCGGGTCGAGGTCACCATCGGCGGCACGCCCGCCGACCTCGGCGAAGTCGTCCGCTACGCGGACGCCGGCGTCGGGCGGGTCATCGTCCGGCCGTGGCAGCGGTCCCGTGACGCCGTCGAGGGGCTCCGGCGCTATGCCGACGAGGTGGTCCACCCTGCGGCGTCCGCCCTGGCGGGGTAGCGCCGGATCGAGCGGCACCGGCAGCAGCAGGCGCCGCTCCTGCGCAACCGGTTGTAGCCATGCGGCATATGACCGCACGCCTACAACCAGAATGATCAGCGGGGCGCTTCCAGGTCGGCGGAGAGCGCCTTGTGGGAGCCGACGTGCGACCGGTTGGTGGAACGGATGCTCACGTCGTGGCCGGCCGCCCGCTGGCGAAGGGCACCCACGGTGCACTCCTCGCGAGGCCGCACGCCGAACGGGTCGAAGCTGAACAGCCGCATCGCGTTCAGGTGGGTGATGCGGTCGATGTCGTGATCGGACACGCCGTCGAGCTGCTTGGCGAGGGTCTCCGGCGCCGTCGGCCACGTCGAGTCGGAGTGCGGGTAGTCGCACTCCCAGCACACCCGGTCCATGTTGAGGAACTCGCGGCTGGCCACGCCGAAGTGGTCGTCGATGAAGCACGTGACGACGTGTTCGTTGAACACCTCGCTGGGCCGCTGGTCGCCGAAGTCCTGCCCCGTCCAGCGGTGGTGGCGCTCGTAGTTGTAGTCGACCCGCTCGAGGAAGTAGGGGATCCAGCCGATGCCGCCCTCGGAGAGCGCGATGTTCAACCGGGGGAACCTGCGCAGCACCTGCGACCACACCAGGTCGGCCGCCGCCTGCACGATGTTCATGGGCGTCAGCGTGATCAGGCAGTCGATCGGGGCGTCTGGGGCGGTGATGACCAGCTGCGACGACGAGCCGATGTGCATGCACACGACGACGTTCTCGTCGGAGCAGGCCGTCCAGAACGGGTCCCAGTGGTCGGAGTGGATGCTCGGCCAGCCGAGCTTGGACGGGTTCTCCGAGAACGTCACGGCGTGGGCGCCCTTGGCCGCGGCGCGCCGCACCTCGGTGGCGCAGACCTCGGGATCCCAGATCGCGGGGAGCATGCAGGGGATGAAGCGGCCGGAGTAGGTGCCGCACCACTCGTCGATGTGCCAGTCGTTGTAGGCCCGCACCATGGCCAGGGCAACGTCCTTGTCCTCGGTGCGGGCGAAGAGCTGGCCGCAGAACTGCGGGAACGACGGGAAGCAGAGGGACCCGAGTACGCCGTTGGCGTCCATGTCCTTCACCCGTTCGTGAATGTCCCAGCAACCGCGCCGTATCTCCTCGAACGAGGTCGGCTCCATGCCATACTCCTCCAGCGGCCGCCCCGACACGGCGTTGAGGGCGACGTTGCCGACCTCCTCGCCGCCGTAGCGCCAGGCGTTGGTCCCGTCCTCGCGGGTGACGAACTGTGGCGCCAGATCTGCGTACTTGGCCGGTAGCCGTCCCTCGAAGAGATGGGGTGGCTCGACCACGTGGTCGTCCACGCTCACCATGGTCATCTCGTCGATGTTCATCGCCACCCCCTCGGGCCGTGCGTCGTTTGCCGAGGGTAGTCTCGTGGTGAAAGCCACGCATTGCGTCCCGGAGAATTACCTTTACACCATGCCGCGCGAGCAGACCGAGGGTGCCCACCGTGCACCCGGCGACCGCGCCGACTCCTCCTGGCGTGAGCGGGCCGTGGAGCGGTCGCTCCGCACGGCTCGTGCCCGGGCGGTGAGCAGGAGCGACCGGTTCCTCGCCGCCGCCAGCGAACTGCTCGCCGAGACCGGCCGCATCGATTTCACGGTGCAGGACATCGTCGAGCGGTCGAAGATGTCCCTGCGGTCCTTCTACCAGCACTTCGGTGGCAAGGACGAGTTGCTCCTGGCGCTGTTCGAGGAGGCCATCCGTGGCTTCGTCGAGCGGCTGCGCCAAGAGGTCGAGCGCACGGACGATCCGATCGACCAGCTCCACGCCTACGTCACCGGGTTGTACCGGACGGCGCAGCAGGTCTCCGCGCCCGGCACCCGGGCCCTCACGATCTATCACCTGCAACTGGCGGAGAGGCGGCCGGCGGACTTCGCCGCCGCCATCGCGCCCCAGATCGACCTGCTGGCCGAGATCGTGGACGCCGGGCGGGCCAGCGGGCGGTTGCGGAGCGACATCGACGCGGCCGCCCTCACGATGCTGCTCTCCGAGACCCTCATCTCCGCCGCCCACATGCACGTGCTGGGCATCCACATGACCGGCGTCGAGGTGCGCCCGCAGCAGCTCTGGGCCTTCTGCCTCGGCGCCGCCCTGCCGCCGGGCGACGCGGCTGCGACCGGAACCGCCGCGGCGGCGCGGCGTGCGGGGGCCGGCGGCCGCCGTCGCCGCTGATAACGTCGTTCTCCACCAGCGCGAGCCGTCAGGGGGATGGGCCCATGTCCGACGTGTCGACCGGTGAGGCGACCAGCGAGGCGCGGGTCGAGTTCGATCCCTTCTCCGATGTCTTCTTCGAGGACCCCTACGACATGTACCGGCGCCTGCGTGACGAGGCGCCCGTGTACCACAGCGAGCGCTACGGCTTCTGGGCCCTGTCGCGCTACGACGACGTCGTCGAGGCCCACAAGGACTGGAAGACGTTCTCCAGCAGCCACGGCGTCGACCTGCATACGCTGTCGACGCCGCCCGAACAGGTGGCGCTGTTCCGCAGCATCATCATGATGGACCCGCCGGCGCACGACCGGCTGCGGGCCCTCGTGAGCCGGGTCTTCACACCCCGGGCGGTGCAGTCCTTCGAGCCGATCGTGCGCGAGGTCATCGACAGCTACGTCGAGCCGCTGGCGGGTCGCGACCGCTTCGATGCCGTCGCCGAGCTCTCCGGACCATTCCCGGTGGAGATCATCGCCCGCATCCTCGGCGTCCCCGAAGCTGACCGCCAGCAGATCCGGCACTGGCTCGATCGCCAGCTGCACCGGGTGCCCGGCCAACTGGGGCCGACCCCCGACGGCGAGGCCGCGTCGGTGGAGGCAGGCGCCTACTTCTACGGACTCGTGCGGGAGAAGCGGGGCCGCCCGGGAGACGACATGATCAGCCGTCTCACGGAGGCGGAGGTCGATCGGGAGGACGGCCAGGGCGTGACCAAGCTGGACGACGCGGAGATCGCGGGCTTCGCCACGCTCCTCGGTGGCGCCGGGGCCGAGACCGTGACCAAGCTCGTGGGCAACGCCTTCGTGCTGTTCGCCCGCCATCCCCAGCAGTACCGGAAGGTCATCGACGACCCGGGCAAGATCCCGGCGGCGGTGGAGGAGATCCTCCGGATCTGGCCGCCGTCCCAGTACCAGGGCCGGTTCTCGCTGCAGGACGCCGAGCTCCACGGTGTGACGCTGCCGGCCGGCCATCCGGTGCTGTTGATCACCGGCGCCGCCACCCGGGACGAGCGGTTCTTCGACGATCCCGACGCGTTCGACATCGATCGGCCACCCAGCCAGTCACTCGGGTTCGGGCTCGGCATCCACAGCTGCCTGGGCGCCGCCCTGGCGCGCATGGAGAGCCGCATCGCCATCGAGGAGATGGTGCGGCGCTGGCCCCGCTACGAGATCGACGAGGGCGGCCTGGGCCGCGTGCAGATGTCCAACGTCGCCGGCTTCTCCAACGTGCCGGTCCACGTGGCGGCTGGACCTACTCCGCGGGTGTGACGTCGGAGAAGTCGACCTGGCCGGTCTGGAGCGCGCCGAAGAAGCCGCCGTCGACATAGAACGCCTCGCCGGTCACGTACGACAGGCGGGGGCTGTTGAGGAACACCAGCGGCCAGGCCTGTTCCTCGGGGGTCGAGTACCGGGCGAGGGGGCCCATGGCGGCGTCGACGATCCCCTTCCCGTAGGACTTGTGGAAGAACGGCATCATCGGGGTCTCGGTCGGGCCAGGGTTGGTGCAGTTGACGCGCACACCCTTCGCGAGGTAGTCGCCGGCCTTGGACGCCACCCACGCATTGATGACCTGCTTCGAGAACGCGTAGGCGCTGGCGCCGCCGATCGCCTCGGAGTTGGCCTCGCACCAGGCCCTGCCGGCGTCGAAGCCCTCGCAGTCGATGAGGCCCGTGAGCGTGCCGAGCTGCTGCTGCCAGCCCAGGCCGGCGTTGGAAGCGACGAAGGCGATCGCCGAACCCTCCGCCATCTTGGGGAGCACCTGTTCGACGAGGTGCCGGGCCCCCACGAAGTTGACCAGCATCACGTCGACGTCGGAGAACGGCGGCCCGGGCAGCCCCGCGCAGTTGAAGTACGCATGGACGGGCGTCCGGACCTTGGCGGCGGCCGCCTCGATGGCCGCCCTGTCGCGGAGGTCGACCTCTTGGAACTCGGCGACGTCGACGGCGGCCGGCTTGATGTCGACGGCGATCACCTCGGCGCCCAGCTCGACGAGGATCCTGGCCGTCGCCTCGCCCATCCCCGACGCCGCCCCGGTGACGATCACCCGCCGGCCGTCGTACCCCAAGACGTCTTCCACGCTTCCCCCCTCGCTGCCGGAGCCTGCAGGACCTGACGGACGGCAGGATATCCCGAGTGCCGTTGCCGAGTTGACGTGGGTGTCACATACTCGTCGCAATGAGGCGGCACGAGTTCTCGTTCGTGATCGACGCGACACCGGAGGAGGCCTGGCGGGCGCTGCACCCGCCGCTGGCACCGCTGCCCGACGGCGAGCGCCGCGTGATCGAGCACGGCGACGTCCGCATCGAGATCGTCCACCCGGGCGACGAGACCGGGTTGGGGCTGGTGCGCTTCTGTCGCTTCCGGGTGCCGCGCTACCTGCTCAGCGGTGGCGTCGGACGATCGTGGGAGGTCATCGCCGAGTCCCGTCCCCCCGAGTTCTCCCGCTACGAGGCCGTCGGCAAGCCGTTGTGGTCGCAGGCGACCGGGTGGCACCGCCTCGAGGACCTCGGCGGCGGCCGCACACGCGTGAGCTTCGGGGAGACCTACGAGGCCTTCAACCCGCTCGCCCGGCGGTTCCTCGAGGCCCGGGTCCACCGCTTCATCTCCAGGGACAACGACGCCATCATCCGGGGGGCGGTCCAGCGAGGGGTGGCGGCGGCCCGGGCTCGCGCCCAGCCCTGATTGTTCCGGCGCCGATTTCTTGCGGGTACCGGGAGATTCCGGCGCCGATTCGGTGCGGGTCGGCCTAGTGGGCTACCGCCCCGCCGGCCCCAGGATCATCGGGAAGTGGTCGATCGAGCGCACGCCGGGCGTGTACGACAGCGTGTGGCCGGGCCTGATGGAGTAGTCGGGAAACCGCCGGTGCCACTCCCGCAGCGCCACCCGCAGCTCGTGGCGGGCGAGGTGTGAGCCCAGGCACCGGTGGATCCCGCCGCCGAAGGCGAGGTGGCGGTTGGGGTCACGATCGAAGCGGACCTCGTCACCGTCGCCGAACTCGGCGTCGTCGGTGTTGGCCGAACCGATGAGCACGTTCACGTGTTGGCCGGCCTTGATGGGGCAGCCGCCCAGCTCGGTGTCCTCGACGGCCACGCGGGCCACGGTCGTGACCGGCGACTCCCACCGGAGCAGCTCCTCGACGGCGGCCGGGATGCTGCCCGCGTCCTGGGCGAGCCGGCGCCGCTGTTCCGGGTGCCGGGCGAGGTAGGCGAAGAAGCAGTCGAGCGACGCCGTCACGGTGTCGAGCCCGGCGATGAGGAACAGGAAGCAGATGTCGAGGATGTCCTCCCTGGTCAGGCGGTGCCCGTCGACCTCGGTGTGGAGGAACGTCGTGAGGATGTCGTCCTGGCCCTCGATCTGGCGCTGATCCAGGACATCGTCGAAGTACGCATAGATCGAGCGTGCGGAGTCCCTCTGGTGGGCGACGGCGACCGTGCTGCCCCGCGTCCTCCCGGTCACGTGCTCGGGCCGGATGATCCCGTCCTTCATGGCCAGGAACCGCGGCGTTTCGTCCAGCGGCAGGCCGAGGAGGGTGAGGAAGACCTGTGACGGGAACGGGACGGAGAACTCGGCCGCGAAGTCGATCTCGTCTCGTCCCTCGAAGCGGTCCATGAGGTCGTTGACGAGCCTGGTGAGCGGCTCCTCCAGCTCCGCCATCCGCCGCGGGGCGAACAGCGGATCGAGGATCTTGCGGAACTTGCGGTGGTCGGGTGGGTCGATCTGCAGGGGGATCATCGGCCGCACGTTCTGGAGGTCGACCGCCGACATGTTCGACGAGAAGACGTCGGGGCGGCGGAAGGCCTCCTCGATCTCGCCCCGGCGGCAGACGACGACCATGGCGTCGTCGACGGGATGGACCGCCGCCGCCTCGCGCATGGCCCGGTACGTGGGCTGCGGGTTGCGGGCCATGTCGATGAAATCCGGCCTCGGCGTGGTGGCCTCGTACGAGCTCATACCGCGCTCCTCCCCGTCACCCCGGACCTGACGGCGGCGTCACCTTAACCCATCACGGGGCTCGATTCTGACGCTCACGTCACCTTCTCTGTTGTACGGTTCGGCGCGGCGACACGGACGGCCAGCTCAGCGAGCTGTTGGACAACAAGGGGGGCTGGACGTGCCTGACTCGAAGATGCTGGTCGACGGCAAGCTCGTCGACGCCGAGGGCGGCGCCACGTTCGAGAACGTCAACCCCGCGACGGAGGAGGTCCTCGGCGTGGTCGCCGACGGGTCGGCGGCCGACATGGCCGCGGCCGTGGCGGCGGCGCGGCGGGCGTTCGACACCACCGCCTGGTCCACCGACCGGGACCTGCGGGCCCGCGGCCTGCACCAGTTGCAGGCGGCCATCGAGGCCGAGCGCGAGGAGCTCCGCCACGAGCTGGTGGCCGAGGTCGGCTGCCCGATCCTGCTCACCTACGGGCCGCAGCTCGACGCCCCGCTGCGGGAGGCGCTGCTGTGGCCCGCCGGGATGATCGACGAGTTCCCGTGGGAGCGGCCGATCGGCCCCAAGGACGCCATGGGCGTCGGCTACGAGACCGAGCGCGTCGTGTGGAAGGAGCCCGTCGGCGTCGTCGGGATCATCGCGCCCTGGAACTTCCCCGTGGAGATCCTGCTCAACAAGCTCGGGCCGGTCCTCGCGATGGGGAACACGTGCGTGGTGAAGCCGGCGCCCGACACGCCGTTCAACGCCGCCCGCATCGGCCGGCTGATCGCCGAGCAGACCGAGCTCCCGCCGGGGGTCGTCAACATCGTCAGCAGCCGTGACCACCTGGTGGGCGAGGTCATCACCACGTCGCCGGACGTCGACATGGTGGCCTTCACGGGCTCGACCGCCACCGGCCGTCGGATCATGGAGGCGGCATCGGCCACGCTGAAGCCCACGTTCCTCGAGCTCGGCGGCAAGTCCGTGAACCTGCTCCTCGACGACGCCGACTTCGAGAAGTCGCTGCCCGCCGCAGTCTCGTCCTGCATGCACGGGGGCCAGGGCTGCGCCATCGCCACGAGGATCCTCGTGCCGCGCGACCGCTACGACGAAGCCGTCGACCTGGTCCGCGCCGGCTTCGACGGCTGGAGCTACGGCGACCCGACCGACATGTCGGTCCTCCAGGGCCCGCAGATCTCCCGCAAGCAGCAGGACCGCGTGCTGGGCTACATCGAGAAGGGCAAGGCCGAGGGGGCGCGGCTGGTCACCGGCGGTGGCGTGCCCGCTCACCTGCCGAGGGGCTTCTTCGTCGAGCCGACGCTGTTCGCCGACGTCGACAACGGCATGACCGTCGCCCGGGAGGAGATATTCGGGCCCGTGCTGGTGATGATCCCGTACGGCGGCGACGACGACGCCGTTCGCATCGCCAACGACTCGCCCTACGGGCTGTCCGGCGCGATCACCTCCGGCGACCTCGAGCGGGCCAAGGGCGTGGCCCGGCGGATCCGCACGGGCACGCTCGGGATCAACGGTGGCGTTTGGTACGGCGCCGACGCACCGTTCGGCGGCTACAAGGGCTCGGGCGTCGGTCGCCAGTGCGGAATCGAGGGCCTCGAGATCTTCACCGAGACCAAGACCGTGGGCTGGCCGGCGCCACAGCCCGGTTCCGGCGTCCCTCGAGCCGAGATCTCGGCATGACAGACGCCAGAACGGGGGTGGGGCCCCTCGCCGGGATCAAGGTCGTCGAGCTGGCGAGCTGGATGTTCGTGCCGTCGGCCGGCACCGTCCTGGTCGATTGGGGCGCCGACGTCATCAAGGTCGAGCACCCGGTCACCGGCGATCCCCAACGTGGGCTCGTCACCTCGGGCCTGCTGCCGGGCGGCGACCGCGGCATCAACTTCATGATGGAACAGCCCAACCGCGGTAAGCGGTCGGTCGCCATCGACGTCTCCCGGCACGATGGGCACGAGGCGTTCATGAGGCTGATCGAGGGGGCCGACGTCTACCTCACCAACTACCTGCCACAGGTGCGGCGCAAGCTGGGCGTGGACGTCGACGACGTCCGGGCCCGCAACCCACGCGTCATCGTGGCGCGCGGCTCGGGGCAGGGAGCGAGGGGGCCAGACGCCGAGAAGGGCGGCTACGACGCCGCCTCGTTCTGGGCCCGTGGGGGTGTCGCCGCGGTGATGCCCAGCAACGCCGAAGGCTGGCCGGCCGGCCAACCCTCGGCGGCCTTCGGGGACGTGATGGGCGGGCTCGCCACCGCCGGTGCGATCGCCGCCGCGTTGCTGCAGCGGGAGCGCACCGGTGAGCCCGCCGTCGTGGACGTGTCGCTGCTCGCCACCGCCATGTGGCAGCTCTCGCCCATGGTGGTGGCGGCGAAGCTGTTCGGGCTCACCCGCCTGCCGACCGCCGACCGGCGCAAGAACCCCAACCCGGGGGTGAACACCTACCGGACCGCCGACGACCGGTTCATCAGCCTGGTGCTGCTGCAGTCCGACAAGTTCTGGGACGACCTCGCCACGCGCCTCGAACGCCCCGAGCTGACCACCGACGAGCGCTTCGCCACCAGCGCGGCCCGCGCCCAGCACAGCGAGGCGTGTGTCGCCGTCCTCGACGAGGCCTTCGGATCCAAGCCCCTCGGGCACTGGAAGGAGGTGCTCGCGGGCTTCGCCGGCGTGTGGACGCCGTTCCAGACGCTGGACGAGCTCTACCTCGACCCACAGGTCATCGCCAACGGCTACCTTCCGGTCATGGAGGCGCCCAACGGGGAGCAGGTCCAGCTCGTGGCCAGCCCGGCGCAGTTCGACGAACGGCCGGTGGCCGTGCAGCGGGCCCCCGAGCACGGCGAGCACACCGAGCAGGTCCTGCTCGACGCCGGGTTCGACTGGGAGGCGATCTCGGCCATGAAGGAGTCCGGCGCGATCCTGTAGCGAGCCCCGTTGTGGCATCGGCGTGCCGTGTCACCCGCGGACGGCCTGCGCTATGGTTCGTATCTAACTGTCGCGTCACATTTCTGGCGGGCCCTCGGGCCGAACAGGGGGGAAGCCAATGACAGCACCTGTGTCCCGCTCCCACGGCCGTTCGCGTCGGGCCCGAGGCTTCGTCGTGGCGCTCTGCGTCCTCGGCCTGGTGCTGGCCGCGTGCGGGAACTCCGGCGATGACGACGACGACGGCGCCGCCACCGGCACCACGTCCGACGACGCCGAGACCGGCGAGGAGGCGGCATCGGGCGACCGCGACACCTTCGTGGAGATCTCGGGCGTCCCGGGCGTGACCGACAACGAGATCCGCTACTCGGTCATCGGCACGGAGGCGGGCAACCCGCTCGGCACCTGCATCCTCGACTGCTACGTCGCCGGCATCGAGGCCTACTTCGCCTTCCGCAACAGCGAGGGTGGCATCTACGGGCGCGACCTGGTCGTGTCCGAAGTGCTCGACGACGAGCTGGCCAACAACCAGGTGCGGGCGCTGGACGTGATCTCCGCCGACGACAGCCTCGGGAACTTCAACGCCACCCTGGCCCCCAGCGGCTGGGGGGACCTCGACCAGGCCGGCATCCCCACCTACGTGTGGGGCATCCACGGCAACGAGATGGCCGGCCGCGAGCACATCTTCGGCCACATCCAGGGCCCGTGCTCCGACTGCACGGGCCGCGGGATCCCCTGGGTGGTGGGGGAGGCGGGCGCCAGCCGGGTGGCCACGCTCGGCTACGGCATCACCGAGACGTCGCGGTTGTGCGCCCACGGGTCGGCGGACTCGGTCGAGCTGTACGGCGACGAGGTCGGGGCCGAGGTGGCCTACGTCAAGGACGACCTGGCGTACGGGCTGCCCAACGGCATCGCGCCCGAGGTCACGACGATGAAGGACGCCGGCGTCGACTTCATCGCGGGGTGCATCGACCTCAACGGCATGAAGACCCTGGCCCAGGAGCTCCAGCGCCAGGGCATGGACGACGTCACCCTCTACCACCCCAACACCTACGACCAGAGGTTCGTCGAGGAGAACGCCGACCTGTTCGAGGGCGACTACGTCACCGTGCAGTTCCTGCCCTTCGAGGCCGAGGCCGAGGGGACAGCGCTGGAGGACTTCCAGCAGTGGATGGACGACACGGGCGGCGAGCTCGCCGAGCAGTCGATGGTGGGATGGATCAACGCCGACCTCGCCTTCCAGGGTCTGCTGGCCGCCGGTCCCGAGTTCGACCGCCAGTCGGTGGTCGACGCCACCAACGAGATGACCGAGTACGACGCCGGCGGGCTCATCAACCCCATCGACTGGACCCGCCAGCACGTCGCCGTGGTCGACGGCGAGCCGGAGACCGACTACGCGCAGGAGTGCGCGCCGCTGGTCCAGATCGTCGACGGCGCGTTCGAGACCGTGGGACCGCCGGACGAGCCGTGGCTGTGCTGGTCCAACGACAACCAGGACTGGTCCGAGCCCACCCCGACGTCCTTCAACTGAGCACGTGCTAGTACCGCGCCCATGATGTTGGCGGCATCGGTCCCCGAGGACATCTTCCGGGCGATACTCCAGGGCACGCCGCCAGGGGCGGTCTATGCGCTCATCGCCCTCGGCTTCGTCCTCACGTACAAGACGTCGGGGGTGTTCAACCTCGCCTTCGGTGCCCAGGCGTACGTGTCGGCGGCCCTGTTCTTCCACGCCCGGGAGGAGTGGGGCTGGGCCACGGCGCCGGCGCTGATCCTGTCGGTGTTCGTGCTCGCGCCGCTCATCGGGCTGCTGCTCGAACGGCTCATCTTCCGGCACCTGCGCACGGCATCGGCGGTGGCGAAGCTGGTGGTGACCATCGGCCTCTCGGTCGCCCTGCCCGCCCTGTTCGGGCTGATCGTCGACTTCCAGGCGGTCGCGGGGCGGACGCCCGAGGGCATCGTGCCCGACGGGGCGTCGGTGTTCTACGACCCGTTCGGCGTCTACGCCTTCAGCCGCGACGAGCTGGTGGCGCTGGGCGTGGCGGTGGTGGGGATGCTGGGGCTGGCGGCCCTGTTCCGCTTCACCGCCCTCGGCCTGGCCATGCGGGCGGTCGTCGAGAGCCCGCGCATGACCGAGCTGGCGGGGATCCGGTCCGACCGGGTGTCGGCCTTCGCCTGGGCGCTGTCCAGCGTCTTCGCCGGCATGGCCGGGGTCCTGATCGCCCCCCGGTTCAACACGCTCGTTGCGGCCGACTACTTCAACCTCGTGGTCGTCGCCATCGCCGCCGCCGCGCTGGGCCGGCTCGTCAGCCTGCCCCGCGCCCTCGCCGGCGGGCTGGCGCTGGGCATCTTCATCGCCCTGCTCAACACCTTCCTGCCGCGCTGGAGCGCCGACAACGCCTGGCTGCAGGCCGTCCAGGAGAACCTCACCCCGGCCGTGCCCTTCGTCGTGCTCTTCGGCGTGCTGGTGCTGTGGCCGGCCATCCGCCGCACCCGCGAGGCCGCCGACCCCCTCGCGAGCGTCGACCCCCCGCCACCATCCCTGGCCGCCACCACCCGCAGCGCGGGCATGACGGTGGCCACCCGGGTGTTCGCACTTGGCTTCTTCCTCGTGGTCGGCCTCGTCGTGTTCTTCCGGGCCGACGACTCGTGGATCTTCCTGGTCACCCAGGCCGTGATCCTGGCCACGATCTACCTGTCGATCACGGTGATCACCGGTTTCGCCGGCCAGATCTCCCTGTGCCAGGGCGCGTTCGCAGCGATCGGCGGGTTCACGGTCTTCCAGTTCGCCGACCGTTACGGCACGTCCGTCCTCGTCGCCGCGTTCATCGGCGCCGCGGCGGCCGCCGCCTGCGGGGCGCTGCTGTCCCTGCCGGTGCTCCGGCTCGGCGGCATCTGGTTCGCCATCGCCACGCTCGCCTTCGCCTACTTCTTCGATGCGGTGATGGTGAAGCTGTCCTGGATCGGGGGCGGGGACACCGCGCTGCTGGAGGGGACCCGGGTCCCACGGCCGACCATCGGCCCCTGGGACTTCGCCAATGACCTGTCCTTCCTGGCCCTGGCGGTGGTGGTCTTCGCGGTGGTCGCCGTGGCGGTCATCCGGATCCGGGGGGGCACGGTGGGCCGGACCCTGCGCGCCCTGCGGGGCAGCGAGTTGGCTGCGGCGTCCATCGGCATCTCACCGGCGCGGGCCCGGATCGTCGCCTTCGGCGTGTCGGCGTTCATCGCCGGGTTGGGCGGCGCGATGCTGTCCATGCACCAGCAGAACGTGAACTACCCCAGCAACTTCGCCCCGTTCGTGGCCATGTTCTGGCTGGTGCTCGTGGTCGCGCTCGGGTCCCGCACCGTGGATGGCGCGGCCATCGCCGGTGCCTCGTTCGCCCTCTTCGCGCCGCTGGTGCTGCGGGGCGACCTCCTCGCCTGGATCCTGCGCAGCCCCGACCGCGTGCCCGGGGTCTTCCCCATCTCGCCCGAGTGGCGGTTCGTGCTGTTCGGGTTCCTCGCCATCCAGTTCGCCCGTCACCCCGAGGGCCTGGTCGAGAACGGCAAGCGCCAATGGATGCGACGCCTGGACAGGCGCGCCGGCCCGCCTGCGGAGACCGCAGCCGAGCAACCGGGGCCTGTCGGCGCCGCGACCGGCGGCGGACCCGAGGGGCGCGAGGTGGCGGCTGCCGCGGACGAGCCGGCCCCGGTCGGTGCCGAGGAGGCGCGCTGATGGCCGCCGTCCTCGAGGCCGCGGGCGTCACCAAGCACTTCGACGGCATCGTCGCCCTCGACGACGTCACCCTGCGCATGGAAGCCGGCGAGCGCGTCGGGCTCATCGGTCCCAACGGCGCCGGCAAGACGACGTTCTTCAACTGTGTCCTGGGCGTGCTCAGGCCCGAGGCTGGCGAGGTGCTGCTCGAGGGTCGGGACATCGGCGGCCTGACGGTCCACGCCCGGGCCCGCCGCGGCGTCGGCCGCACCTTCCAGCGGATCGAGCTGTTCACCGAGTCCACGGTGCGCGAGCACCTGCTGATCGCCGAGCGGACCCGCCGGGGTGACGGGCGGCTGTGGAAGGACCTGCTGGGCCGGGGCAGGCCCCGTGCCGAGGAGGTCGCCCGCTGCGACGAGGTACTCGAGATGCTCGGCCTGGCCGACCTGGCGGAGGAGCCCATAGAGCGCCTCAGCCTCGGCAAGGGCCGGCTGGTGGAGGTCGGCCGGGCGCTGATGACCGAGCCCAAGCTGCTGCTCCTGGACGAGCCCTCGTCGGGCCTCGACCGGGACGAGACCGCCCACCTGGCCCGCACCCTCCAGGAGGTGCAGGCCACCCACAGCTTC
Source organism: Acidimicrobiales bacterium (assembly GCA_050744525.1). Taxonomy (GTDB): domain Bacteria; phylum Actinomycetota; class Acidimicrobiia; order Acidimicrobiales; family VFJN01; genus DASQUK01. The sequence goes on along the minus strand of JBOGHG010000035.1, from coordinate 8,029 downwards.
GCCATCCTGCTGGTCGAGCACGATGTGGAGCTGGTGTCGAGCTTCACGGAGCGGTGCTACGTCCTCGACTTCGGCTGCCTCATCGCCTCGGGGGGGACGGCCGAGGTGATGGCCAGCGACGAGGTTCGCACCGCCTACTTCGGCGACGTGGAGGCGGCCTCGTGACGGACGCGCCCGACTCGCCGGCGACCGAAGCCGCTGCCGCCGCCGCCCCTGCCGGTCCCGCGGTCCTGGAGCTGCGTGATGTGTCGGCGGCCTACGGGCCGTTCCGTGCCCTGTTCGGCGTGAGCCTCACGGTGGGCCCCGGCGAGGCGGTGGCCCTGCTGGGCGCCAACGGCGCCGGCAAGACCACGGTGGCCAGGGTGGCGACGGGCCTGGTGGCACCGAGCAGCGGGTCGGTGCTGGTCGAGGGCAGGGACGTCACGGGGTCGGGAACCTTCAGGTTCGCCCGGGCCGGTGTGGCGCACGCGCCGGAGGGCCGTTCGGTGTTCGCCACGCTGACGGTCGAGGAGAACCTCACGCTCTCGTTCCGGCAGTCCAAGGGACGCAACGGCGTTGGCCACGGGCTCGGGCAGGCCTTCAGCATGTTCCCGGTGCTCGGGGAGCGGCGCCGCCAACTGGCGGGCACGCTATCGGGAGGGGAGCAGCGCATGCTCTCGATGGCGCGGGTGCTGGTCGAGTCCCCCGCCGTGCTGGTCGCGGACGAGCTGTCGCTCGGCCTGGCCCCGAAGATCGTCGACGGTGTCTACGAGAGCCTCACCAGGCTGCGGGAGCAGGGCAGCGCGCTGCTCATCGTCGAGCAGCACGTCGGCCATGCGCTCGACCTGTGTGACCGCGTGGCCCTGCTCCACCACGGCGCCGTCACCTGGGAGGGCCCCAGCGATCGTGCCGCCGATCGGGTGATGGCCGAGCTGTTCGAGCCGGCGGCGCCCTGACCGAGATGGGTGAGCCGCTCGAGCGCCGGGCCGTGATCTCGGGCATCGGCCAGTCCGACATCGGCCGTCGCCTCCACCGCAGCGGGCTCGACCTGACCATCGAGGCCACCGAGCGGGCCGTCGCCGATGCCGGCCTGACCCTCGACGCCATCGACGGCATCTCGACATACCCGGGTTCCGGCGGGCCCTTCGGCGGGGCGTCCGGCGCCGACCTCCACGACGCCCTGCGGCTGCGGTTGGCCTGGCGCGACGGCGGGCTGGAGACCGCGGGGCAACTCGGCGCGGTGCACAAGGCCGTGCTGGCGGTGGCCGCCGGGCTGGCTCACCACGTCGTGGTGTTCCGCACGGTCGTGGAGGGCAGCGGCAAGCCCCTGCGCCCCGGCGCCGCCGGCGGGGGCGGTGGCGCGGGCGGTGGCGCCCTGCCGGCGTCGATGCGGTACCTGATCCCCTACGGCGCCGGCTCGGCCGCCAACTGGATCGCCTGCTACGCCATGCGGCACATGCACGACTACGGCACGACCCGGGAGCACCTGGGCGCCGTCGCCATCAACGCCCGCACGTTCGCGGCCTTGAACCCCAAGGCCATCTACACCGAGCCCATGACGATGGACGATTACCTGAGCGTCCGCATGGTCTCGGAGCCCTTCTGCCTCTACGACTGCGACGTGCCCTGCGACGGGTCGACGGTCGTGGTTGTCTCGCACCGCGATCACGCCCCCGATGCGCCCCACGGCGTCGCTCAGGTCAACGCCATCGGCACCGCCATCCGGGGCCGCCCGAGCTGGGACCAGTTCGACGACCTCACGACCATGGCGATGCGGGACTCGGCGGCTTCGCTCTGGGCCCGCACCGACCTCACCACCGACGACGTCGACACCGCGCAGCTCTACGACGGCTTCAGTTGGCTCACGATGGCCTGGCTGGAGGCGCTGGGATTCTGCGGGCGGGGCGAGGGCGGCCCGTTCGTCGAGGGCGGCAAGCGCATCGGCCTCGGTGGCACCCTGCCGCTCAACACCTGGGGCGGCCAGCTCTCGTCGGGGCGGCTGCACGGCTTCGGTTTCCTCCACGAGGGGGTGTTGCAGCTCCGGGGCGCCGCCGGGGGCCGGCAGGTGCAGGGTGCCGAGGTCGCCGTGGTCGCGGCCGGCGGCGGTCCGGAGTGCGGCTGCCTCCTGCTGACCAAGGGGGCGCGGTGAGCGTGCCGCCGCGGTTCGTCGCCGCCGACGAGAGCGACGAGTTCTTCTGGCGCAGCGGCGCCGACGGCGTCCTGCGCTTCCTCGGGTGCGGCGGCTGCGGGCGGATCCACCACCCGCCGGTGCCCCGCTGCCCGTACTGCGGCAGCCGGGAGGTCGCCCCCGAGGCCGTGTCGGGCCGGGCGACCGTGGCGACCTACACCGTGAACCACCAGCCGTTCATGCCCGGCTTCGAGCCTCCGTACGTGATCGCCATCGTGGAGCTCGAGGACGACCCGACGGTGCGGCTCACCACCAACATCGTCGACTGCGCCGTCGAGGACGTTCGCATCGGCATGCCGGTTGAGGTCACCTTCGAGCCCAACGGCGAGTGGTTCGTCCCCCTCTTCCGGCCGCGGGCCGACGCCACAGGCCCATAGGGGTAGCGATGAAGCTTCGTATCGATGCCGAGACGTGTACGGGGCATGGTCGGTGCTACGCCCTGGCGTCGGAGCTGTTCGAGCCCGACGAGGACGGGCACGGCGTCGTGTTGCACGGCGGCGAGGTACCGGCCGGCCGGGAGGATGCCGCCCGGCGCGCGGCCGACAACTGCCCGGAGCGGGCGATCACCGTCGAGGAGTGATCCCCGGCGGAGGGCGGGGAGGGTTCACCGCCCGAGGAACCCTCGCTCGATGATGTGGGCGGTGGCCGGGACCGTGGACGGTCCACGCGGGCGGGCCCCGAAGGCGTCGAGCAGCGCCACCATGACGAGCGCCTCGGCGTCGACGTCACCGAACCCCCGGGGCTCGAGGAACCGCGCCATCCGGCGCCGGCCCCAGTCGAGCGCGGCCGCCGATTCCGCCTGCAGGCTCGGGTCGTCGGCGGTGGCGTCGAGCCACACCCGGATCATCGCCGCCTCGGACGCCTGGGTCGTGTGGTAGCGGCGCAACCACCGGGGCAAGGTCGCCGACCTGGCCGTGTCGGGGCTGTCGACGATGTCGGAGATGTCGGGGATGTCGGCCATGGCCACCGACACCGTGCGGATGGCCCGCGCCGCCAGCAGGCGGATGAGGTGGTCCTTGTTGTCGAAGTATCGATAGAACGCGCCGTGGGAGACCCTGGCGGCCTGCGTGATGTCGTCGACCCGCGTGCCGTGATAGCCCCGCGCCACGAGCACGTCGTGGCCGGCGGCCAGCAGCGCCGCCAGGGTTCGGGCCCCGGTGGGGCTCAGGTCGTGGGGGCCGTCGTCGGCCTGCAGGCCCTGGAGCATCACCGGTCCCATCGGGATCCGGGGTGGGCGCCGCTTGGTCGGCGCATGGACGTTCACGTCGGGATCCAGCCGGCCGACGAGCGTCCGGTGCACGATGTCGGTGATCGCGTCGTCGACGCGGGAGCGGGGGTAGGCGGAGGCGCCGGCAGGCCCCTGCGCGAGCGCGGCGCCGACGACCTCGGCGATGCGGCGGACCCGCGTCATGCACTCGAGCAGGATGGCGATCGCCTCGTCGAGCTGCCGGCTGGGCAGAACCGACGTCGTGAGCTTGGCCCGCACACCTGCGACGGTGCGGTCGGCGATGCGGGCGGACCCGCTGGCGACGGCCTTGTCGCTCTCGGCCGCCGCCTGGTGGGCCTCGAACACCGGCTCGTAGCGGTCGTAGATCTGGCCGTGGCGTGCGACCCACGTGCGCAGGGTCTGCCAGCCGGCGAGGTCAGCCGTGACCGGACCGAGCGCCTCCGCCGACGCAACGAGCTGACGTGCCACCTGCCCGGCGAGGTGGCGGAACACGTCTTCCTTGCTGGAGAAGTACTGGTAGAAGGCGGCCCGTGAGCATCCGGCCACCTCGGTGATCCGGATGACGCCGCACTGGTGGTAGCCCTCCTCGCCGAACACCTGCAGCGCCGCCTCGAGGATGCGCTGATGGGCGCGCTGCCCGCGGGCGCCCACCCGGGGGTTGTCGGAGAAAGGGGCCCGCCTGAGTACCGAGGTGGGATCCCCGTCGGGGAGCTGCCTGGCAGCGTGCGGTCCCATCACCAACTCTCAGCTAGACGACGGAGGCCCGGAATCTAGCAGCGTCGTCACCTTGCGCGGCGGAACGACGCCGGCCGGTGGCGCTCGGGCGTCCGTGCAATCCTGCGTCAGGCGGCGACGCCGATCCCCATGAGCCGGGCCAGGTTCCCGCCCATGATCTTCACGACGTCGTCCCGGGGCATCCCCTCGAGCTCGTCGACGTACGTGATGGGATCGGCCATGCCCTCGGGGTGGGGGAAGTCCGAGCCGAACAGGACGTGGTCGGCGCCGAGCAGCTCGACGAGGCCCTTGATGTCCTCCTCGTGGAAGGGATGGACATAGACGTTGCGCTTGAACACGTCGATCGGATGCTCGGTGAAGCCCTGCGGCATCATCCGGTAGGCCTCCTTCAAGTTGTGGAAGAGGGGCCGGACGAAGCTGCTGCCGTTCTCGACCACAGCTATCCGCAGGGCCGGGAACCTGGACAGGGCGCCGTGGCAGATCATCGCCGCCATGGTGTCCTCGATGGGCCGGTGGCCCATGGCGACCGCCCGGAACGGGCTGAGCTTGAAGGGCAGGAACTCACGGGTGCCCTCCCAGTCGTTCACGTAGCGGGCATAGCCGCTGTCGGACGCGTGCATCGCGACCAGCACCCCGAGGTCGATGACCCGCTGCCAGAACGGGTCGAACTCGGGGAGCCCCGGCGAGCGCGAGGTCCCGTCGAGGCTGGGCACCGGCGCCGGCCGGATGAGCACCACCCTGGCGCCTCGCTCCACCACCCACTCGAGCTCCTCGATGGCGCGCTCGACGATCGGCAGCGTGATGACCGGCGTCGGGAAGATGCGGCCCTCGAAGTCGTACGTCCAGGTCTCGAGCATCCACTCGTTGAGCGCATGGATGATGGCGTGCGTGGCGCGCACGTCGACGCGCAGGCGCTCCTCGACCAGGCTGGCGAGCGTGGGGAACATCAGCGCCCGATCGACCCCCAACTCGTCCATCAGCTCGAGGCGAGGCCCGGGCTCCCGGAAGGCGGGGATGGCCCGCATCGGCTCGCCGATGATCTCGCGATAGCTCTTGCCATCGGGGTTGCCCCGCTTGAAGTACTCCTCCTGCGCGCCTGGCTTGGCGATGACATCGAAGGTGGGATTGGGGATGTACTCGGTGATCGTGCCGTCGACGACGATCTTGGTACGGCCCTTGACCTCGACGTAGTCGACGACGCCCTTGTACTGGTCGGGGACGTGCTTGGTCAGCGCGTCCTTCGTCTCGTACATGTGGTTGTCGGCGTCGAAGACGTCGAAGTCCAGCGATCGGGAAGGCACCTGGGAAGCGTAAGGTGTTTCTGACAGGTGCGTCAATCGAAGGGGTGTGCCACCACATGGGGATCATGGACGGCGTTCGAGTGCTCGAGGTGGCGGCGTGGACCTACGTACCGTCGGCGGGCGCGGTGCTGGCCGAATGGGGCGCCGACGTCATCAAGATCGAACACCCCGAATCGGGGGACCCGCAGCGAGGCCTGGTGTCGTCGGGACTGGTGCCCAGCGGGCCGGGCGGCGTCAACCACATGATAGAGCTGCCGAACCGGGGCAAGCGGAGCGTCGCCATCGACCTGCGCACCGGCGAGGGCCACGACCTCCTGATGCGCCTGGCGGCCGAGAGCGACGTGTTCATCACCAACTTCCTCCCGCCGGCCCGCAAGCGGCTGCGGCTGGAGGTCGACGACGTGCGCGCCGCCAACCCGATGATCATCTACGTGCGCGGCTCCGGTCAGGGCCAGCGCGGTCCGGAGGCCGACCGGGGCGGCTACGACGGCTGCTCGTTCTGGGCGCGGGCGGTCGCGGACATCGCGACGCCGGCCGGGTTGGAGTGGCCGATCGGCCAGCCCGGTCCCGCCTTCGGCGACCTCATCGGCGGGGCCATGATCGCCGGCGGGATCTCCGGCGCGCTCTACCACCGCGAGCGCACCGGCGAAGCCCTCGTCGTCGACAACTCGCTGCTGGCCACGGCGCTGTGGGCCACGTCGGCCAGCGTGCTGGCCGCCGGGCTGTTCGGGATCGGCAAGTTGCCCAGCTCCGATCGCCGTGAGGTCCCCAACCCGATCGTCAACACCTACCGCACCGGCGACGGCCGCTTCCTGTCGCTGATCATGCTGCAGTCGGATCGCTACTGGCCCGAGTTCGTGACCAAGATCGGGCACCCCGAGTTGGTCGACGACGAGCGCTTCGCGAACGCGGCCGCCCGCGCCCAGAACTGCCGGGCGTGCGTGGAGACGTTGGACGAGATCTTCGCCACCCGCACCTTCGATGAGTGGCGGGCGGTGCTGATGGACGTCGAGGGCGTGTGGGCGCCGGTCGAGACCGCCGGGGAGCTGCTCGCGGATCCGCAGGTGGTGGAGAACGGCTACGTGCGCGAGGTCGTGGCCCGGAGCGGCACGACGTTCCGGATGGTGCCCTCCCCGCTGCAGTTCGACGAGACGCCCCCCGACGTGACGCGGGCCCCCGACCATGGTGAGCACACCGACGAGGTCCTCCAGGAGCTGCTCGGGCTCGACACGGACCAGCTCCTCGATCTCAAGGTGAAGGGCGCGATCCTCTAGCACTTGGATTTGTTCGATCCATCGACGCCCGATTGGCGACAGACCGTGCGCGATCTGCGATCATGACGCTCGGGGTTGTCGTGCGTGCGTTGCGTGGGGACGCAAGCGCCGCTGAAACCCCAGGGGGAAGGGCAAGTGCGTCGCATACCGATCCGGATGAAGCTGGCTGCAGCGCTGGCGATGCCTCTGTTCGCCCTGGCGATCGTCACCGCCCTCGAGGTGGCGCAGTCAACCGGAGAGGCGGACGCCGTCCGCAGTGAGAGCAACCTCGCCAAGGCCTCCACCGGGCACCAGGGCCTCATCACCAGGCTGCAGAACGAGCGTAGTTGGGCCACCGTCGAACTGGTCGGCCAAGAGGACACCTACGAGCTCGACACCGAGGGCTACGAGGGCACGCGCGCCGAGACCGACGCCGCCATCGTCGCCTTCGAGGCCGAGCTGGCGGGCGAGGAGCAGGCCGTCCGCGATGCGTTCCGGCCGGCGGTGGACGCGCTCGCCGACTTGGAGAGCGTCCGGGCCGACATCGACGCCTTCGCGGGAACCCGGGACATCACGAACATCGAGTCCGCCAACGAGTTCTACGCGCGGTACTCCGGCCTCATCCAGCCGCTCCTCAGCGCCAACGGCCTGGTGGTGTCGGCCATCGACAACCCCGAGCTGCGCCAGGGCGCAGCTGTCGTCGACCTCACCACGCGGCAGGTGGAGGACCAGGCCGACCTGACCCGCCTGACCGTCCTGGGCGTGACGCTCCAGAGCGGCGCCGTCGACACCCCCGCGGAGATCACCGCCATCTCCCAGGCGCGATCCACCTTCGAGCGCAACAACCGCGAGATCCTCGACATCGGGGAGCCCTACGCCGGCCTGGTGGACGAGCTGTACCCCGAGGAGATGGTGGCGCTGCTGTCCGAGCAGGTCGACCTCGCCATCACCACCGGCCACGCCGACGTGGGGACGATCCTGGAGGTGATCAGCCTTCCACCCGACGAAGGCTACGGGGGCATGCGCGACCGGCTGGCGGACGACGTCATCGCCCGCGCCGACGACCTCAGCCACGCCGCCGAGGTGCGGCAGCGCTGGTACATCGTGCTGGCGGGCACCACGCTGCTGGCCGCGCTCGCCATCACGTGGCTGGTGTCGCGGTCGATCACGCGGCCGTTGCGGTCGCTGACCGGGCAGGCGACGACGATGGCGGATCATCGGCTGCCCGAGGCGGTGCTCGACATCCTGGAGACGCCGTTGGGCGAGGACGTCGAGGTCCCCGAGGTGGACCCGGTGGCGGTGCACACCCGCGACGAGGTCTCCGACGTCGCCGAGGCCCTCAACA
>JBOGHG010000034.1:0-24626 GCA_050744525.1 Acidimicrobiales bacterium | reverse complement strand
CGCGCCGCCGCGAGGGCGCCGCCGCCGACCGCGTCAGCGGCGTCGCCCGGGTCGACCGGCGCACCAAGCGGCTGGTCAAGCGGCTTCGCCCCGGCGACGTGGCGGTGATCGATCACCCCGACCTCGATCGGGTGGCGGCGGAGACGCTGGTGGACGCCGCACCGGCCGCGGTCGTGAACGCCTCGCCGTCGATCACCGGGCGCTATCCCAACGTGGGGCCGCTGTTGCTGTGCCGGGCGGGCATCCCGCTGGTCGACGACGCCGGCGACGAGGTCATGGACGCCGTGGTTGAGGGCGCACCCGTCACCGTCGACGACGACAAGGTGCTGGTGGCGGGCGCGGTGGTGGCGCGGGGAACGCGCCAGTCGGTCGAACGCGTCGACGCCGCCATCGACGACGCCCGCAGCAACCTGGGCCCCGAGCTCGAGCGGTTCGCGGTCAACACGGCCGAGTACGTCCGCCAGGAGATCGACCTGCTGATCGACGACCTCGACGTGCCCGAGCTCGACTTCCGCATCAAGGGCCGCCACGTGCTCATCGTCGTGCGGGGCATCGACTACAAGGAGGATCTCCGCCTGCTCCGGCAGTCCGGCTACCTGCGGGAAGTGCGCCCCGTGCTCATCGGCGTCGACGGCGGGGCGGACGCGCTCCTCGACATCGGGGCGGTGCCCGACCTCGTCATCGGCGACTTCGACTCCGTGTCCGAGGAGGCCATGCGTTGCGGCGCCCAGCTCATCGTCCACGGCTACACCGATGGGCGGGCCCCGGGGGCCAAGCGGCTCGATGACCTCGCGCTGCCCTACCGCGTGTTCTCGGCCCCGGGCACCAGCGAGGACGTGGCGATGCTCCTGGCGTACCAAGAGGGTGCGGAGCTGATGGTCGCGGTCGGTGCCCACAGCAGCATGCTCGAGTTCCTCGACAAGGGTCGGGCGGGCATGGCCTCGACCTTCCTCGTGCGCATGAAGGTGGGATCGACCCTCGTCGATGCCAAGGGCGTGAGTCGCCTATACCGGCACTCGGTCCGCACCTGGGACCTGATGTGGATGATCGCAGCGGCCGTCTTCACGCTGGTGGTGGCGCTCATGCTGTCCGAGCCGGTCCGGCTGTGGCTCCGCGCCTTCTGGCGCTCGCTCATCTCCGGTTGATGATCAACTTCCGCTACCACATCGTCTCGCTCACCGCCGTGTTCCTGGCCCTCGGGGTCGGGCTCCTACTCGGGACCACCTTTCTCGACGACGCCCTGGAGGACCAGCTCAAACGCGACCTCGAGGAGCTCGAGAACGACCTCGACCGCGCCGGGGAGCGCAACGCCGACCTCCAACGCCAGCTCGACGCGTTCGAGGAGGAGGCCGGGGCGCTCGACGAGGAGCTCGGCGCCCGCCTCTTCGACGGGCAGCTCCGGGGCCAACCGGTGCTCGTCGTGGCCCCCCGGGGCATCGACGAAGGGCTGGTGGAGCGGGTGACCACGGCGCTCGACCAAGCCGACGCCGACCGGATGGGCACCTGGTGGCTGACCGACCGCCTGCTGCTCGACGACGACGACGAGGTCGCGCAGCTGGCCGATGCCCTCGACCTCAGCACGGACGACACCGGCCGGCTCCGCAACAGCCTGGCCACGCAACTGGCCGACGTTCTCTACGGCGCCGTCGACCTGCCTGCGGGCTCCAGCTCCGGGAGCGCAGCGGACGCCCCCGATGCCGGGCAGGCCCAAGGGGCCGCGCCGGCGGAGCCCGAGCTGCTGGCCCGGCTCCGCGAGGCCGAGTTCGTCGACTACGACGTCCCGGACGGTGACGGCGACGTGGTGCGCCTGCCGGCGTCCGGTCTGCGGATCGTGGTGGTGTCGGGTCCCGATGCGTCCCTGCCGCTCGGTGACGCCCTGATGCCGGTGCTGACCGACCTCACCTCCGGCGACGAGCCGGCGCCGGTGGTGGCCGTCGAGCCGTCGCGGGCTCCGGACGACGAGGCCGACGGGGACGACCCGTCCGCAGAACGACTCGTCGACGTCATCCGTGAGGACGGCGACCTGTCCCGGTACGTGTCGACGGTCGACAACCTCGACCGGGTGTCGGGCCGGGTCGCGACCGTCCTCGCGCTCGTCGATGTCCGACCGGGGGAGCCGCGGATCGGGCACTACGGCACCGAGGACGGGACCCAGCTGCTGCCGCCGGCGGAGGACGCGGAGGACGGCGGCTCGTGACCACGGGCTCCACGACCGCCCGGGCGGCGGCGGGGATGGGCGCCGTCACGGCCGCGTCCCGCGTCCTCGGGTTCGTGCGCGTCCTGGTCGTGACGGCGGTGCTGGGCACGACGTCGCTGGGCGACGCCTTCCAGTCCGCCAATTCGGTGTCGAACGTGCTCTTCGAGCTGCTGGCGGCCGGTGCGCTGTCGGCGGTGCTCGTCCCCACGTTCGTGCACGTGCTCGACCGCGACGACGAGGCCGGCGCCCAGCGGGTGGCCGGGGGCGTGTTGGGGGTGGCCCTCGCCGTCCTGGGACCGATCACGATCCTCGGCGTGGTCGGCGCACCCCTGCTGGCGGGGGCGCTGACCATCGGCGTCGACGGCGACGTGGCCGCGGCCCAGCGGGACCTGGTCACCTTCCTGCTGTGGTTCTTCGTGCCCCAGGTGCTGTTGTACGCCGCCGGCACGATCGTCACCGCGGTGCTCTACGCCAAGCGCCACTTCGCGATCACGGCCGCGGCGCCGATCGGCAACACCGTGGTCATGGTGGCCTGCCTCGTCCTGTTCCGGGTGGTGGCCGGGCCCGATCCCGGGCTCGACCTCACGACCGGCGAGAGGCTTCTGCTGGTGGCTGCCGGCACCGGCGGTGTGCTGGCGTTCGTTGGTGTGCTGCTGATGGCCGGTGCCGCCTCCGGCTTCCGGCTGCGGCCGCGCTGGCCCGGGCGCGACCCCCAGGTGGCGTCCGTGCTGCGCCACTCGGGCTGGGGCGTCGTGCTGCACACGGGCGCCGGGTTGCTGCTGGGCGCCGCGATCGTCACCGCCGCGGGTGTCGTGGGCGGTGTGGTCGCCTACCAGGTCGGCTGGGTGATCTTCCTGGCGCCGTATGCCGTTCTGGCCCAGCCCATCCACACGGCGATCCTGCCGGAGATGGTGACCGAGGCGCGGGAGGCCGGGCGCCGGCAGGTGGCGGCCTCGCTGCGCTGGGCGCTGGAGCGCATGGCACTGCTGGTGCTACCGGCGACCGCGGCCATGATCGCCCTGGCCTCGCCGGCCCTGCGGGTCGTGGAGTTCGGCCAGACCGACGGCCAACTCCTGGCCGCCGCCGTGGTCGGCCTGGCGGCCGGCCTCTACGCCTACGGCGCGTTCCTGCTCCTCGCCCGCGGCTACTACGCGCTCGGCGACAGCCGCACGCCGGGCGTCGTGTCGCTGGTGAGCGCCGCAGTGGGGGTCGGGGTCATGGTCGTGAGCGCAGCGCTGGTCGACGGGACCGCTCGCATCGTGTTGCTCGGCCTGGGCCACTCGGTCGCTTACACCGTTGGTGCCGCGATCCTGGCGCTGGGACTCGCCCGCCGCACCCGCGCCTCGCTGCTCCCCGCGGCCCTGGGACGCATCGGCCTGGTGTCGGTCGTCGCCGGCGTGGGCGGCTGGGCAGCGGGCGAGGCGGTGCTCGGCGAGGACCCCGGCCGACTGGCGGCCCTGGCCACCGTGATGGTGATCGCCGCCGGCGGGGCGGCCGCGGTGGTCGCCGGCTACCGGTTGCTGGGTGTGCCGGCGGCGCTGAGCACCCGAGCGGCGGCCGGTGCTCCGGTGGCGCCCCCCGGGCTCGACGAGTCGCCGGTCGTTCCTCCGGAGGTCCTCGCTTGAGGCGGGCGCCCGCGATCGCGGTGATCGTGGTGCTCGCCTCGCTCGCCGGGTGCGGGGCGGGCGGCGGCGACGCGAGCCCCGAGCCGGTGGACCGGGTGCTGGTCGTCAGCCTCCCCGGCGTGGGATGGGCCGACGTGGAGGACGCCGACCTGCCCAACCTGGAGGCGTTCGTCGAGGACGCGGCTATCGGTGCCCTCTCGACCCGCATCGGGCGGCACGACGCCAGCACGACCGAGGCCTACCTGACGCTCGGTGCCGGAACGCGTGCGATCGCGCCGCGCGTCGACGTGGCGGTGGCCGTGGACCGCGACGAGACCTACGGCGGTGTGCCCACTGCGGAGATCCTCGAGCGGCGCCTCGGCTACGTCCCCGCCGGGATCGCCTACCTGGGGATGGGGGCGGCCGTGGACGCCAACGACAACTCGGCGTTCGGGGCCGAGGTCGGCACGCTCGGCGACGCCCTGTCCGACGCCGGCGTCGATCGGGCGGTGATCGCCAACGCCGACGCCGTCGAGGGCTTCGTGAGCGACGAGCCGCCCCCCGACGGCTCCTTCGCCCGGGGCGCCGCCACCGCCCTGATCGACTCGGAGGGGATCGTGCCGGGCGGCACCGTGGGACGCTCGCTCCTCGCAGACGACCCGGACGCGCCGTTCGGCCATCGCCTCGACCCCGCGCAGGTTCTTGCCGCCTTCGACCGCACCTGGGGTGGCGGGGACCGTTACTCGCCGCGCCGCAGCGTCGTGCTGGTGGAGGCCTCGGACCTGAGCCGCACGGACGCCTACGGGCCCCGGGCCACAGGCGAGCAACGCCGCTCGCTTCGCACCCGAGCGCTGGCCGACGCCGACACGCTTCTGGGACGAGTGCTCGAGCGCGTCGATCCCGGGCGGGATGCGGTGATCGTGCTGTCGCCGGTGGCATCGGCGTCCTCCCCGGGGCTGGGCCTCGTCGCTTTGCGGGGCCCGGGAGTCGAGCCCGAGCTGCTGCGCTCCGCCACGACCCGTCGCAACGGGTATGTGCAGCTCGCCGACGTGGCGCCGACGATCCTGTCGCTGCTGGGCGAGGAACCGCCGGACACCGTCGAGGGCCGCGCCTTCCAGGTGCGCGGCGGGTCCGGCGGCGAGCGGATCGGGCGCCTGACCGACGCGGCGGACCAAGCCGACTTCCGCGACGGGGTCCTCCCGGCGGTGGTGACGGTCATCGTGACCGCCCTGGTCGCCCTTGCCCTGGCGACGTGGCAGCGCCAACGCCTCGGCCCGCGACCCCGGAGCGTGCTGGCCGCGGCGGCCTTCGGTGTGCTCGGGGCCGTGCCCGCCACGTTCCTCGTCGGGCGGATCGAGGCCGTGGGGACCGATACCGGGCGCTACATCGCCGCCCTCGTCGGCATCACGGCGGTCCTCGCCGCCGCCGCGGTGTGGGTCGAGCGGCGCTGGCCCGGCCTGGGTGTGACCGTGGGCGTGGCGGCCATCGTGACCGCGATCGGGGTGGATGTGGCGAGGGGCGCGCCGCTCCAGGTGAACACGGTGTTCGGCTACTCGGTGGCGGTGGCGGGAAGGTTCGTCGGGCTCGGCAACCTGGCCTTCGCCCTGTTCGGCTCGGCCACGATCCTGCTTGCTGCCCTGATCGTCGACCGGACCGGGCGTCGCGGCCTGGGCGTGGCGATCGGCCTGTTGGCCGTGGTGCTGCTGCTGGAAGGCCTGCCCATGCTGGGGGCCGACGTGGGCGGGGTGGTCTCCATGGTCCCTGCCTTCGGCGTCACCGCCCTGCTCCTGGCGTCACCGCGGCGGATCGGGTGGCGGGAGGTGGTGGCACTGATCCTGGCGACCGGGGCGGCCCTGCTGGCGTTCGCCTTCATCGACGCCGCCCGTCCCGAGGACGTGCAGACCCACCTGGCGCGGCTGGCGGACCACGTGCTCGCGGGGCGCTGGGCCACGTTCTTCAAGAGCCTGGGCCGGCGCTGGGAGGCGAGCCTGGGCGGCGCCGAGCTGGCCGCCTGGTTCACGGTCGGTGCCCTGGTGGTGGCGGCGGGCGCCTACGCGGCGCTGGCGGCACTGGGTCGGATCGGGCCCGGCGCCCCGGATCGGGAGCGGCACCGCCCGACCGTGGCCGCGGCCGCCGGGCTGGCCGTGCTCGCGATCATCGGACTGGTGGCCAACGACTCGTCGGTCGCCGTGCCGCTGACCATGTTCATCGTGATCGTGCCCGTTGTGGCGCTACGCGCCGTCGGTCCCCCGGGGGCCACCGGATGACGTCGACGACCCTGCGACCACATCGGGCGGGAACGCTTCGGCGATCCGTTTGCGGACTGGTCCTCGGCGGGGTGGCGCTCGTCGCCGGCTTCCCCGCGGCGCCGGCCGGGGCGCAGGAGCGTGACCGGCGGATCCTGGTGATCTCGGTGCCCGGGCTCACCTGGACCGAGGTCCGCGACCACGACCTGCCCAACATCGAGGGGTTCCTGGACGGTGCCGGGCTGGCCGACATGGCGCCCCGGGGCGTGTCGGCCCGCGCCACGCCGGGGGCCGCCTACCTGACGATCTCGGCCGGGACGCGGGCCACGTCCGATCCCGACGTGGATGGCCAACAGCTCGCCGTCGACCAACGGTCCGCCGGATCGACGGCCGGCGAGATCTTCGAGCGTCGCACCGGCACCGAGCCCGACGGCACCTACGTCTCGCTCGCGTGGCCGACGCTCGAGCGGGTCAACGCTGACGAGCCCTACGACGTCGAGCTGGGGCTCCTGGCCGAGACGCTCGCCGACGCCGGCCGTGGGGCGGTCGCCATCGGCAATGCCGACGGCAGCGACACCGTCGGGCCCTCGTTCGAGCGTCAGGTCGGCCTGGCCGCGGTGGCCGGCGACGGGGTGGTCCCGGCGGGCGAGCTGGGCGTCGATCTGTTGACCGGCGATCCCTCCCGACCCTTCGGTCGGCGGCTCGACAACGATCGTGTGATGGCCGCGTTCCAGGACGCGTGGCGGGCACCTGGGGGGCACGACGGGGGGATGGTGCTCGTCGAGGCCTCCGATCTCGCCCGCACGATGCGCTACCGGGATCGCGTCGACGCCGCCCGCTACGAGCAGCTACGGGCCCAGGCCCTCGCCGACACCGACGCGCTGGTCGGGAGCATCCTGTCGTCGATCGACGGCGAACGGGACGCGGTGCTCATGGTCGGCCCCTACAACCTGCCCGGCGACCGCGACCTCACGGTGGCCGCCCTGCGGGTTCCCGACGCCGGTGCCGGCTACCTGCGATCGGCGTCCACGCAGCGGGCCGGCTTCCTCACCCTGGTCGACGTGGCGCCCACCGTGCTCGACGTGCTGGACATCGAGCGGCCCGACGGGATGGAGGGCCGGCCGGCCGAGGTCGTGCGGTCCGGGGCCTCGCTCGACGACCGGGTCGACACCCTGGTGACCAACAACGCCGCCTCCCGGTTCCGGGAGCAGCTGCTGTTCCCGACCACGCTGGTGGTCGTCGTGGTGATGGCCGCCGTATGCTCGGCCGCCGTTGTCGTGATCGCCCGCGGTGGCTGGCCCAGGGTGAGCGAGGCGGTGACGTTCGTGGCGCTCGCCGACCTGGCCATCCTGCCGTTGTCGTACCTGGCCAGGGGGTTCCCGCTGGAGGACCTCGGCATCGGTTTCTACTGGGCGTTCGTGCTGATCGGCGCGGTGGCGCTGGCGGGCGCGGCGACGCTGGCCGGGCGACGCCGGCGGCGCCCGCGGTTGGCCCTGGTGACCGTGCTGGCCCTCGTCCTGCTGGTGCCGGTGTACGACGTCATGACCGGGTCCAACCTGAGCCTGAGCGCGGCCTTCGGGTACTCGGCGACAGGCAACTCCCGGCTCTACGGCATCAGCAACTACTCGTTCGGCCAGGTTGCGGCCGCCTCCTGCCTCCTGGCGGCGTTCCTGGCGGCCCTGCTGCCGGCGCGCCGGCGGCGACTCCAGGCGGTGGCTCTGCTGGTGGCGGTGCTGGTGGTGATCGGCGTGCCGGTCTGGGGCTCGGACGTGGGCGGGATCCTGGCGTTCACGCCGACGGTCCTGGTGTTCGCAGTCCTGGTGTACAGGGGCCGCATCCGTTGGCCGAGCATCGCGATCGCCGCGGTGCTGACGACGGCGGCGGTGGTCGGCTTCGGCCTGCTGGACCTGGCCCGGCCCGCGGGCGAGCGGGCCCACCTCGGCCGCCTGTTCGAGCGGGTGGGCAACGAGGGCATGCAGCCGCTGATCGACATCGTCGAGCGCAAGTTCCTGGCCAACCTGCGCGTCACGACTTCGTCGTTCTGGGTGGCGGCCATCCCCGTGGCGATCGCCTTCGTCGTGTTCCTGGCCCGCTATCCGGGGCGTCCCCTCGACCGGCTGCGCCGCAACATGTCCACGCTGCAGGCGGGGCTGGTGGCCGCCTACCTTGCGGCGTTGCTGGGCAGCGCCGTGAACGACTCCGGCGCCATCGTCGGCGGGGTCACGCTGATGGTGCTGGCCACGGCCCTGGCCGTGCTGGTGCTGGAGCCGGACCGCGTCAGCTCCGGGCTCACGCCTGCCGAGGAGGCGTCCGACTGGGTCGACGTGGGGCCGGCGACCGAACCCGCACACCGGCCGGAGCCGGAACCGGTGCCGCGCGCCGGGAGTCGCCGCAGTTGAGCGCAGCCCCCACCGACGTCGATCCGGATGCCGTGCCGCGCTCGGCGCGCTGGCTGGTGGGCGCGCTGTTCGTGCTCCTGCTGTTGCCGGGGGTCGTCGGCTTCGACGCCTGGCCGCTGACGGGTTGGCGGCTGTTCTCCCTGGCGCGTGACGAGACCCAGACCCTATGGGTGCTCGAGGCGGTGGACGCCGACGGGTCGTCGCGGCTGGTCGACCTCGAGGAGCTGCCGCTGCGCTACCGGCACGCCGCATGGCCGATGGCCGACCTGCCGGGTGCCTCGACGGAGCGTCGCCAGGCCGTGTGCGAGGCGTTGCGGGGCGCGGTCGTCGACGTCGAACCGGGGACCACGGAGCTGCGCATCGCCCGGGACCGCGCGCGGCTCGAGGAGCGCGGGGGCGAGTGGACGGTGGTCGACGACCTCGAGGTCGTCCACACCTGCGACGGTGGCCAGCTCCTCGAGACCGACCCCGAGCCCGCCTACCTCGAGGCTGCGGGCGCGTGACCCGGCTGCGCCGTTGGCTCGACGACGCGCTGTGGGGGCCCGAGACCGCGTCGCGCCTGGCGGTCGTGTACGCCGGGCTGTCGGCGCTGATCGGCCTGCGCATCGCGCTCGGCTCCTACCGCCAGCTCGCGGACACGCCGCCGGCGCTGGTCGATCCGGTGCCGATCCTCGGCTGGCTCGATCGGATGCCGTCCGCCGAGGCGATCGCCGCCATCCAGGTCGTGGGCGGACTGGCGGCGCTGGCCGCCGTGCTGAGGCGCCGGCCCCGGCTCGCGTTCGCCGTCGCCTGGCTGTGCTACCTCGTGCTGGCGGGGTTGCGGGGCAGCCGGGGCAAGGTGCTGCACAACGACCTGCTGCTGCTGTGGGCGTCGGCACCGTTCCTGCTGGCACCGCTGGCGGTCGACGTGCGCGATCGGGTGGCCCGCCGCCGCTACGGCTGGCCGATCCGGGTGGCGATGGTGATCACCGCCCTCGTCTACTTCTTCGCCGGCTACCACAAGCTGCGGCGCTCGGGGATCGACTGGGTGCTCGGCGACAACATGCGCTACCTGCTGCTGTGGGGCCCCAGCATCGGCGAGGCGCAGTGGGAGGGCATGGCCCGGTGGGTGGGTGAGCACCTGTGGGCGGCCAAGGCCTCGGGGGCGTTCATCCTCGGCCTGGAGATCAGCTTCCCGGTGGTGCTGGTCGTGCGGCGCCTGCAGGCCTGGTACGCCCTGGCGGCCGTGTTCCTGCACGTGACCACGTGGTTCGTCCTGGGCCTCGACTACTGGGCGTGGGCGGCCACGGTCTCGCTGCTGTTCATCGACTGGCCGAAGGTCGCTCGGCGCCTCGGGCAGGTCTCACGCCGCGATGCCGAGGCCCGGGACACCACGACGCTGCCGGTGCCGGGGGCCTGAGGTGGTCGCGGGAGCATTCGTCGTGGGCCTGGTGGCCGCCGCCGCGTTGTGGGTCCTGTCCGCCGCCGCGTTCGGCGGCGCCGTGTTCCAGCGCGAGAACTTCCGGGGCCGGTACCTGCCGACCGGCGTCGGGATCCTCGTCGCCCTGGTGGTGCTGGCGACGGACGCCGTCGTGGCGGTGATCGCCGCCGCCGGCGCCGAGCCCGACGCCGCCGCCGTCGAGGGCCTGCGGCTCACCACGTTCACGGCGCTCGGCTTCGGCCTGCTGGGACTGATCGACGATCTCGGCGGCGCCGGCGAGAGCGGTGGCTTCACCGCGCACCTGCGCGCCCTGGCTGGGGGCCGGCTGACCACCGGCGCCATCAAGTTGTTCGGCGGGGCGGCGGTGGCGGTCGTGGTGGTGGCGACACGCGAGCCCGACTCGGTGGGCCGGGTCCTGGCCGACGGCGCGCTGGTGGCGCTGGCGGCCAACCTCGGCAACCTGTTCGACCGGGCGCCCGGGCGCACGATCAAGGTGACGCTGGTGGCGTTCCTGGTGCTCGTCCTGGCGGTGGGGGCGGAGCGCGGCCTGGCGGGCGTGGCGCTGGCCGTGGGTGCCGGGGCCGGCCTGCTGACGGCGGACCTGGGGGAGCGGCTCATGCTGGGCGATGCCGGGGCCAACGTGCTGGGGGCCGTGCTCGGCCTGGGCGTGGTCCTGGCCTGCTCGCCCGGGGTGCGGACGGTCGTGCTGGTCCTCGTGGCCGCGCTCAACCTGGCCAGCGAGTGGGTGTCGTTCAGCCGGGTGATAGGCGGCGCCGCGCCGCTGCGGGCCGCCGATCGCTGGGGCCGCCTGCCCTGGTAGCCGCGGATCGGCACGCGGCGGTCCACGGCAACGGCGCCCCGCCGAGTTATGCTGTGAGCCCGTGACAAAGCACATCTTCGTCACGGGCGGTGTCGCCAGCTCCCTCGGCAAGGGCATCACCGGCTCGTCCCTGGGTCGCCTGCTGAAATCCCGTGGCCTGCGGGTCACGATGCAGAAGCTCGACCCCTACATAAACGTCGATCCGGGGACGATGAACCCGTTCGAGCACGGCGAGGTGTTCGTCACCGACGACGGCGGCGAGACCGACCTCGACCTGGGCCACTACGAGCGCTTCATCGACGAGCCGCTGTCGCGGGCCAGCAACGCCACCACGGGCTCGATCTACTCGGCTGTCCTGGCCGCCGAGCGGCGGGGCGACTACCTGGGCAGGACCGTCCAGGTGATCCCGCACATCACCGACGAGATCAAGCGCCGCATCAATCTGTTGGCCGGCGACGATGTCGACGTGGTGATCACCGAGATCGGCGGCACGGTCGGCGACATCGAGATCCTGCCTTTCCTCGAGGCGATCCGGCAGTTCCGCCTCGACGTCGGCCGCAACAACGTGGCCTTCGTGCACGTCACGCTGGTGCCGTTCATCGGGCCGTCCGGCGAGCAGAAGACCAAGCCCACGCAACACTCGGTGACCGAGCTGCGGGCGCGCGGCATCCAGCCCGACGTCATCGTCTGCCGCAGCGAGCGGCCCATCAGCGACGCGCTCAAGCAGAAGATCTCCCGGTTGTGCGACGTGCCCCCGGAGGCCGTGGTCAACGCCGCCGACGCCGCCACCCTGTACGAGGTGCCGCTGACGCTCCACGAGGAGGGCTTCGACGGCTACCTGTGCGACATGCTGGGTTTCGACCAGCAGCCCGACCTGTCGGAGTGGGAGCGGCTCGTCGAGCGGATCGAGGCGGCCGACGACACTGTTCGGGTCGGGATCATCGGCAAGTACGTCAGCCTGCCCGACGCCTACCTGTCGGTGGTCGAGGCGCTCAAGCACGGCGGCTTCCACCACGGGGCCCACATCGAGGTCGACTGGATCCAGGCCGAGGAGGTCGAGGGGCTCCTGGCGGAGGGCCGGCTGCGCGACCTCGACGGGATCGTGATCCCGGGCGGGTTCGGCGAGCGGGGCAGCGAGGGCAAGATCATGGCCGCCGGCTACGCCCGCGAACATCAGATCCCCTGCCTGGGCCTGTGCCTCGGCCTGCAGATGATGACGGTCGAGTACGCCCGCAACGTGCTCGGGCTCACCGGCGCCAACTCCACCGAGTTCGACCCGGCCACGCCCCATCCCGTGATCGACCTCATGGACAGCCAGCGTGACGTCACCGACAAGGGGGGCACGATGCGCCTCGGCGCCTACATCGCCGAGCTGGTACCCGGGTCGCAGGTGGCACGGGCCTACGAGAAGACGGTGGTGTCGGAGCGGCACCGGCACCGCTACGAGTTCAACCCCCGCTACCGGGGCAAGTTCGAGGGCAGCGACCTGGTCTTCTCGGGCTCGTCGCCCGACGGCCGCCTGGTCGAGTTCATCGAGCTGCGCGGGCATCCCTTCTGGGTCGGGACGCAGGCCCATCCCGAGCTGAAGAGCCGCCCCACGCGGCCGGCACCCCTGTTCCGTGAGCTCGTCGGGGCGGCGCTCGACCGGGCCGAGGGTCGGCGCCCCCACCTGTTCCCGGTCGCCGAGCACGACGCCCTGCGGTCGGCCGCGTCCTGACCGGGCCGGGCTCGCCTTGACGTTCCGGATCGTCGGGGAGCGGCCCGCGTGGCGGGGGCGGCGCGTGAGCGCCGCCATCGCGGAGGTCGAGGGACCCGACGGCGATCGGTTCGAGCGGGAGATCATCCATCATCCCGGCGCGGTGGCCGTCGTGCCGCTGCACGACGACGGCACGGTGACGCTCGTTCAGCAGTACCGGGTGGCCGTCGGCGCCGCCATGTGGGAGGTGCCCGCCGGGCTGCGGGACGTCGCCGACGAGCCCACCGATCAGACGGCGCACCGCGAGCTCGCCGAGGAGGTCGGGCTCCGGGCCGGGCGGCTCGAGTACCTGACGACGTTCCACAACTCGGTCGGCTTCTCGGACGAGGCGGTCGTGATCTATCTGGCGACGGGTTTGAGCGAGGTGCCCGATGATCGCCAAGGGTTCGAGGAGCAACACATGCGGGTCGAGCGTGTGCCGTTCGACGCCGCGGTGGCGATGGTCGACGACGGCCGCATCACCGACGCCAAGACCGCTATCGCGCTGCTCACGCTGGCCCGCCGGGGCCCCTGACTCGTTTTAGTGGCAGCCGCACGCACCGCCGCAGCAGCCGCCCCCGGCAGCCGTCGACGCGGGTCCGGCCGACGCCCGGCGACCGACCGCCACCAACGGCACCAGCTTGATCGTGTCCAGGTGACCCTCCGGGCAGGGCGCCGGTGCGTCGGCCTCGGCCATCGATCGGCGCAGCTCGAAGGTGTCGCCGCAGGTGCGGCAGCGGAAGTCGTAGAGCGGCACGGGTGCAACGTTAGTGCCGGTCGGCGCCGTACCGTTACCCCGCCCATGTCCGATCCCGACGCCACCGACATCGCCGACGATGCCGACCTGCTGCCACTGGAGGTCGAGGAGTGGCTGTCGTGGCTGGCGACCGAGAAGGGCCGGGCGGCGTCCACGCTGGAGGCCTACCGCCGCGACGCGCGGCGCTGGTGCGCCTGGTTGCGTTCAGGGGGACTGGCGTTGGACACCGTGCGCGAGCCCGACCTCGAGGCATACGTCGGGCACCTGCGCCACGCTGGACTTGCGCCCGCGACGGTGGCACGCGCGGTGGTGGCGGCCCGGTCGCTGCAGCGCTTCCTCGCCGAGGAGGGGCGGGTCCCGAACGATGCCGGCGCCGACGTCGGGGCGCCGCGGGTCCCCGCCGGGCTCCCCAAGGCCCTCTCGGAGCCCGAGGTCGAAGCGCTCCTCGCCGCCGTGGCCGGCGACGACGCCGTGGCCCGGCGCGACCGGGCCATCCTCGAGGTGCTCTACGGGACCGGGCTGCGGATCTCGGAGCTGGTGGGCCTGCGGCTCGGCGACGTCGACCTGGAGTCGGCGCTCCTGCGGGCGTTCGGCAAGGGATCGAAGGAGCGGGTCGTGCCGGTCGGCCGTCACGCCATCGCCGCGCTGGTGGAGTGGCTGGGCCCCGGCGGGCGACCGGCGCTGGCCCCCGAGCAATGGAAACGCCGGGGCGATGCCGACGCGGTCTTCCTCAACCGGCGGGGCGGCCGGCTCACCCGCCAGGGCGCCTGGCTCGTGGTCAGGCGCTGGGGCACGGTCGCGGGACTCGACGGCAAGCTCACGCCCCACGTGCTGCGGCATTCGTGCGCGACGCACATGCTCGACCACGGCGCCGACATCCGGGCGGTGCAGGAGATGCTGGGGCACGCCTCGGTGAGCACCACGCAGGTGTACACGAAGGTCTCGACCGACCGGCTGTTCGCCGCCTATCGGGCGGCCCATCCCCGGGCGGTACGCTGAGCTCCCTATGGTCGCAACACCCTCCTCGATGCTGCCGCTCGGCACGCACGCGCCCGAGTTCCGCCTTCCGGCGCCGGACGGCTCGCTGCACGGGCCCGCCGACGTCTCCGATGCCACCGGCCTGCTGGTCGTGTTCCTGTGCAACCACTGCCCCTACGTGAAGCACGTGGCCGACGGCCTGGGCCGCCTGGCCGCAGGCTGGGCGGACGACGGGTTGGCCGTGTTCGGCATCAATCCCAACGACGCCGACGCCTACCCCGAGGACGCGCCCGCGCTGATGCCGGCGTTCGCCGCCCAGCACGCCTGGACGTTCCCCTACCTGTACGACGAGTCCCAACGGGTGGCCGCCGCCTACGGGGCGGTCTGCACACCCGACTTCTTCCTCTTCGACCGGGATCGGGCCCTGGCCTACCGGGGCCAGATGGACGGCAGTCGGCCATCGAACGGCGTGCCGGTCAGCGGTGCCGACCTCGACGCCGCCGTCCGGGCGGTGCTGGCGGGCGCCCCGGCCCCGTCCGACCAGAGGCCGAGCGTGGGTTGCAGCATCAAGTGGAAGCAGGGCGTGGAGCCCCGCTGACCACCGGAAATCCCCACCTGCCACCGGTACTGGTGTCGTCCGGTAGCCTTGCCGTGATGCCCGACCAGACGCTG
Organism: Acidimicrobiales bacterium; assembly: GCA_050744525.1. Classification (GTDB taxonomy): domain Bacteria; phylum Actinomycetota; class Acidimicrobiia; order Acidimicrobiales; family VFJN01; genus DASQUK01. The sequence goes on along the minus strand of JBOGHG010000034.1, from coordinate 9,798 downwards.
CTTTCCAACCTCCGAGAGCAACTCGAGAGCGAGCGCGCCCGGCTTCGAGCTCAGATCTCGACGCTCGACAGCGGCGGGGGGACGTTGTCGTACGACGAGAACTTCGCCGACTCCGGCCAGGTGGCCGCCGAGTTGGGCGAGAACATGGCGCTGCTCAACCAGCTAAACGAGCAGCTCGATGAGGTGGAGCGTGCCCTGGCCAAGTTCGACCAGGGCAAGTACGGGTTGTGCGAGCGCTGTGGCGAGCAGATCGCCGAAGCGAGGCTCGAGGCCATCCCGGCAACACGCTTCTGCGTGAACCACGCCTGAGTGCACCAGCGGATAGGCACGTTGTATTGGCTTACGGTGGTCAGCGCTGCTGGGAGGCCCAGCTGTTGAGCGGCGACCCAGCAACAAATTCCCACGCGGGGGTGCCCTTCGGAGCGCCCTATCCGCTGGGCCTCTAAGTGCACGCGCGCCATCTGGGCCACCTGGTTCGTCGGTTCTTCGGGTCGCTGCGGCCGGGTGGCCCGTCGCCGGCGGACGACGCCTGGGCGGTGGGCCGGATGACGCCGGGTGAGGCCGGCCTCTGGGGACGGATGAGCTTGCCGGACCGGCGCCACGCCGTTGTCGTCGCCCGCCGCGTGGACGCCGCGTTGGGCCCGGCCGCGACCCGGCCGGTGTTGGCGGCGGCGCTGCTCCACGACGTCGGCAAGATCGAGAGCGGCTTCGGCCCCGTCCGTCGCGCCGCCGCCACGGTGGCCGGGATGGTCGGGGGGCACGACGCGGCGCGGCGCTGGCGGGGGCGGGAGGGCCTGGTCGGCCGGGTCGGCCGCTACCTCTGCCACGACGAGATCGGCGCCGGGCTGCTGGGCGCCGCCGGCAGCGACGCACTGACGATCTCCTGGGCCCGCGAGCACCATCTGCCACCCGAGAGGTGGACGATCGCCGCGGAGGTCGGGGCGGCGCTGAAGGCGGCCGACGACGACTGACTCACCCAGCTGACGGACGGGAAGCACCGTTCGTTGAGTGATACTAAGGCTCCGTTCCGTCCTGATCGGGGCGATCCGCGGAAGGGGGCGCTTGATGGCAGACGCTAGGTGGCTGGCGGTCGGCGGCCTCGCCGTGTTCCTGGGCGGCTGCTGGACCGGCATGAACTCCGAATCGTCGGGGGAGCAGTACTGCGTGGTCGTCCTCGAGACCGTGGCGGCTCATCCCGGCTTCACGCCCGGGCAGCTCGTCGAGGAGCCCGAGGGCGGCTGCCTGGACGGCGAGCACGAGGTGTGCGGCCGGTTCGAGGGCGACGACGAGGCCCGGCGCTTCGAGTCCGACAGTTGCCCCTGACGGTTCCCGGGACGGTCAGACGGGTGGCAGGCCCAACCGCTCGCGCACCAGGGTCATCTTGGGGGCCGCCATGGCCCGGGCCTTGGCCGCCCCGGTGGCCAGGATGCGCTGTGTCTCCGCCGGGTCGGCCGCCAGCTCTGCGAAGCGCTGCTGGAGCGGCCGCAGCAGCTCGACCACCGCCTCGGCGGCGTCGTCCTTGAGCGGGCCGTACTGGGTGTACTTGCCGGCCAGCGCCTCGGGCCTGTCGTCGGTCGCGGCCGCCAGGATCGTCAGGAGGTTGGCCACGCCCGGCTTGGCCGCGGGGTCGTAGCGCACCTCGGTCCCGCTGTCGGTGACGGCACGGCGGAACTTGCGCCGGATCGTGTCGGGTTCGTCCAGCACCAGGACCGTGCCGAGCGGCGAGTCGACGGACTTGGACATCTTGCGCTCGGGGTGCTGCAGGTCCATGACGCGGGCGGCGACGGGCGGGATGGCGTGCTCGGGCACCACGAACGTCTCCCCGTAGCGGTTGTTGAACCGGATGGCGATGTCGCGGGCCAGCTCGAGGTGCTGGCGCTGGTCGTCGCCGACGGGCACCCTCTCGGTGTCGTACAGCAGGACGTCGGCGGCCTGCAGGGCGGGGTAGGTGAACAACCCCGCCGACACGAAGTCGGCCTGGTCGGACTTCTCCTTGAACTGCGTCATGCGCCGCAGCTCGCCGAAGGCCGCGGTGCACTCCATGACCCAGCTCAGCTCGCTGTGCTCGGCCACCTGGCTCTGCGCGAACAGGATCGTCACCTCGGGGTCGAGCCCCGCCGCCACCAGGACCTGCGTGGCCTCGATCGTCTTGGCCCGCAACACGGCCGGATCCTGCGGGATGGTGAGCGCGTGCAGGTCGACGACGCAGTGGATGGCCTCGTCCTCGTGTTGGGCCCGGACCCAGCGCCGCACGGCGCCGAGGTAGTTGCCGAGGTGGAACTCGCCGGTGGGCTGGATGCCGGAGAACACGCGCGCCATGGCGCGATGCTAGAACGTCGGTGCTGGGGGACCCCGAGCGATCGGGAACGATCACCGGGGAACCACAAGGCTGTGATTATCATCTGACTGATGCCCTACGAGGTGCAGACACCCGTCTTCGAGGGGCCCCTCGACCTGTTGCTCCACCTGATCCTCCAGGAGCAGGTCGACCTCTACGAGGTGAGCCTGGCGACCATCGTCGACGGCTACCTGCGCGAGCTCGAGCACATGGAACACCTCGAGCTGGAGGTGGCGAGCGAGTTCCTGCTGATCGCCGCCACCCTGGTGGAGCTGAAGAGCCGTCGCCTGCTCCCGGCCGGCGACGACCTCGACCTCGACGAGGAACTGGCGGTCTGGGAGGAACGCGACCTGCTGCTGCACCGGCTGGTCGAGTGCAAGACCTTCAAGGAGGCCGCCATCGCGCTCCAGGTGCTGGCGGGTGAGGCGGGGCGCAGCCGGGCCCGGGTGGTGGGGGTCGACCACCGCTTCCTGGGCCTCATGCCCGACCTCCTGGAGGGCGTCGATGCCGAAGATGTGCGTCGCGCCTTCCTCCGGGCCATGGTCCCCAAGCCGCTGCCGCACATCGACCTCGAGCACGTGGCCCCCATCCGGATCTCCGTGACCGACGCCATCACCGAGCTGGTCGAGGAGCTGCCGCGGCTGGGGCGCACCACCTTCCGGGACCTCACGCGCCACCTGGTGGAGCGGCTGCACGTGGTGGTGCGGTTCCTGGCGGTGCTAGAGCTGTTCAAGAAGGGCTTGGTGGAGCTCGACCAGCCCCGCACGTTCGGCGACATCGTCGTCGTGTGGCGGGGAGAGGACGGTGCTCGGGAGCTCGGCGGGTTCGAGGGCCTCGAAGACCTGGCGACCGGCGACGCGTACGACGGGTGAGCGAGCCTCCGATGGCGGGTCCTCCCGACCAATTGGGCGACGACGTGCGGGCCGAGGCCCGCCGAGCCGTCGAGGCGATCGTCCTCGTGACCGAGGAGCCGATCGAGACCCGCCTGCTGGGCCAGCTCCTCGAGCTGCGGCCCGCGATCGTCGAGGAGCTGTGCCTCGAGCTGGCCGCCGAGTACGAGGAACAGGGCCGGGGGTTCCAGCTGGTCCGCGTGGCGGGCGGCTGGCGGTTCCAGACCCATCCCGACCAGGCGGCCTACGTCGAGCGGTTCGTGCTCGAGGGCCAGCATGCCAGGCTCTCCGCCGCCGCCCTCGAGACCCTGGCCATCGTCGCCTACAAGCAGCCGATCTCGCGGGCGCAGGTGGCGTCGATCCGGGGCGTGAACGTCGACGGCGTCATGCGCACCCTGCAGCACCGTGGCTACATCGCCGAGGTCGGGCGCGATCCGGGACCGGGTCAGGCCACCCTGTTCGGCACCACGCGCGCGTTCCTCGAACAGCTCGGCCTGGAAGATCTCGACGCGCTGCCGCCCATCGGTGACTTCGTCCCCGGAGCCGACGTGGTGGAGCAGCTCGAGCACGGGCTCCGTCCCGACGCCGAGCCGTTGAGCGATGCGCTGTCACGGCTCGAGGACATGGGCACGGAGCGCACCGCACCCGGTGACGAGTCCTGAGCGGCTGCAGAAGATCCTGGCTCGCGCCGGCCTCGGCAGCCGCCGGGCCTCCGAGGCGCTGATCGCGGCTGGTCGGGTGCGGGTCAACGGTGAGGTCGCGACCCTCGGGGATCGGGCCGATCCCGAGACCGACCGCATCGAGGTCGACGGCGCCGTCGTCGGGGTCCGACCGGGCCTGGTCCACTACCTGCTGAACAAGCCGGCGGGAGTGGTCACGACCGCCTCGGACCCACAGGGCCGCCCGACCGTGGTGGGACTCGTGCCCGCCGAGCCCCGCGTGTTCCCGGTCGGCCGGCTCGACGCCGAGACCGAGGGCCTCCTGCTCCTCACCAACGACGGCGAGCTGGCCCACCACCTGACGCATCCGTCGTTCGGGGTGGACAAGGAGTACCTGGCGGAGGTCCAGGCGCGGCCCACGCGGGGCGCGCTGCGGCGGCTGCGCGAGGGGGTGGACCTCGAGGACGGCCGCACCGCGCCGGCCAAGGCTTCGCTCGTCGGCGACGGGCTGCTGCGGATCACGATCCACGAGGGCCGCAACCGCCAGGTCCGCCGGATGTGCGACGCCGTGGGCGTTCCCGTGCACCGACTGGTCCGGGTGCGCATCGGTCCCATCACCGATCGGCGGCTGGCGCCGGGCGAGTGGCGGGCGCTGGAGCAGGACGAGGTCCGCGCCCTCGAACGGGCCGCGGCGGCGCACCACTAGGCTCGATCTGTCATGCCGACCGCCGCACGAGCCCTGCGGGGCGCCACCACCGTCGATGCCGACGACAAGGGGCACCTGTTCGAGCGCGTGATCACGCTGCTGGACGCGCTGTTCGAGCGCAACGGCATCCACCACGACGACCTGATCAGCGTGTTGTTCACCGCCACCGGCGACATCCGGTCGGCCTTCCCGGCCGAGGCGGCCCGCAAGTTCGGCCTGGGCGATGTGCCCCTCATCTGCGCCCGCGAGCTCGACATCGAGGGCGGGACCCCGCGCTGCGTCCGGGTCATGATCCACTTCACATCCGACGTGCCCCGCGACCAGCTCCACCACGTCTACCTCGAGGGCGCGCGCAACCTGCGCGACGACCTGCCCGACTAGTAGCCACCGTGGTGCTCGGACGCCCTCCCGAGCCGGGGCGCGCCGGCGTGGTCGGCACCGGCCTCGTCGGCGGCTCGATCGGCATGCGGCTGCGACAGGTCGGCTGGCACGTCACCGGCCGGGACCTCGACGACGAACGAGCCAAGCGGGCGTTGGAGCTGGGTGCGCTCGACGCGGTCGGCGACGACCCGGCCGCGGCGGTGACCTTCATCGCCACCCCGGTCCGGACGATCGCCCACCAGGCCCGGCAGGCCCTCGCCGCGGGACCCGGGCTGGTGACCGACGTCGGTTCGGTGAAGGCATCCATCGTCGAGGCGGTCGCCGACGCCCGGTTCGTCGGAGGCCACCCCATGGCGGGATCGGAGCAGGAGGGCATCGAGGGCGCCACCGCCGACCTGTTCGAGGGTGCCACGTGGGTGCTCACGCCCACGTCCGGCACCGACGCCGGCGCCTACGCCCAGGTGCGCCAGATCATCGGGACGCTTGGCGCCGAGGTCGTGGCGTTGCCCCCCGACCGCCACGACGTGCTGGTGGCGATCGTGTCGCATGTGCCGCACCTCACAGCGGCGACGCTCATGCGCCTGGCCGACGTCCGTAGCGAGGAGCACCGGCCGCTGTTGCGGTTGGCGGCGGGTGGCTTCCGCGACATGACCCGCATCGCCGCCGGGCACCCGGGCATCTGGCCGGACATCTGCAGCGACAACCGGGGCGCGATCGTCGACGTGCTGGACGAGCTGACCGCGGCGCTCGTACGCATGCGGGAGATCGTGGCCGATGACAACCGGCCCGGGCTGCTGGAGGCCCTCGAACGGGCCCGCGCCGCCCGGGTCAACCTTCCCCCCCGCCTCCGCACCGCCGAGGATCTGCGGGAGGTGCGCGTCCCCGTGCCCGACCGCCCCGGCGTGCTGGCCGACGTGACCACCCTCGCCACCGATCTCGACGTCAACATCGTCGACCTGGAGATCGCCCATTCGACCGAGGGGGCGCAGGGTGTGCTGATCCTGCTGGTCGAGGCCTCTGCCGTAGAGGTGCTGCGGGGCGGCCTGGTGGCGCGGGGCTACCGGCCGTCGGTCCATCCCCTCGAACCCCCGGTGCGATGAGCACGCCGGTGAGGGCCGTCGAACCGATCGGGCGGCCGCTCGACGCCCGCGTGACGGTCCCGGGGTCGAAGAGCCTGACCAACCGGGCGCTGGTGTGCGCGGCGCTGGCCGAGGGCGTCACGGTGGTCGACGGCGCGCTGGTGGCCGACGACACCGCGGCCATGGTCGAGGCGCTGCGCCGGCTGGGCGCCGGGATCGCCGAGCCCGCCTCCGATCGTCTCGCCGTGACCGGCACGGGTGGCGACCTGGCGCCGGGGCCGCTCGGCCTGGACCTGCGCCTGTCCGGCACCGCCGCCAGGTTCCTGCTGCCGGTGGTGGCCCTCGGGAGCGGCCGCTACCGCCTGGACGGGCGCCCGCCGCTGCGCGCCCGCCCCATGGGACCCGTCCTCGCCGGCATCGAGGCGCTGGGCGCCCGGGTGGAGCCGCACGGCCCGGCCGGCCACCTGCCTGTGACCGTGGTCGCCCCCGGGCGCCTGGACGGCGGGCCGGTCGACGTTCCCGGTGACACGTCGAGCCAGTACGTGTCGGGGTTGCTTCTGGCGGCGCCCTACTGCCGGGGTGGCCTGCGCGTCCGCGTGACGACCCCGCTGGTGGGACGCCCGTTCGTCGCGATGACCGTGGCGGTGATGGCCGCCTTCGGCGTCGACGTCGCGACGGCCGACGACCTCGACCGTCCGGTGTTCACGGTCCCGGCCGGTCGCTACCGGCCCGGCGGCTATCGGGTCGAGCCCGACGCGTCGTCGGCGTCGTACTTCCTGGCCGCCGCCGCCATCTGTGGAGGGCGGGTCACGGTCGAGGCGCTGGGGGATGGCAGCATCCAAGGTGACTCCGGGTTCGCGGACCTCCTGGCCGCCATGGGGGCCGGCGTCGAGCGATCCGCAGGCGCGACCACCGTGATCGGACCTGCCCACCTGCGCGGGCTCGGCGACGTGGACCTGTCCGCCATGCCGGACATGGCCCAGACCCTCGCGGCGGTGGCCGTGTTCGCCGACCGCCCCACCCGGGTGCGGGGCATCGGCTTCGTCCGCGGCCACGAGACCGACCGCATCGCCGCCACCGTGCGCGAGCTGCGGCGCACCGGGGTCGACGCCCGCGAGGAGCCCGATGGCTTCGTGGTGCATCCGGGGCCCCCGCAGCCGGCGCGGGTGGCGACGTACGACGACCACCGGATGGCGATGAGCTTCGCCCTGCTCGGGCTGCGGGTCCCGGGCATCGTGATCGAGGACCCGGACTGCGTCGCCAAGACGTTCCCCGGGTACTGGGACACCCTCGACCGACTGCGTCCCCGGTGACTGTGTTCCCCGCTCTCGGCGCCTTCGGCGCCGGGCCGCTCGGGCCCCGGCCTCGCATTCGCTCGGCCTCAGGTCACGGGTAGGGTGGCCCGCTCGTGAAGGTGATTGCCATCGACGGGCCCGCGGGCTCGGGCAAGTCGACGGTCGCGCGCCGCCTCGCCGAGCACCTCGGGCTCGACTACCTCGACACCGGGGCCATGTACCGGGCGGTCACGTTCGCGGCACTGCGGCGGGGGATCGACCCGGCGGACGCCGGCCCGGTGGCCGAGCTCGCCCGGGTCGTCGACCTCGAGGTCACCACCGACCACGTCCGGGTCGACGGGGTCGATGCCACGATCGAGATCCGTGGCCCCGAGGTGTCGCGCGCGGTCTCGTTGGTGGCGGCGAACCCCGCGGTCCGGGCCGAGCTCGTGCGGCGGCAGCGCGAGTGGGTGCACGAGCGGGCCGGTGGGGTGCTGGAGGGCCGGGACATCGGCACGGTCGTGTTCCCCGACGCGGTGCTGAAGGTGTACCTGAACGCCCGCCCCGAGGTGCGCGCCGAGCGCCGGGCGGCCGAGGTTTCGGACCTCGACTACGAGACGGTGGCCGCCGACATGGCCCGGCGCGACGCGTTCGACCAGGGCCGCGAGGCCGATCCCCTCCGCCTGGCGGGCGACGCCATCGAGCTCGACACCAGCGACATGACCATCGACGAGATCGTCGCCGAGCTCGCCCGGAGGATCGATGACTGACAGCGCGCCCTCGTCGGCACCGCGAGCCGAGGCGGTGGACATCCACCCCCCGACGCGCCTCGAGCGCACCGCGTACGGGGCGATCCGGGGCCTGTTCGCGGTGCTCGCGAGGCCCTACTTCCGGCTGGAGATCCACGGCCGGGACCATGTACCGGCCCACGGGCCGTTCGTGCTGGCCCCGGTCCACCGGTCGAACCTCGACTTCATCCTCGTGTCGGCGCTCACGCGCACCCGCATGCGCTACATGGGAAAGGCGTCGATCTGGAAGTGGCGCTGGGGTGGCAGGTTCGTGTCGATGCTGGGTGCGTTCCCGGTGCACCGCGGCTCGGCCGACCGGGAGGCGCTGCGCACGTGTCTCGAGGTGATCGAGAACGGCGAGCCGCTGGTCATGTTCCCCGAGGGCACGCGGCGTTCGGGGCCGGTGGTGGAGGACCTCTTCGACGGCCCCGCATACATCGCCGCTCGCACCGGCACGCCCCTGGTGCCGGTGGGGATCGGTGGGTCGGTCCGGGCGATGCCCGTGGGCGCCAATCTCGTCAGGCCCCACAAGATCGTCCTGGTCGTGGGGGAGCCGATCTCTCCGCCGGCGGGGGACGGCAGCGGCCGGGTCCGCCGGCGGGTGATGCGGGAGCTGACCGAACAGCTCCGGGTTTCGGTGCAGGCGCTGTACGACGAGGCCCAGCGACTGGCCGGTTGAGGCGTTGCCGCCGCTATCGGGGTGGCGTCGGCGCCACCGTGTCGAGGGCGGCCGACAACCGGGTGAGCGCGTCCAACGTGGACTCGAGCTCGTCGCTCCCGAGCTCGTCGGCGAGCCGCTTGGCCAGCGCGGCATGCCCAGGATCGATGCGCCCCACGGCGTCGTAGCCGTCCTCAGTGGGCCGCAGCAGCTTGGCCCGGCGGTGGGCGGGGTTGGGCAGGTACTCGGCCAAACCCTGCTCGACCAGGAGGTCGGCGATGCGCTGCACGCTCTGGCGCGTGATCCCCATCGCCCGAGCGATCCCCGCCACCGGCAGCGGCGTGGTGAGCACGGCGCCGAGGACCTGCCAGCGTGCCGCCGTCAGCCCGGCCGGACGCGCCATCTCCTCCGCCACACCGAGGAACTGGCCGTTGAGCCGGAACACCGCCAAGGCGGCGCCGCTCAGCAGGTCCTGATCTCGCCTCACGGCGGTGCTCACGAGCTTGCGGCCATGAGCTCGAAGTACCCGGCGGCGTCGTGGAGGCCGTACAGCTTGTACCACGACTCCAGCACCGACGGTTCGTAGACGCCGAGACGCGCGAGCAACCTCGCGCGCGAACTCCACCGGCGCGATCCCGGTAGCGGTGATGAGGTCACCGTCGGTCACCGCCGGCACATCGACGTAGCGGTCGCCGCCGCGGTACCCGGTGGCGTCGAGGAACTCGCGCGCCTTCCTGGCGAATGCCGCGTTGCCGCCGTCCTCGAGCCAGGTGTCCGCGCCGGCCAGGAGAAGGCGATGGCAGGAGCGGCGCTCTGTCCGGCGTCCTCTTTCCGTGTTGACCCCGCACTGAGACGTCATGGCCACCGCCTGGGATACAGCGTGGACCTGCCTGAAGCACTCGCCTGACATATAAAGCTACGGAAAATATGGAAAACTCTTGCATTCGAACACCAGTTCGTCTAAGGTTGGTCCATGTCCCGGGCGCAACCAGCCTTCAACCCCCATGACGGCCCCTCGCTGGTGC
>JBOGHG010000033.1:0-24797 GCA_050744525.1 Acidimicrobiales bacterium | reverse complement strand
TCGATGTGCCCGCGAGCGCCTCGCCGCTACCGGGGCCACGACGTGACCTGGTGGCTCGTCCAGGTCTTCCAGCACGGCGCCGATCACGGGATCCCCGTCCCGACGGTCGACGACCTGCCGTCGCCCGCGGCGCGGTTCGCCTGCCAGCCCCAGGTATCGGGCAAGGACGGCGGCCACGACATCGACCTGCGGGGGTTCGCCGGCCGCGGCATCCGGCTGTACGGAAGGCTCGAGTCGGCCGACGGCACCAGGGTGCGGTTCAGCGACGACCTCGCCGACCGGTTGGCGTTCGCCGACCGCTGGTTCGACGAGCGCTTCCGGCCGATGTTCGACGCCTACGACCAGGCCGCCGGCATCGGCGCCCCGCCGGACGACCGCCCCGCGCCCGACGACCTCGTCCCGCCCACGACCACCGAGCTCGATCTCGCCGACGCCGGGATCGGCGCCGTGGTGTGGGCAACGGGCTACCGCCTCGACTTCGGGTGGGTCGACCTTCCCGTGCTGGACGAGTGGGGCTACCCCCGCCACACCCGGGGCGTCACCACCCACCCGGGGCTGTACGCCGTGGGCCTGCCCTGGCTGTACTCCCAGCCGTCCGCGGTGTTCGCCGGCGTCGGCGCCGACGCCGCCCACATCGTCGACCACATCGCCGCCCGACGCCCCGCCGCGCACGGCGCCGACGCATGACCCCGCCCGGCGAGCCGTTGTCGACCGTTGACGGCGGTGCCCTTCACCGGCGCGCTCGCCTGCCCTAGCCTGCCGGGTGTGCAGTCGGCGTCGAGGGTGACCGCGCGGGCGTTCGCCGCTGCCCTGGCCCTGGCGGGCCTGGGGGCGTCGCTGCTGCCGTCCCCGGCAGGGGCGGCACCGCCGGACCCGGAGCCTGCTCCCGAGCCGGCCGCGGTTCCGCCGATCAATTCGTTCCCGGTGCCGGCGCCGTATGAGGCATCCTTCTCCGACGGCTGGCACGCATGCCGGGACGGCTGCCGGCGGCAGCACAAGGGCAACGACATCTTCGCCGACGAGGGCACCCCGATCGTCGCCGTCGAGCAGGGCGTGATCGCCAAGGTCGACGGCACCGACGACAGCAACGGGGGCCTGAGCATCTGGCTGCTCGGTGATTCGGGGGTGGCCTACTGGTACGCCCACAACTCGGCGAACTACGTGACCGCCGGGCAGCGGGTGGGTCGGGGCCAGCTCATCGGCCGGGTGGGCCACACCGGCAATGCGCGGACGACGCCATCGCACATCCACTTCCAGGTCAACCGGTGCGGCGAGCTGTCGAGCAGTGAACCCTGCACCGTGGACCCGTTCGGGTTCCTCAGCCGCTGGTCACCGGGCCAGGTGGGCGGCGGCGCGGACGCGCTGGGCCTGTACCGCCGATCCCGGGCGAGCGCCGAGCTGCGGATCGAGGGTGGTTCGGCCTTGCCGGCGTTCCGGTATGGCCAGGCCCCCGAGGGCAGCACCCTTCCGGTGGCCGGCGACTGGAACGGCGACGGGTCCGACACCGTCGGCATCTACCGGCGCCTCGATGCCACCTTCCACTTGCGGGACGACGCCGGCAAGAGGTCCGCGTCCGTCTCGTTCGGCACCCCGGGCGACACAGACGTGGTGCCGGTGGCGGGCGACTGGAACGGCGACGGGCGGGACAGCGTGGGGCTGTACCGGCGGGCCGACGCCACCTTCGTGGTGCGCGACGACGCGGGTGCGACGCTGTCGGCCGTCCAGTTCGGCTGGCCGGGCGCCGACGACGTGCTGCCGGTCGTCGGCGACTGGGACGGCGACGGCCGCGACAGTCTCGGCCTCTACCGGGCCCGCGACGGCGTGTTCCGCCTGCGGAACGAGGCCGGCGGCGACCTTCCCCCCGTCACGTTCGGCACCCCCGGGGCCGCCGAGGTGCCGCTGGTCGGCGACTGGGACGGCGACGGCCGCGACACCGTCGCCACGTACCAGCGGGCGACGGCCACCTTCCACCTCAGCGGCCCCGACCCGACCAGGCCCACCCGGCGCGCGACCACCCTCGAGACCGGCGACGAGGCGGCCGCCGACCTGCTGCCGGTGGTCGGCGACTGGAACGGGCTCGACGTCGTCACGCTCGACGACCTGGACGCCATCTTCGGCCCCTTCGCCGACCGGGCCGCCGTCGAAGCTCAGCTGCCGGCGCTGAACGACGCCATGCTCCGGGCCGGAGCCACCACCCCCGCCCGCAAGGCCGCGTTCCTGGCGACCATCCACAACGAGAGCGACTTCCGGGCCGACGCCGTCGAGGCCAGCAATCCCTCCACCTACCGGGGCCGCGGCTTCATCCAGCTCACCGGCGACTTCAACTACCGCGCCGCCGGCTCCGATCTCGGCCTGGACCTGGAAGCCGAACCCGACCTCGCGGCGACCCCCACGACCAGCGCGCAGGTCGCCGCGTGGTACTGGACCGTGGCCCGGGACATCAACCACGCCGCCGACCGGTTCGACATGGCCGCGGTCAACATCGCCGTCGGGTTCCGGCCGAGCGTCCGCGAGGACACCGAACGCTGCGGTGACTTCGTCCGGGCGCTCAAGTGGTTCAGCGGCGGCGAGCTACCCGGGGACGTGAACTGCGAACGCTCCGTCACGTCGCAGCTGTTGGCGTGGGCCAGCATCCTCGGGTCGGGGGCCGGAGGCTCGTCGACCGGCCGCCAGGTCTCGACCGAAGGCCCCGACAGCGGCGGCGTGGCCATCGGGGGCACTGCGCCGCCGGGCACGAGCCGGGACCCGACGACGTCGCGGCCGACGACGCCACCGGCCACGAGCGGGCCGACGTCGCCCCCGGCGACCACGACGCCCACGACGCGGCCGGCGGGGCCGGGAGGCACCACCACGACGACGACGACGCCCACGACCACGACGACGACGCCGCAGCCCACGACCACGACCTCGACCCCGCCGACGTCGAGCACGACCACCACGACGGTGCCGTGCGGTCCCACCACGACGACCACGAGCAGCACGACGACGAGCACGACGACGACCACGCCGTGCCCGACGACCACGACCACCACCGCGCCGCCCACCTCGACGTCGCCGCCATCCTCGTCGACGTCGACGGGCTCGACGGGCTCCACCGGCTCATCGACGTCGACGTCGTCGGGCGGCTGACCCGACCCGGCCGGCCAGGTCAGCCCAGGGAGTAGGCGATGGTCACGTCGCCGTTGTCGGACGTCGCGGTGATCGTGCGGTCGCCGTCGGGGTCCGTCCGGATCGGGAACGACACGGTGCCGTTGTCGCTGTCCGCATCGACCCTGTAGGCGACCGCGCCGACGTCGGGGATCACGACTTCGACCGAGCCATTGTCGGAGGTGGCCGCCACGTCGTCGGGCGGGTCGACGAACTCGAGCCGCACCTCGCCGTTGTCCGTCGTCGCCTCCGCTCGCGCCCCACGGATCCCGGTGGCCGTCACCGAACCGTTGTCGCTGTGCAGCACGATGTCGCCCTCGATCCGCGCCAACTCGACCCGGCCGTTGTCGGACGACGCCTCGACGCCGCCGGCGATGTCGGTCACGGTGATCCGGCCGTCGTCGGCCTCGGCGGCAACCGCGAGATCCGACGGCATCTCGATCGTGTAGCGCACGCTGCACCAGTCCGCGAGGAACAGGGGGCAGGTGCCCTCGATCACCAGGCGGTCGCCCTCGCGCCGCACGTCGTGCCCGGTGGCGCGCAAGCCGTCGCTGATGTGGGCGTTCACGGTGATCATGTCCGCGTCGTCGACACCGACGACACGGATCGAGCCGGCGGCGTCGTCGATGACGATGTCGACGCTGCGCAATCCGGACGCATCGAACTCGGAGACCTCCGTGCGCTCCTCGTGCGCCAGAGCGCTCGCCACGCTGGACGCCCCGAACAGCAACGTGGGCACCGTGACCAGGCTGCCGATGATGAGCCAGGTCCGGCGGACACGCCGCGAGGGGGTGGTGGTATCGGGCATCACGCGGTCCTCAGGTCTCGAGCCAGCGCAGCACGGCCAGCACGCGGCGGTGGTCGTGCTCGGTGGGCGGCAGGTCCAACTTGGTGAAGATGTTGCTGACGTGCTTCTCGACGGCGCCGTCGCTCACCACCAGCTCGCGGGCGATGGCGCCGTTGGAGCGGCCCTCGGCCATGAGCCCGAGCACCTCACGCTCGCGGGGCGACAGGCGGTCCAGCGGATCCCGCCGACGCGACCGCGCCAGCAGCTGGGCGACGACCTCGGGGTCGAGCACGGTGCCCCCGGCGCCCACGCGCCGGACGCCGTCGAGGAACTCGGCGACGTCGGCGATGCGGTCCTTGAGCAGGTAGCCCAGCCCGCTGGTGTCGTCGGCCAGGAGGTCGGTGGCGTACGTCTCCTCCACGTACTGCGACAGCACGAGGATGGCGATGGTGGGCCACCGCGCCCGGATCTGCAGCGCGGCGCGGAGGCCGTCGTCGGTATGGGTGGGCGGCATGCGCACGTCGACCACCGCCAGGTCGGGTTGATGGCGCTCGACCACGGTGAGCAGGTCGTCGGCGTTGTCGACGGCGGCGACGACCTCTTCTCCGGCGTCCGCCAGCAACCGGGTGAGCCCGGCGCGCAGGAGCACGGAATCCTCGGCGATCACGATCCGCATGGGAGCTCCACCAGCAGCGTCGTCGGCCCGCCCGGGGGGCTGACCACGTGCATGCTGCCCCCGTGAGCTGCAACCCGGTCGCGCAGCCCGCGCAGGCCGGTGCCGGACTCGGCATCGGCGCCGCCCCGGCCGTCGTCGCGCACCTCGATGACCAGGCGATCACCGGCCCGCTCGATCGTGACCGCGGCCCTCGTCGCATCGGCGTGGCGGGCGACGTTGGTGAGCGCCTCGGCCACCACGAAGTAGGCGGTGCTCTCCACCGCGGGCGACGGCCGTTCGGCCACGTCGATCTCGAGGCGGACCGGCACGGACGAGCGGGCCACGATGGCGGAAAGGGCGGCGTCGAGGCCCCGGTCCTCGAGGATCACGGGATGGATGCCGCGCACCAGGTCGCGGATCTCCTTCAGTGCGGCCTTGGCCTCCTCGTGGGCCTCCGCCACCAGGGCGCGCCCGCCCTCGGGGTCGACCTCGAGCCGCTCGCGGGCGTTGCCCAGCTCCACGGCCAGCGCCACGAGCCGCTGCTGGGCGCCGTCGTGCAGGTCGCGCTCGATGCGGCGCCTCTCGGCCTCGGCGCTGTCCACGGCCGCGGCCCGGCTGGTCTCGAGCTGCGCCACCCGCCGGTCGACCGCCTCCTGCGGACGCAGGCTCAGGAGCCGACGGCCCGCCGCGACGTCGAGGGCCGCCACCCCGTGGGTGACCCACGGCGCCAACACAGCCAGCCCGATCGCACCCACCACGGCCGCCAGCGCCGAGCCGGGCCCCTGGGACACCTCGAACAACCCGAACTTGGCGGTTCCCCCGGGCAGGTGGCTCACGTAGGCGGGCAGCACCAGCAGTGCCGCCGATCCGCTCCACGCCGCCATCGTCGGGAGCGCGGTCAGCAGGCTCAGCGGCAGCCGCACCACGCCGTAGACGATCTCGCGCCAGCGGGGGCGCGACTTCACCCGCTCGACCAGTCGCCGCCACAGCGACGTCTCCCGTAGGGGCGGGACCGGGTCCACCATCTCGACGCCCAGCAGCGCCGCGTAGCGGCTGCGTTCGACGTGGCCGATGCCGCGGGCCACCACGAACAGGGCCCACACGAAGGGCAGCGCCAGCGGGAACGTGATGAGCAGGCTGACCGACAGCGCCAGCAGCACGACCAGCAGCGTGAAGGTGGCGGTGCCGACGAACAGGCCCAGCACGATGTGGGTCAGCCGCCACCACGTCAGCGACTCGCGCCACGGGCGGAGCAGATCTCGGAGCATCGGGCACAACCGTAAGGAAATCCGGCCCGGGGCGACATGGAGCGAGCGGGAAACCCGCGGGTGGGGTTGTCCCCACCTCCCGGTCGGGGCCGCGGCGGGCGTACGGCGGGCGCGGTAGGCACCGATGCTCCGGGTGGACGATGCCGAGGGCCTGGCGCCGCCGTACCGTGCTGTCCGTGGCCACCACCGACCACGCCCGTGTACCGCGCGCCCGAGCCGCCCTCCCCGACCTGCTCGCGCACGTCCGGGCCCTGGGCCGGTGGTGGCTCGGCATCTTCCCGGTCCTGGTGGTGGCGATCCTGCAGGTGGGAGGTACCGCGGGCGCCGGGCACAACCAGCCCGAGCGCTGGTCGCTCGATGCGCTGGGCGTGGCGTTGCTGCTCGCCGGACCGGCGGCGTTGCTGGCGCGTCGCCGCTGGCCCGAGGTGGCGCTGGCCGTCGCCTTGTCGGCCGCCCTCGCCTACTGGTTGACCGACTACCCCCGTGGCCCCGCCGGCTTCCCGGCGCTGATCTTCGCCCTCGTCAGTGCGGTGCTCGCCGGGCGCCGGGCGTTCGCATGGGGAACCCTGGCCGTCGGTTACGTGGGCTTCACCGCGCTCCCGCCGCTGCTCGGCCAGGAGTCGTGGGACGTCGGCCGGGCGCTGGGGCTCGCCGCATGGCTGCTGGTGCTGGGGACCGGGGCCGAGATCCTCCGCACCCGGCGCGAGCGGCGGGCCGAGCTGGCCCACGTCCAGGCCGAGGAGGCGCGGCGCCGGGCCAGCGAGGAGCGCCTGCTCATCGCCCGCGAGCTCCACGACGTCCTGGCCCACAACATCTCGCTCATCAACGTGCAGGCCGGCGTCGCGCTCCACCTGCTGGACGAGCGGCCCGACCAGGCCCGACCCGCCCTGACGGCCATCAAGGCCGCGAGCAAGGAGGCGCTCGGCGAGCTGCGGTCGGTGCTGGACGTGCTGCGGCGGAGCGGGGACGAGGACGGGGCGACGGCGCCCCGGGCCCCGACGGCCGGGCTCCGCGACCTCCCGGGGTTGGTGGAGCGCACGCGCACCGCGGGGCTCGACGTGACGCTGGACGTCTCGGGCGACGCCCGGCCCGTTCCCGCCGGCGTCGACCTGGCCGCGTTCCGCATCGTGCAGGAGGCGCTGACCAACGTGGTCCGCCACGCCGGCACCAACGGGGCGCGAGTCCGGCTCGACTACGGCGACGACCAGCTCACGGTGCAGATCGACGACGACGGGGCGGGGGCGCCGGCGGCGCCCCGTGACGGCCCCGGGCGCGGCATCGCCGGCATGCGGGAACGGGTCCAGGCGCTGAGCGGGAGCTTCGAGGCCGGTCCCCGACCCGGCCGGGGCTTCCGTGTGCGCGCCCGCTTCCCGATCGACAGGATGTAGCGCCGTGGCTGCCGTGATCCGGGTGGTACTGGCCGACGACCAGGCCCTGGTCCGCGCCGGCTTCAAGGCGCTGCTCGACGCGCAGGACGACATCGAGGTCGTGGGCGAGGCCGACGACGGCGACGAGGCCGTGAGGCTCGTGCGGCGCCTGGCACCCGACGTGGTGCTCATGGACATCCGCATGCCCGGCACCGATGGCCTCGCCGCCACCCGGACGATCGCCGGTGACGAACGGCTGTCGGACGCCCGCATCGTCATCCTCACCACGTTCGAGCTGGACGAGTACGTGTTCGAGGCCATTCGCTCAGGCGCCAGCGGCTTCCTGGTCAAGGACACCGAACCCGTGGAGCTGCTGCGGGCGGTGCGGGCGGTGGCCAGCGGCGACGCCCTGCTGTCGCCCGGCGTCACCCGCCGTCTCATCGGCGAGTTCGCCAGCCGGACCCGCGAGGCCCGGCCGGCGCCGGCGCTCGACGTGCTCACCGGCCGGGAGCGGGAGGTGATGGCGCTGGTCGCCGAGGGGCTCACCAACGACGAGATCGCCGAGCGGCTCTACGTCAGCCCCATGACGGCGAAGACCCACGTCAGCCGGGCCATGGTGAAGCTCGGTGCCCGCGACCGGGCCCAGCTCGTGGTCTTCGCCTACGAGTCGGGCCTCGTCCGCCCCACGGGGGCGTAGTCCGTGGCGATGCCGGTACCACGCCCGGAGTAGCCCACAAGCCTCCCCCGGGACGACGAATTCGGCGGCGTCCGGCCCGACGATGGGCGCATGTTGACTTCAACCCTCACGTCCATCCTTGCCACCCACAACGACGGCTGGGGCGATGGCCCCGGGCCGTGGTTCCTGATCTTCCCCCTGTTCTGGATCGCCGTGCTGGCGGTCGGCATCTGGTGGTTCCGCCGCCGGCGCGGCGGCCCATGGCGCCGTGAGCCCTCGGCCCAATCCGTCCTCGGCGAGCGCTATGCCCGCGGCGACATCTCCGCCGACGAGTACCGCGAGCGGCTGGGCGTGCTGAAGGAGGACGACCGATGACCGCCGTCGCCAGCACCCTCACCCGCACGGACGCGGCCGCCCGGGCCGTCGAGGCCACCAAGGTCTACGGCTCGGGGGACACCGCCGTCGTCGCCCTCGACGACGTGTCGGTGGAGTTCCCGACCGGGCGGTTCACCGCCATCATGGGTCCCTCGGGCTCGGGCAAGTCGACCCTCATGCACGTCGTCGCCGGGCTCGACGGCCTCACCGAGGGCCAGGTGTTCATCGGCGACGTCGAGCTGGGCACGCTGTCGGACAAGGAGCTGACGCTCCTGCGGCGCACCGAGGTCGGCTTCGTGTTCCAGGCCTTCAACCTGGTGCCGACGCTCACCGCCCGCGAGAACATCGTGCTGCCGTTGACCCTGGCCGGCACCAAGCCCGAGGCCGGGTGGCTCGACGAGGTCATCGATACCGTCGGTCTCGGCGACCGGCTGGCTCACCGCCCGGCCGAGCTGTCGGGCGGCCAGCAGCAGCGGGTCGCCGTGGCCCGGGCCCTGGCCAGCCGGCCCCGGATCGTCTTCGCCGACGAGCCGACCGGCAACGTCGACTCCCGCGCCGGCGGCGAGATCCTCGGCTTCCTGCGCCGCGCGGTCGACGAGATGAGCCAGACCATCGTCATGGTCACCCATGACCCGGTGGCGGCCAGCTACGCCGATCGGGCGCTGTTCCTGGCCGACGGCCTGATCGTCGATCACCTCGAGGATCCCACGCCGACGGCCGTTCTGGACCGGATCAAGGACTTGGGGGACTGACATGTTGTCACTCACCGTCAAGGAGATGCGGGGTCACGGGCGGCGCCTGGTGGGCACGGCCGTGGCCGTGTTCCTGGGTGTCGCCTTCCTCGCCGGCACCCTGGTGCTCGGCGACACCCTGCGCAACAACTTCGACAACCTGTTCGCCGACGTCAACGCCGGCACCGACGTCGTCGTGCGCAACGCCACCGACCTCGGCATCGAGGCCGACGAGCCCCGGGGCCTGATCGACCGATCGCTGGTCGACGAGGTCGCGGCCGTCGACGGGGTGGCGGCGGCCGAGCCCCAGATCGAGGGGCTCGGCCAGATCCTCGGCGCCGACGGCGACGCCGTGGGCGGCAACGGCCCACCGCAGCTCGCCGGCAGCTGGACCACCGACGAGGAGCTCAACGCCTATCGCCTGGTCGACGGCCGGGCACCCGAGGCCGACGACGAGGTGGTCGTCAACCGCGGCGCCGCCGACGACGGCAACCTACAGATCGGCGACCGCACCACCGTGCTCACGCCCGAGCCGGTCGAGGTGACCATCGTGGGCATCTCGACGTTCGGCGACGAGGACGGGCTCGGCGGCGTGACGTTCACCGCCTTCAGCCTCGAGGGCGCCATGACCCACGTCACCAAGGACCCCGACGGCGTGTCCAGCATCGCCGTCCGGGCGGAGGACGGCACCTCTCAGGACGAGCTCGTCACCCGCGTGGGCGAGGTGCTGCCCGGCGGCGTCGAGGCGGTGTCCGGCACGGACGTGTCCACGCAGAACGCCGACGACATCAACGAGCTGTTCCTCGACATGCTGACGACGTTCCTCACCGTGTTCGCCGGCATCGCCCTGCTGGTGGCCACGTTCAGCATCTACAACACGTTCTCGATCATCGTCGCCCAGCGCACCCGGACCGCGGCCCTTCTGCGGGCCATCGGGGCGTCGCGCCGCCAGGTGCTGGTCTCGGTCGTGATGGAGGCGTTCGTGGTCGGCGTCGTGGCGTCGTTGGCCGGGCTGGCCGGCGGCATCGGCGTGGCCGCGCTGCTCAAGGGACTGTTCGACGCTGCCGGGTTCGCCCTGCCGGCCGGCGGCATCGTTGTCACCAGCGGCGCCGTCATCGTCTCCGTGGTCGTGGGACTCGTCGTCACGCTGCTCGCCGGGATCATCCCCGCCATCAAGGCGTCACGGGTCCCGCCGCTGGCGGCGCTGCGCGACGTCGCCGTCGAGCGCACGGGCCCCTCGGCCGTCCGGGTCGTGGCCGGTGCGATCCTCGCTGCGTTGGGTATCGCCACCACCACGGCGGTCGCCCTGTCCGACGACCCCTCGCTGGGAACCGTCGGACTCGGCGCGGTCATCACGCTCGTCGGCACCGTCGTGCTCGGCCCGGTCGTGGCCCGGCCCGTCGCCGGGATCCTGGGCGCGCCGCTGGCGCGGCTGCGGGGCCTCACCGGGTCGCTGGCCCGGCAGAACGCCATCCGCAACCCCCGCCGCACGGCGGCCACCGCATCGGCGCTCATGGTCGGCGTGGGCATCGTCACGCTGTTCACCGTGTTCGCCGCCTCGCTCAAGGAGTCGACCGCCGACACGATCGACCGGTCGTTCGCCGGCGACCTGGTGATCTCCAGCGGGCCCTTCGGCGGCAGCCTCAGCCCCGACCTGGCGGTCGAGGTCGGGGAGCTGCCCGAGGTCGACGACGCCGTCGGGATCGGCCGGGGCTTCGCCTCGATCGACGACGACACCAAGGAGCTGACGGTGGCGGATCCGGCCGACCTCGCCTCCGCCGTCGACGTCGAGGTGAGCTCGGGGTCGCTGGCGGATCTGGGCGACGACGAGATCGCCATCTCCGAGGCCACGGCCGACGCCAACGGCTGGACGATGGGCGACCCGGTGACGGTGACGTTCGCCGACGGCGCCACCGCCGAGCCGACCGTCGGGGCCGTCTACGCAGTGCCCGACATCGTCGGCGGCTACGTCGTGCCGCTGGAGACCTATGCGCCCCACACCAACCAGCCCGTCGACTCCACGGTCGTGATCGACCTGGCCGACGGCACATCGCTGGCCGACGGCAAGGCGGCGGTCGAGCGGGTCGCCGCCGACTTCGGCGATCCCGACGTCGAGGACCGCGAAGAGTTCGCCGAAACCATGTCGGCCGGAGCCGACATGTTCCTGACGATCATCTACGCCCTGCTGGCACTGGCGATCATCATCGCCCTCATGGGCATCGCCAACACGCTGTCCCTGTCCGTCCACGAGCGCACCCGGGAGCTGGGCCTGCTCCGGGCGGTCGGGCAGACCCGGTCCCAGCTCCGGTCGATGGTGCGGTGGGAGTCGGTGATCGTGGCGACCTTCGGTGTCGTCGGCGGCATCGGCCTCGGCGTGTTCCTCGGCTGGGCGCTGGTCGAGGCCGCGGGCAACACGCCGGGCTCGGTCATCAGCCAGTTCGTGCTGCCGACCACCCGCCTGGCGATCGTGGTCGTCGTCGGCGCCATCGCCGGCGTGCTGGCCGGGCTGCGTCCCGCCCGCCGGGCGGCCCGCCTGGACGTCCTCGGGGCCATCGCCACGGAGTAGGCGGCCCTCCCCCACACCCGAACTTGCGGCGGTTAGAGCCCCTATGGCGGCGCTAATCGCCGCAAGTTCGTCGTTTTCAGCGCTCCCAGCGCAGTCCCTCGGGCAGGCGGGCATCGGCGGACAGTTCGGCCCGTCCGGCCAGCACGGCCGCCACGGCCAGGTAGTCCCGCACGGCGTCGACGTCGTGGACCCGCAGGATCGTCCCCGGACCGGCCAGCGCCCCGACGGCCGCCAGCGTGCCGCCCAGTCGATCCCGCGGCGGGCGCCCGGTGATGGCGCCGACGAAGTCCTTGCGGGACAGCGCCAACAGCAGGGGACGGCCGAGCGACCGCACCCGCTCGATTCCGCGCAGCACTTCGACCGTCTGGGCCGGGGTCTTGGCGAAGTCGGGCCCCGGATCGACGACGATCGCCTCCGGCGCCATCCCTCGGTCCCCGGCGGCGTCGAGGCGCTCCCGCAGGAAGCCCACCACATCCCCGGTCACGTCGTCGTAGAGGTCGGGGTCGAGCACCTTGTGCTTGGGGCGGGCGCGGGTGTGCATGAGCACCAGCCCGGCCCCCACGGACCCGCACAGTTGGGCGACCTCGGGGTAGAGCAGGCCGCTGACGTCGTTCACCATCGCTGCGCCGGCGGCCAGCGCCGCCTCGGCCACCGCAGGCCGGTAGGTGTCCACGGAGACGACCAACCCGGGCATCTCGGCGTGGATCCCCTCGATGACGGGCACCACGCGGGCGATCTCATCCTCCACCGCGACCTCGGGGACCCCGGTGATGCCCGACTGGCCCCCCACGTCGATGATCGCCGCACCCTGCGCGGCCAGGTCGAGGGCACGCTCGACCCTGGCCTCGGTCGTCGGGTGGAGCCCCCCATCGGAGAACGAGTCCGGCGTGGCGTTCACGATGCCCATGAGCGCCGGCTCGGCCAGGTCGACCGGTCGCCCCCGCACGACCAGTGGCGGCGGCGTGCTCATCTGCCAAGGCTAGCGATGGTCGCCGTCGGGCCCGAAGGCCGGTGCCTGCGCCCGCAGGGTGGCGATCGGCGGGAGCTCGCCGAACGTCCGGGCCAGCGGTGGCAGCCCGGGACGGACGAGCGTGGCCGGGTTGGCCGCGGGCACGCCGGCCCGGTCGAGCACCGTCTGCAGCACGCTGAGCGCCTGGGGGCCGAGCTGATCGAGGTCGTGGTGGCGGTGCCGCCGGGTGCCCAGGTCGACCTGGACGATGGCACCGGTGCCAACCGCCTCGGCGACGTCGATGAGCAGGCCGATGTCGACGCCGTAGCCCCGCACGAACGGGAGCCGTTCGAGCAGGGTGCGGCGTCCGCCGAACTCACCCGACAGCGGCTGGACGATCGTCGACAGCTGGGGGAACAGCGTGGCCAGCGCAGGCCGCGCCGTGAGCTCGGTCGTCCTGCCGCCACCCAGCGACCCGGTGCGCGGCCGCTCGTAGTAGCCCTTGACGAAGGCGATGTCGGGGTCGGTGATCAGCGGGCCTAGCAACCCGCTGACGAAGCGGGTGCCGAAGTCGGTGATGTCGGCGTCGCACCAGACGACGATGTCGCCGATCGAGGCGTAGAGCGAGCGCCACAGCGCCTCGCCCTTGCCGGGACCGCCGGCGACGTCGGCCAGCACCTCGGCGGCGTCGACCACCCGGGCCCCCGCGTGGGCGGCGGCCCTGCCGGTGTCGTCGCGGGAATGATCGTCGACCACCAGCACCTCGTCGACCAGGCACACGCGACCCCCGAGGAACCTACGCACCTTGGTCACCACGTCGCCGATCGTTGCGGCCTCGTCGTGGGCGGGGATGCACACCGATACGACCTGGTCGCCCTTCGCCGCGACCAGGTCGCGGAGCGGAAAGTCGCGGTAGTGCCGCGACACGATCGGGGCGCGAGACCGATGTGCGGTCATCTCTGCTTCAGATGCACTGGCGTACCACGAGACCCTATCCGTGGGCCGCGGCGACCCGGTCCGACTACCTGGCCGAAATCGTCAATGATTCTGCCTTGCTGCCACGCCGGTGCGACGCCCAGGATGTCGGCGTGGCGCGCCCCCGATCAGTGATCGTCGTCGCCTTTCCCGACGTGCAGGCGCTCGACGTCGTCGGCCCGCTCGAGGTGTTCGCGATGGCCAACCGGTACGGCGCCGATCCGGCCTACGACACCGCCCTCGTGTCCGCCTCCGGGGGGCCGGTCACCACCTCGTCGGTACTGTCGCTCGGCACAGAACGGGCTGGCAGTCGTGATTCGATCGACACGTTGCTGGTGGCCGGCGGAACCGGCACCGCGGCCGCCATGGCCGACGACCGCCTCATCGCCTGGCTGCGGAGCGCGGCGGCGAGCGCCCGCCGCATCACGTCGGTGTGCAGCGGCGCCTTCCTGCTGGCGCAGGCGGGCCTGCTCGACGGCCGGCGGGTCACCACCCACTGGTCGGCGTGCGACACGCTGGCGCGCGCGTTCCCGGCCGTGGAGGTCGACGCCGACCCCATCTACGTGCGTGACGGCAACGTGTGGACCTCGGCCGGCGTCACCGCCGGGATGGACCTGGCGCTGGCGCTGGTCGAGCACGACCACGGCGGTGAGCTGGCCCTGGCCGTGGCCCGCCAGCTCGTGCTGTTCACGCAGCGACCGGGTGGGCAGTCGCAGTTCAGCGCCCAGCTGGCCGTCCGCCGGGCCGAGCGGGAGCCGCTCCGCGAGGCGCTGGCGTTCGTCGCCGAGCACCCGGAGGGCGACCTGTCGGTGCCGGCGCTGGCACGGCGGTCGGCGATGAGCGTGCGCAGCTTCGCCCGCGGATTCCGCCACGAGGTGGGCACCACGCCGGCTGCGTTCGTGCAGCGATCACGGGTCGAGGCCGCCCGCCGCCTGCTCGAGTCCACCGACCGCACGGTGGACGACATCGCCCGAGCCTGCGGCTTCGGCACCGTCGAGACCATGCACCGCGCCTTCCAGCGCACGGTGCGCACCACCCCCGGCCAGTACCGGCGGCTGTTCGCCGTTCCAGCCTGACCGCGACCAGGAGGCAGGAGACATGCTCGTCACCATCCCGATCTTCGATCGCTTCACGGCGCTCGACGCCGTCGGGCCCTACGAGGTGCTGTCACGGCTGCCGGGCGCCGAGGTCGTGTTCGTCGCCGAGCAGGCCGGCCCGGTACGGACCGACACTCGCGCCCTCACCCTGGTCGCCGAGCGGGCGCTGGTCGACGTCGACGCCTGCGACGTCGTCGTGGTGCCCGGAGGTCCCGGGACCCGTCAGATGCTCGAGCCCCAACCCATCCACGACTGGCTCCGGGCGATCGACGGCACCACGCAGTGGACCACGTCGGTGTGCACCGGGGCGTTGCTGCTCGGCGCCGCCGGGCTGCTCGACGGCCTGGAGGCCACCACCCATTGGTCGGCGTTCGACACCCTCGCCAGCCTCGGGGCACGCCCCACGGAACGCAGGGTCGTGCAGCAGGGCAAGGTCGTGACCGCCGCGGGCGTGTCGGCCGGGATCGACATGGCGCTGTGGCTGGCGGCCCAGATCGCGGGCGACGAGGTCGCCAAGGCGATCCAGCTGGGCATCGAGTACGACCCGAAGCCGCCCTTCGACAGCGGCTCGATCGCCAAGGCCTCTCCCGAGACCAGGGAACTGGTGCGCCTGGCGACGGCGTCGCGATCGACAACGGCGTGAACCGGGGCCCGATCGGGGGAAGCATGGGGCCATGGCGACAACCGCACCCCCGTCCACGACCACCGCCTCCGCCGACGACCTCGCCCTCGTGGACGCCTGGTGGCGGGCGGCCAACTACCTGTCCGTCGGCCAGATCTACCTGCTCGACAATCCGCTGCTGCGGGGCTCCCTGACGATCGACCACGTCAAGCCGCGGCTGCTGGGCCATTGGGGCACGACGCCAGGGCTCAACCTCGTCTACGCCCATCTCAACCGCGTGATCCGGGCCCGTGACCTCGCCATGATCTTCGTGTGCGGACCGGGCCACGGCGGCCCGGCCATGGTGGCCAACACCTATCTCGAGGGCAGCTACACCGAGCTGTACCCGGCGGTCACCCAGGACGAAGCCGGAATGCGGTCGCTGTTCCGCCAATTCTCGTTCCCGGGGGGCGTGCCCAGCCACGCCGCCCCCGAGACGCCCGGATCGATCAACGAGGGCGGCGAGCTGGGCTACGCCCTGACCCACGCCTACGGGGCCGCGTTCGACCACCCCGATCTGGTCGCCGTGTGCGTGGTGGGCGACGGGGAGGCCGAGACCGGGGCGCTGGCGGCGAGCTGGCACTCGAACAAGTTCCTCGACCCGGTGGCCGACGGCGCGGTGCTGCCGATCCTCCACCTCAACGGCTACAAGATCGCTAATCCCACGGTGCTGGCCCGCATCCCCGCGCCCGAGCTGACCGCGCTGTTCGAGGGCTATGGCCACACGGTCCACGTGGTCGCGGGCGATGACCCCGAGCGCGTCCACCGTGCGCTGGCCGACACGCTTGACGCCGCCCTCGACGAGATCGCCACCATCCAGGGGGCCGCCCGCCGCGGTCGCGGCGACAGGAGCGAGCGGCCCCGCTGGCCGATGATCGTGCTCCGCACGCCCAAGGGGTGGACCGGCCCCGCGGCGGTGGACGGCCAACAGGTCGAGGGCACGTACCGGTCCCACCAGGTCCCGCTGGCGGCGCTGGGGGAGAACCCCGAGCACCTGCGCCAGCTCGAGGCGTGGATGCGCAGCTACCGGCCCGAGGAGCTGTTCGACGGCGGCCGCCTGCGCGCCGAGATCGCCCGCCTGGCGCCGGACGGCGACCGCCGCATGGGCGCCAGCCCCTACGCCAACGGCGGCCGCCTGCGGCGCGACCTCGACCTGCCCGACTTCCGCGACTACGCCGTCGACGTCCCCGCCCCGGACGCCAGCCGCGGCGAGGCCACCCGCGTCCTCGGCGTCTGGCTGCGGGACGTCGTGCGGCGCAACCCGCGCACCTTCCGCATCGCCGGTCCCGACGAGACCGCGTCCAACCGGCTGTCGGCGGTGTTCGAGGCCACGAACCGCACCTGGGTGGCCGAAACCCTGCCCGGCGACGATCACCTGGCACCCGATGGGCGGGTGATGGAGGTGCTGTCGGAGCACCTGTGCCAGGGCTGG
The DNA here is from genome assembly GCA_050744525.1 of Acidimicrobiales bacterium. Lineage (GTDB taxonomy): Bacteria > Actinomycetota > Acidimicrobiia > Acidimicrobiales > VFJN01 > DASQUK01. The sequence goes on along the minus strand of JBOGHG010000033.1, from coordinate 8,111 downwards.
CTCGAGGGCTACCTGCTCACCGGGCGGCACGGGGTGTTCAACTGCTACGAGGCGTTCATCCACATCGTGGACTCGATGTTCAACCAGCACGCCAAGTGGCTGAAGGTGACCCGCGAGCTCGACTGGCGTGCGCCCGTCTCGTCGCTCAACTACCTGTTGTCGAGCCACGTCTGGCGCCAGGACCACAACGGCTTCTCCCACCAGGATCCTGGATTCATCGACCACGTGGTCACCAAGAAGGCCGAGGTCGTGCGGGTCTACCTGCCGCCCGACGCCAACTGCCTGCTGTCGGTGATGGACCACTGCCTGCGCAGCGTCGACTACGTCAACGTGGTGGTGGCGGGCAAGAACGAGATGCCCAACTGGCTGGGGATGGACGACGCGATCGCCCATTGCACGGCCGGCATCGGCATCTGGGACTGGGCCTCGACCGAGGGGGCCGGCACCGGCGGGTCCCCCGACGTGGTGCTGGGATGCTGCGGTGACGTGCCCACACTGGAGACGCTGGCGGCCGCCGACCTGCTGCGCCGTCACCTGCCGGACCTGGGTGTGCGCGTGGTCAACGTGGTCGACCTCATGCGGCTGCAGGACCAGGCCGAGCACCCCCACGGCCTGTCGCACGACGACTTCGACGCCATCTTCACCACCGATCGGCCGATCGTGTTCGCGTACCACGGCTATCCCCGCCTCATCCACGAGCTGACCTACCGGCGCACCGACCACGCCAACCTGCACGTGCGGGGCTACAAGGAGGAGGGCACGACCACCACGCCGTTCGACATGGTCATGCTCAACGACCTCGACCGCTACCACCTGGTGATGGACGTGATCGACCGGGTACCGGCCCTGGGCACCACCGCCACAGGCTTGCGTGAGGCCATGGTGGCCAAGCGGGCCGAGGCGCGGGCGCACACCCGGGCCGTGGGCGACGACCTGCCCGAGGTCCGGGACTGGGCCTGGTCGGCGACGAGCTGACCGGGCGGTCGACGGCGTGCGGATCCTGGTAGTGAACGCCGGGTCGTCGAGCCTGAAGCTGCGGTTGCTGGGCGACGACGACGAGGTGCTGGGCACCGACGACCTGCCCGCGATCGACCGGCTGGGCGCCGGCGACCTGGGCCGGGCGCTCGAGAAGCTGGGGCGCTTCGACGCGGTGGGCCACCGCATCGTCCACGGCGGCGAGCTTTACCGGGAACCGGTGGTGGTCGAGGGCGACGTCCGCGCCGAGCTCGAGGCGCTCACCGACCTGGCGCCGCTACACCAGCCCCAGTCCCTCGCCGCGCTCGACGCCGTGACCGGGCTCGCGCCCGGCGTGCCGGTCGTGGCCTGCTTCGACACCGCGTTCCACGCCACGCTGGCGCCCGCCGCCGCCACCTACGCCGTGCCGGCCGAGTGGCGGGACCGGCTCCACGTCCGCCGCTACGGGTTCCACGGCCTGTCCCACGCCTACGCCGCCCGCCGGGCAGCCGCGCGCATCGGAGACACCGGACGCATCGTCACCTGCCACCTCGGTGCCGGCGCCTCCCTCGCGGCCGTGCGCGGCGGCCGCTGCGTCGACACCACGATGGGCTTCACCCCGCTCGCGGGACTGGTGATGGCCACGCGGTCCGGAACCGTGGACCCGGGCGCCGTGCTGTGGCTGATCACGCGTCGCGGCCTCGATCCCGGGGCGGTGGCGCACAGCCTCGAACACGAGTCGGGGCTGCTCGCCCTGGCCGGGACCGCCGACATGGCGGCGGTGGTCGACGCGTGCCGGCGGGGCGAGCCTGCGGCCAGGCTGGCCCTCGACGTCTACGTGCACCGGCTGCGGGCGGCGATCGCGGCGATGGTGGCCAGCCTGGGCGGCCTCGATGCCCTGGTGTTCACCGGCGGCGTCGGCGAGAACGCCCCGACCGTCCGGGCGGCGGCCGTGGCGGGGCTGAAGTTCCTCGGCGTGGCGCTGGACGCCCATCGCAACGACGGGGCGATCGGCGGGGCCGCCGGCCCCGAGACCGACATCACGGCGGCGGGTTCGTCGGTCCGTGCGCTCGTGGTCGCAGCCCGCGAGGACCTGGAGATCGCCCGGGGGGTCCGTGCTCGGCTGCGATGATGCCGGGGCATCCTCGACGGCGAGATGGGGAGACACCCATGGAGTCCATGCAGACGCGTCCGCTCTGGCGTCCCGCACGCCCCGGTGACGACACGCCGCCACCTCGTCCGCGCAGTCTCGACCCGGGCGACCTCCGCTTCACCCCACAGCGCGCCGTCCGTTGGTTCAGCCCGGGGGTGTTGACGGGATCGGGGCTGCACGTCGGGCTGACCTCGGTGTTCGGCTCGTTCCTCGACAAGCGCGAGCTCCAGGCGCGCAAGGAGCCCATCATCGACCACACCTACGAGGCCCACGACGAGGCGTGGATCGACTACGCCGCCGACACCGGCGACGGGTTCCCGGCGACGATGACCGTGGCCTCCCACCTGGGTCGCCGGTCGCTCACCGTCGATGTCGACGGCCTCGAGCGGGCGTTGCCCCGCGGCGACATCCTCGTGCTGGGCGGTGACGAGGTGTACCCGAGTGCCAACGTCGAGGACTACGAGAACCGCCTGGAGGGCCCGTTCCGGGCCGCCCTCCCGTGGACCGTGGGTGACCATCCCACGATGTACGGGATCCCCGGGAACCACGACTGGTACGACGGGCTCACCGGGTTCCTGCGCCTGTTCACCCAGCATCGTTGGGTCGGCGGCTGGACGACGCGCCAGAGCCGCAGCTACTTCGCGGTCAAGCTGCCCCACGACTGGTGGCTCTGGGGCGTCGACATCCAGCTCGACATGTACGTGGACGAGCCCCAGCTCGAATTCTTCGGCGCGGTCCTGGAGGAGTCGTCGCCGGGCGACAAGCTGATCCTGGCCACGCCGGTGCCCACCTGGACCGAGCTCGAGCGTGATGCCCACGCCTACCGCAACCTCGCCTTCATCGAACGCACCCTGCTGCGCCCGCGCGGCATCGACCTCAAGCTGACCGTGGCCGGCGACCTGCACCACTACACCCGCTACACGCGTCGAGGCACGACCAGCGACGGAGAGACCGCGTCCATCCCGTCCCACAAGATCACCTCGGGCGGTGGTGGCGCGTTTCTGCACCCGACGCACGACCTGCGTCGCGACGTCGAGATCGTCGTCGACCCGGACGACCCCGCCGACCGGGCCGCGTACCACATGGAGGTCGCCTATCCCGACAGGCCCACCTCGCGCCGGCTGTCCCTCCAGGCGCTGGCGCTGCCGCTGCGCAACCCGAGCTTCATGGTCGTGCCTGCCGTGGTCAACGTGGCGCTGCTGTGGACCAACCAGTTCGGGCTGCGGAGCCTGGGCCGGACCGACGAGACGTTCGCGACGGCCGCCGAGCGCTGGGGCTGGTCGGACTTGTTCACCGGACTGTTCCGGAACCCGATCTCGGCGGTGACGGTCGCGGCGCTGTTCTTCGGATTGTGGGGTTTCGCCCGCACTCCGCCGTGGGCGCCGCGGGGCTGGCAGCGCTACGTCGCCAAGACCGTCATGGCGGCGGTACACACCCTGCTCCACGTGCTGGTGGTCGTGGCGGTGGCGCTGCTGGCCGTCACGGTGGCGGCGGCCTTGACCGACGACGGCGGGTGGTTCACGGCCTCCGCCAGCCTGACCGCGTTCCTCGTCGGCGGTGTCGCAGGCTCGGTCGCGCTGGGTGCCTACCTGGCCGCCGCCAATGGCCTGCCCGGGGTCAGGGCCCACGGCAACGAGACATTCGCGTCCGCCCGCATCACCGGCTACAAGAACGTTCTGCGCATGCACCTCGACGGCGACGGTCGGCTCACGGTCTACGCCCTGGGCATCGAGCGGGCGATCGGGTGGCGCGAGTGGCGCCCCGATCCCGACAACGACGACCCGGAGGCGGCATGGCTGGTCCCCGCCACGGGCGAGATCCGTCCCCACCTGATCGAGAAGATCGTGATCGAGTGACCGGCCACCCCTCAGCGCGAGGCCCTCGTCAGCGCACGAGGCCCTCGCGCCAGGCGACGGCCACCGCCGCCGCCCGGTCGTTCACGTCGAGCTTGCGATAGAGGTTGCGCGTGTGCGTGCGGACGGTCTGCCAGGAGAGCTGCATCTTGTCGGCCGCCTGGCGTGGGCTCAGCCCCTCGCCCAGCAGCGTGAGCAGCTCGGCCTCACGCCGGGTCAGCCCGAGGTGAGCGCCCGGCCAACCGCCCATGTCCAGCGTGCGCGCCGCGAGCAGTGCCGCTTCGGTCGCGAGTTGGGGCGTGATCACGGTCTCGCCCGCCGCCAGCCGCTTCAGCGCGTCGACGAGCTCCTCGGCCGACACCGACTTGAGCAGGTAGCCGCGCACGCCCGCGCGTAGCGCCTGGAGCAGGAGGCGCAGGTCGTCGTTGTCGGTGAAGACGGCCACGGCGAACGGCGGGCCCTGGGCCAGCACCTTCACGGCGGCGTCGAGCCCCGCGGCCCGACGCGCGAAGGCGTCGATCAGCATCACGTCGGCGTCTTCCTCCGTGTCCGGCACCATCACCATCTCGGGATCGCCGTCTGCCGTGCCCGTCACGATCACTTCCTCGCGGTACGGAGCCAGCATCGCCCGCAGGCCCTCGATGATGATGCGGTCGTCGTTGGCCAGCACGACTCGCACCGGACGTTCTGGCATGGGCGCTTCTCCCCGTGACCGGCGGACAACGGTTCGCGTTCGACACATCGGCTACCCGTCAGTGACGCATCGCATGCGCGGTGCGTGATCGGCACCAACTACCCCAAGCGCGGTATAGGCGTGCACGCCTTGCCGTGCCACGATGCCGGCCCGGCTTGGCTGGGCAGCGTCCGATCCCGCAACCGATGGATGACCTGTGCACACATGACCCTGCACCCTCGGGGGCTGCGCCCCCGTACCCCATCGTCGCCCGGCTCGCTGGCGCTCATTCGGTCGACCGGACAGGAGCTCCGCTCATGACCGTCCCCGGAGACACGACGTCACCTGAACCGTCGGCGATCGACGTCACGCGGGGCGAGCGCGAGCCCTTCGAGGGCGGCGCGCCACCGCAACCGTGGCGTTTGCTCCTTGTCGACGGCGACCAGGACAACTGTCGCCTCGTGCGCGAGATGTTGGGGCAAGGCCTGCCGGGGGCCACGATCGACCAGGTGAGCACGCTCGCGGAGGCCTGCCATGAGGCCATGGCGGCCGACTGCGTGCTGCTCGACATCGGACTGCCAGACGCCGACGGCACGGCGGGCGTGAAGCGCCTCACCCAGGAGGCGCCGGATACCGCCGTCGTCGTGCTCACGGGGGCGACCAACGAGGAGCTCGGCGCCGCGTCGCTGAGCGCCGGTGCGCAGGACTACCTGGTCAAGGGCCGGGTCGACGAGCAGCTGATGATCCGATCGGTCCGCTACGCGATCGAGCGGCAGCGGGCGGCGCAGCTCGGCCGCCAGCTCGTCCGGGCCGAGCGCGAACGGGCGGAGAACGCCCGCCTCGAGCGGGCCCTCACGCCCACGCCGGTCATCCGGTCCAGCGACATCAGCGTGCTGGTGCGGTACCAGGCCGGCCGGCGCGGTGCCCAGCTCGGCGGCGACTTCTACGACGCGATCGAGGATGACGACGGCAGGTGCGCCGTCCTCGTGGGCGACGTCGTGGGCCACGGCCCCGACGCCGCCGGCTTGGCGGCCCGCCTCCGCAGCGGCTGGCGCGCCCTGGCCCTCGCCGGCCTCGACCAGGTCGCCATCCTGGGCGTGCTCGACAGGTTCCTGCGCACCGAGGTCGAGCACGTCACGTTCGCCAGTCTCGCCAGCTTCGTCGTGGACGGGGACCGGCGCGCGGGCACGCTGGTCCTCGCCGGTCACCCGCCGCCCGTGCGGCTCGGCTCGCCCAGCAGCCCCGTCGGCGCCGGCGTCCATGGTCCCCTGGTGGGCGTCATGCCCGAGCCCCGATGGTCGTCGGTCGACGTGGGCCTGGGCGCCGGCACCGAGTTGCTCCTCTACACGGACGGCATCGTCGAGGGTTGGGCGGACGCCAACCACTCGGAGCGGCTGGGCGTGGAGGCGCTCGTCGAGGTGCTCGACCTGCTGCGGACCCGGGGGCTGGCCGGGGCCGAACTCCTCGACGCCCTGATCGACGAGGTGCAGCGCCGCAACGGGCGGCCCCTCAGCGACGACGTGGCCCTGTGCCTCGTCGGCATACCCGGCGGCCGCTGAGGCGCCGAACCCGCCGAGGCACCCGCCCCCGCTCCGTTCCGGCGTCGGTTCCTCGCGAGCACCGCCAGAAACCGGCGCCGGTTCGAGCTGGGCTACAGGGCGAAGCAGTTGAACCTGATCGACCGCTTCTCGAGCGCGTCCTCGACCCCGCTGTAGACGGCGCCGTCGACGATCAGGCCGAGGTGGCCGACGATCCGGAAGAAGCACTGCGACTGCAGCGCCCGGTTGGTGATGTTGCCGTCGGAGGCGTCGAGGAAGCTGTTGGTGTACGGCTGCACCAGCTCGTCGAAGACGGTGGCGATGTTGGTGTAGGCGACGCTGCCGACGCTGTCGTCGCCGGCGTTGAGGTCGGCCAGGAAGCTCGAGCCGATCGTCATCTGCTCGCAGGCCGTGATACCGAGACACGTGCCGAGCGTGAACAGTCGGGCGATGTTGGCCGCCACCGTGCCGTAGTTGGGCGTGCCGAGCGTGACCAGGCTGTCGACCTCGTCGGCGCCGCCGTAGTACTTCACGTAGGCCCGCGACACGAGCCCACCCTCGGAGTGACCGACCAGGTCGACCTTGGCGGCACCGGTCTGGGCTCGTACGGCGTCGGAGAAGCCGTCGAGCGCCTGGGCCGACAGCCGGATGTCCTGCGTGCCCAGCGTCGGCAGCTCGAAGTCCCAGACCCGGTAGCCGTCAGCCCGCAGGCGGGCGACGAGCGGCTCGTAGGCGAAGCCCACGCCGAACAACCCGTTGACGACGATCACCGGATCCCTTGCGGCCGAGCCGGATGGCGAGGCCGGGGCCCGAGCGGCCCGCAGCGAAGCTGCCAGAGCGGGCGACCCGTGGCTTGCCGGTGCCGCCTGTGCGGGCGCGCCGCCACCGACGCTCAGGATCGCCAGTGCCGATGTCACGGCCACGGTGGTGGCCAGGGCACGTCGAAGTCCCCTCATGATCCCCCTCCACTTGCATGAGCGGTGTGTCAGCCCACCCGGGCCAAAGTTACCACCCGGTAACGTGCGGGCGCGGGGATCAGGCGGTTGGTGCGGCGACCCCCCGAGCCGGCTCGTGGGCGACGTCCTCCGGGGTGAACGCCCGGGTCCAGGCGGCGAGCTCGAGGAGGATCCCGTCGGGGTCCTGGAAGTAGATCGACCGCACGTACACGCCGGGGTGCATCCGCTTGCTGAGACCCACCTCGCTGTCGTCGTGATTGGCCACCTCGGTGCAGTCGACGCCGGCGGCCAGCAGCCGGTCGCGATACTCCTCGATCTTCTCGGCAGGAACCGTGAAGGCCACGTGGTTCATCGACCCGATGGCGCTCGTGAGCTCCGCCTGGTCGGGCCGGCCCTTGGGTGCCGAGACCCCCGGAGCCGGCTCCGGGGCCGCCGGGAACCAGAAGAAGGCCAGGCAGTCACCGCCGCCACAGTCGAAGAAGAAGTGCTGGCCCATGCCGGCCGGCAGCTCGATGGTCTTGACCAGCGGCATGCCCAACACGTCGCGGTAGAACTCGACGGTCCGGACCATGTCGCGGCAGACCAGTGCCAGGTGGTTGATGCCCCCGAACTCGAACCGTGCTCCGGCCACGCTGTCCCTCCGATGCCCGTCGTCACGACCCAGCTTAAGAGCGTCAGCGGATGGGCACGTACTCTTGGCACACGGTGGTCAACGCCGCCGGACCGCCCGACCGTGCTGGGACTCGTGCCCGCCGTGACACCTGCGAGCCGGCTTTGTTACGGTTACGAGTCAAATCCACCTCCCGGCTGCGCCCAGCTGGGGATGAGCTTGCTCGCCGACCCGGGGGAAGGGATGGTCCACATCGGTCACCAGGCGTGGCGCCGCCGAGCCGCCTGCCTGACCGCCGCCGTGCTCGCCGCCGGAGGACTGGTGCTGCCCTCCGCCGCCGGCGCCGCGCCCGGCGGTGCCGGCCAGGAGCCGCC
>JBOGHG010000032.1:0-25124 GCA_050744525.1 Acidimicrobiales bacterium | reverse complement strand
CGAGTCGGTGATCGAGAATGGTTACTCCTCGCGATGCGGCTCGTCACCGAGAGCTCGATGCTTGGAGCCATGACCGACACCACCTCATCCAGCGTCCAGCTCGTGAAGGACACCTACCTCGCGTTCCGTCGCGGCGACATCGGCGCCCTCGTCGATGCCATGCACTCCGACATCGAGTGGCACGAGGCCGAGCACTCCCCGTGGCATGCGCCCGGGGGCCATCACGGGCCCACGGCGGTCCTGGCGAACGTGTTCGCGCGCATCCCCGAGATGTTCGAACGCTTCGAGGTCGACCCGCTGCGCTTCCACGACGCGGGGAACACGGTGATCGTCGAGGCGCGATACCGCGCGTACGGAGCCGCCACATCCATCCCACTGGATGCCGAAGCCTGTCACCTGTGGACGATCCGCGACGGCAAGCTCGCCGCGTTCCAGCAGTACACCGACACGTGGCAGTTCGCCGCCGCCCTGGTGTCGGCCGGGCGCTGACGGTGATCGTGTTCCCCCTGGTGGCCCTCACTCTGCCCCGGTCGCCCGTCCCCGTGACGTCCACCGCCGCTGACGCCGCAGGCGTGGGAGACGGGAGCTCGGCGGTACCCGTGGGTAGGGGTGACGGCCGATCGCTGCAGTTGGAATAGCCGTTCCGAGGGCACGGCGACGGCGCCGGCCCCGGACGGCGCGGGCCACCTTCACCGTCCCCACGGCCATGCCGTCGACGCGGTCACGGACCTCCGGCCAGTCACGACGCCCCAGGGCGATCGCCGTCATGTGGACGTGGCCGGCCTGGATCCGGAGCGCACCGCGAAGTCCCCGTGTCCGGTAGGCGAGGAGCACGAAGTTCCGGTACTGGAGACGCCGTCGCCGACGGCCGGCCCCGCTGCCCAGGCCATGGCCCGTCGCTCCCGGGACCCGCGCCACGAGCCAGCCGGCCCGGCGGACGCGCCAGCAGAGCTCGTCGTCCTCGCCGTAAGAGCCGAACAGCTCGTCGAACCCGCCGACGGCCTCGATGCACGAACGGCGGAGGAGGAGGCACGTCCCCGACACCCACGCCCGCAAGTCGAGGGCGCCTTGCGTCCCGACGGCCTGGCCGACGGCGTTGGTGGAAAGGGTCGGCGCCACGACGCCGGCTCGTGGCTCCGACTCGGCGGCGTCGACAAGCGCGCGGAGCGTGTCCGGCTCCACGTGGAGATCGTGAGCCCCGACGACGGCGTAGGCCGCGTCACCGGAGAGCCAGTCGGTGATGGCGGCGTTGGCGGCGCCGGCGTAGCCGGTGTTCCGGCCGGTGGCGAGAACGCGTACCTCCGCTGGCAGCCCGAGGTCCTGCGGCGGCCCGTTGTCCACCACTGTGACGGCCACCGGCGTGTCGCTCCGGAGGATGGAGGCCACCGAGGACCGGACCCAGTCCGGTGCGTCGTGGTGGACCAGGTACACCGGCAGGGCGTCGGCGGGCACGTGGGGAACGTAGCGCCGGCCGCTACGGTGAGGCCCACGGAGCCCACGACCGAGCCGCACCGCACCGACTACGGATTCGTCCGCCGGGAGTACGTGCGACCGTTCCTCCCGTCCGGCGTCGAGCGCGCCCTCGACGTGGGGTGTGGCAACGGCGGGTTCTGCAGCGTCCTCAAGGAGGCCGGCGCCGGCCAGGTCTGGGGGATCGACCCCGATCGGCGAGCGGCCGCCAACGCCGCGGCGTGGGCCGACCGCATCGTCGTCGGCCGGTTCCCGGACGACGTACCGGCCGACGCGCCGCCGTTCGACCTGGTCGCGTTCACCGACGTCCTCGAGCACTTCGAGGATCCGTGGTCGGCGCTGCGGGCCACGGCGACGTTCCTCGCGCCCGGCGGCGCAGTGGTCGCCTCGATCCCCAACATCCGGTTCTGGCCCGTCCTCTGGGCACTCCTCGTCCGCCGCGACTTCCGATACGAGGACCAAGGCGTGCTTGACCGGACCCACCTCCGCTTCTTCACCAGGCGCACGATGATCGAGCTGTTTGAGGCCTCCGGCTTCCGGGTGGAGCGGGGCGAGCCGAGGGAGTACGTGGGCGGGAAGCGGGCGCGAGCCGTGGCGCTCATGCTCGGCCGCGACGTGCGCGTGAAGCAGTACGTCCTCCTGGCCCGCCCCGTGTAGGTGCTGATCAGCGGGCCAGCGCCGCGGCGTACACGGCGACCGTGCGGCGAGCCGCCTGCCCCCAGTCGAACGCCGCCGCTCGCCGGAGCCCGGCCACGCGGAGGCGCGCCGACAGGGTGGCGTCAGAGACGACGGCCGTGATCGCCTCCGCCACCGCCCCCACATCCGCCGGAGGCACCAGCAGGGCGGCGCCACCGGCGACCTCGGGCAGGGCCCCGCGGTCGCCGGCGACGACCGGCGTCCCGCAGGCCATGGCCTCAAGGAGGGGAAAGCCGAAACCCTCGTCCCACGACACCGAGACCACGAGCCCCGCCCCGGCGTAGAGGTCGGCGAGAAGGTCGTCGGGGACGTGGCCGGTCCGCCGGACGAGGTCGCCGATCCCGAGTCGCTGCGCCTGCTCGGCGACGGCCACCTTGCCCCAGCCGTCGGCGCCGGCGACGACGAGCGGGATGGGCGGACGAAGCCGCGCCCACGCCCCCAGGACCGTGGCCAGGTTCTTGCGGGGCTCCAGCGTGCCGACGGCGAGCCCGTAGCCGGCGTCCACGGCGCCGACGCCGAGCTCGGCGCCGACCCGGCGCCGGGCGGCCTCGGGATCCCGCGGCCGGAACCGATCGTGGTCGACGCCGTGGGGCACGACGTGGACGGCCTCGTGTGGCACGTCGAGGCGTTCGAGGATGGCGGCCGCCGTCGCCTCCGACGGCGTGATGACGGCGTTGGCCCGCCGGACCATGCGGGGCAGCGCCCGCCGCAGGTACCACCCGTTGAGGGGCGAGACGTGCGTGGGCTGGCGGAGAGCGGAGAGGTCGTGCACCGTCACGACGGTCGCCCGGCCGGCGGGCACGGCGACGACGTCGGTGCCGTGGAAGACGTCGAGGCCGCCGGTCCAGCGCCGGCCCAGCACCGTGGCGGCCAGGGCGGCGGCCCGCCACAACCGCTCCGGGACGGGAAGGTCGACGCCGCGGCACTGCTCCAGCTCCGCAGGCAGGGCGTGGCGCCGGCGACCGTGGTGGAAGGCGACGAGCTCCGGGCCCTCGGGCAGCCGGTGCAACGCCATGGCGAGCTCGCGCACGTAGCGGGCGATGCCGGCGCCCTGGGCGCCGGCGGCGGTCACGTCGAGGCAGACGCGAAGTCGCTCCCCTCCGGTCATCGAGCCACGGCCGCGTAGACGCGGGCCGTGTCTGCCGCAGCCCGCCGCCAGTCGAACTCCTTGGCCCGGCGGGCGCCGGCCGTGCGCAGCTCCTCGGCCAGCGACGGCGTCTCGATCACCCGGGCGACGGCCTCACCCAGCGCCGTGGGGTGGTCGGGCGCGACGAGGAGGGCGGCTCCGGCGGTGACCTCGCCCATGGCGCCGGCCGGCGTGCACACCACGGGTGTGCCACAGGCCATGGCCTCGACCACGGGGAAGCCGAACCCCTCGTGGCGCGACGGGAGGACGGCCACGTCCGCGCCGGTGTACAGGGCGGGGAGGTCGTCGTCGGCCACGTACCCGAGGACGTGGACCCGTCCCGGCGGGACCGAGCTCGAGATCGCGGGGAGGGTGCGGGTCAGCGGCCCGGCAAGCACGAGGTCGTGGGGACACCGGCCACAGAGGGCCGAGAAGGCGGCGAGCAGCGTATCGATCCCCTTGCGCGGCTCGGTCGCACCGACGAACAGGAGGTACGGGCGGCGGAGGCGGTGCCGGCGCCGGACCTCGGCGACCGCACCGGCGGAGGCCGGCCCGAACCGCTCAGCCACGCCCGGGTACACGACGGTGACGTCCGTGGCCGCGACGCCGCACATCGCGGCCACGTCGCGCCGGGTGCTCTGGGAGTCGGCGACGACCGCGTCGGCGTGCCGGACCGTGCGGGGGAGCCAGCGCCCCCAGTACAGCCGAGCGGCGATCGGGTGGTCCTTCGGGCGGAGGACGCCGACGAGGTCGTGCACGGTCAGCACGACGGGCACCGGGCTGCGCAACGGTGCGTCGAACCCCGTGACGTGGAGGAGGTCCACGCCCGCCCGGCGGGCGGCGCCGGGCAGCTCGTACTGCTGCCAGCGCAGGCGCCGGTCGATGCGCATGACCCGCTCGCGAGCCGGGCCGAGCGGCACGTACTCGTGCTCGGGCGCGACGGCGCGGAGCGCGGCGAGGAGGTCGGCGGTATAGCGACCGATGCCCGTCGGCCGGCCCAGGGTCGGCTCGACGCCGATGCCGACGCGCGCCATCACAGGCACCTCGCCGCGATCACGTCCTCGGCGGCCTGGACGTTGCGGCGGTCGTCGAGCCGGCTCACCGCGTGCTCGCGCCCGCCGGCGCCGAGTCGCCGCCGCCGATCGGGGTCGGTGAGCAGCTCGGTCATGGCCGCGGCCAACGCCCCCGGGTCGCGCTCGGCGACGAGCACTCCGGCCGCGCCGTCGGGCACGTACTGGGGGAGGGCGCCGCTGCGGGTGGCGACGACCGGCGTGCCGCACGCCATGGCCTGCATGGGCACGGCGCCGGCGTACTCCTCCCACCGCCTCGTCGTCACCGAGGGAGCGGCGACGAGGGCAGCCGCCCGCAGCAGCGCGGGAAGGTCGCGGTTGAGCACGGGTCCGAGGAAGCGGACCGCGTCTCCGAGGGTCGCCGCCTCCCTCGCGGCGCGCTTCCGGTCGGGCCCGTCGCCGGCCAGGACCAGGCGGGCCTCCGGCACCCGGCGGATGACGAGGCGGAAGGCGCGCAGGAGCTCCCAGATGCCCTTTTCGGCGTGGACGCGACCCACGAACAGCGCGGTGGGTCGCGACCAGCGCGGCTCCCTCCCGTCGGGCACGGGAGAGAACGCCTCGACGTCCACCCCCCACGTCCCGTACAGCTGGCTGACGATGCGGTCGTCCGGGACGCCCGCGGCGCGCAGCTCACGGGCCGCACCCTGGTTCACGCAGAAGAAGACGCGGGGCCGCTGGAGCAGCGGGCGCAGGAAGGCGCGGGCCAGCCGGCCGCCCACCCGGCCGTAGCGGTGGTGCAGCGGCCGGCTGGCGTGGGCGCTGGCGACGACGGGGATCCGCCTGGCCCGTGCATAGGCGTCGACCACGGCCTGGTAGGGCGAGAGGGCCACGCTGAGGGGCTCCACGCCCTGGACGACATCTGGCCGGGCTTCCCGGAGCCTGACGAGGAGGTCGACGGGCGACCGGTAGCGGACGTCGCGTTCCGACAGCTCCTCCGGCGCGAGGTCGCCGTACGGCGTGCGCCGGTAGAGGTGGACGACCTCGAAGCGGGTGAAGTGGCGCATCGGGCGCGCCAGGTCGCGGCGGAGGTCGGTGCTGACCACCGCCAGCCGAGGTCGGGGCGTCACGGTCGCGGGCCGAGGCGGCGAGCCACCCGTGATGCGAGGGCCACCACGCGTGCACCCGGGGCCGAGCGGCTGAGCCGGGTGTGCACCAGGAACACCCACACGATCCGCGGCCCGGTGGTCCAGCGCCGCGGTGCCGATGCCATCGCCGCCCGGGCCGACCGGCGTCCCTCCTCCCACCGCCGCATCCGGAGCCACTGGACCGTGGCTTCGACGTGGGCATTGCGGTACGCGACCGCCCGCACGGCCCGGGCCGCCTGCGGCACGTCGGTCCTGGCGAAGAAGGTGTCGAGCACGCGTACGCGCGACCGGATGACCTCGTCGTAGCGGGCCCCGTGGCGGCCGGTCGTGCGGCCCGGGTGCTCGCGAAAGAGGGCGAGGACTCGGTCGACGTAGGCCACGTCGCCCTTACGTGCCACCCGGAGCCACAGGTCCCAGTCGACCCTCGCGACGAGGTTCTCGTCGCATAGCCCGGCCGCCTCGACCGACGACCGCCGGACGAGCGCGGTCGGCGTGGCGACCGAGTTGCCGTAGAGGAGGCTGGCCACCGGCTGCGCCGGGATGCGGAGTGCCTGCCCCGACACCTCTGCCCTCGGCCGGCCGTCGAGGCCGACCGCCCGGGCCCGGCCGTGGACCAGCGCCACGCTCGGGTGCTCGTCCAGGAGGGGGACCTCGGTGGCCAGGAGGTCGGGCAGCCATGCGTCGTCGGAGTCGAGGAAGGCGAGGTACCGGCCCGCGGCAGCGCGGATCCCCGCGTTGCGGGCCGCACCGATGCCGAGGTGCGGCTGCCGGATGAACCGGACCCGCGGGTCGTCGATGGCGGCGATGACTGACGAGGTGCCGTCGGCCGACCCGTCGTCCACGACGATCACTTCGAGATCGCCGCAGGTCTGGGCCAGGACGCTCCGGACGGCGTCGCCGACGAGGTTGGCGCGGTTGTAGGTCGGGACGACCACACTGACCGCCGGCGGCGGGTCGAGACGGTCACCGGTCCACGAACGAGGCGTCGCTGCGGTGCCAGCCACGGTCAGAACGTACCGCGGGCCTGCCGGTGCGCGAACCTGGCGGCATGGTCCGCCCTGACCCGATGCCGAGCGGCCAACGACGGGCGGTGTCACTCGTCCGGTCGCTGCTGGCGCCGGTCAGGTGGCGGATCGCCGTGGCCTTCGCCGCGGGAGCATTGGGTGGCGTCGCCGAGGGCGCGCTCCTGCTGGGGGCGGTCAGGCTGGCCATGGACCTGGCCGGCCTGGCCGACGACGTGCGCGCCGTCGGCATCGGGCCGCTCCGGTGGGCGCCCGGGACCCCCGTGCTGGCCGCCGTGGTGGCGACGGCTGCCGCCGTGCGGTTCTGTGCCGAGCTGGTCGCGGCGAGGCAGATCGCCACCGTTGCCGCCTCCGTGCTGTCGCGCCTACGCGGCGACGCCATGGCCGAGCACCTCGCCGCGCCGTGGGGCGTGCAGGCCGACGAGTCCGTGGCCGACCTCCAGGACGTGGTCGTCACCGCGGCGAGCAACGTGGCCGACCGGGTCATGGGCGTCGTGTCGGCCGTCGCAAGGGTGTCCGTGCTGCTCGGCCTCCTCGTGTCGGCGCTCGTCCTCGATGCGATGGTGGTCGTGCTCGTCCTGCTCGCCGGCGTCGTGCTGCTGGCCTCGGCGCGCCCGCTGTCCCGCCTGGGTCGGTCGCTCGCCGCTGCCCACACCGCGGCCGGCAAGGATCTGGCGGACGCCCTCGGCGCGTCCAGCGACATGGCGCTCGAGGTCCGGCTCCACGACGCCGCCGGGCCGGTGGAAGCGGACGTCGCGGCACGCATCGACGCCGTCTCGGACCAGCACCGCCGCCTCGTCCTCCTGCGCCAGCTGCTGCCGATCGTCCACCAGCTCCTGGCCATCACGCTGGCCCTGACCGGTCTGGTCGCCCTGGCTGCACTCGGCAGCGGCCGCCCGGCGACGTCGGGCGCCGCCGTCCTGATCGCCATCCGGGCCATGATGGCGAGCCAGCCGCTCCAGAACGTGGCCGCCCGGCTCAACGAGCTCGCGGGGTACTGGGAGCGGTTCGAGGAGCGCACCCGCCGGAGTGGGAGCGGGCCGCCGTCCACCGGCGTCCGACCCCTCACCCGGGTCGGCGATCTCGTCCTCGACCGCGTCCGCTTCGCCTACGGGACGGGGCGCGAGGTGTTCGAGGACCTGACGCTTCGGGTCGACGCCGGGGTGTCAGTCGCCGTCGTCGGTCCCTCCGGCAGTGGGAAGTCGACGCTGTTCCAGCTGCTCCTCCGCCTGCGCGAGCCGGGCCGCGGGCGGTACCTCGTCAACGGCGTGGAGGCCGGCGAGATCGCCGCCGCCGACTGGGCTCGGCGGGTCGCCGCCGTGCCGCAGGAGCCCCGCCTGTGGCCCACGTCGGTACGGGACAACATCCGGTTCTTTCGCCCGTGGATCGACGACGATGCCGTCCGGCGAGCCGCCGGGCTGGCCCAGATCCATGACGACGTCGACCGTCTCCCGGACGGCTACGGGACCGCCGTCGGGCCGCGCGGCGCCGCGCTCTCGGTCGGCCAGCGCCAGCGCGTGTGCCTGGCCAGGGCCCTCGCCGGCGCCCCCGACGTCCTGATCCTCGACGAGCCGTCGAGCGCACTCGACGAGCGCACCGAACAGCTGCTCTGCGACGCCCTCCAGCAGCTTGCGGGCGCCGTGACGCTCGTGGTGTTCACGCATCGCCCCCGCCCGGCCGCCATCTGCGACCGCGTGCTCGAGCTGCGCGACGGCGGCCTCGTGGACAGGGTCGCCGTCGATCGATACGGTGGGACGCAGACCTCCCGCGAGACCGGGGCCGAACGCTGACTGCCGCGGCGGTCGCGGGCGAACCGACGAGAGGAAGGTGATTGCTGTGCGACGCACGATATGGCTCGTCCCGTTGCTGGCGGCGGGCATGACGGTGCTCTCCGCCCTGTGGCCGTCGCCAGCCTCGCAGAGCGACTCGCCGCTCACCGCAGTGTTCGGAGGGCCCGACGCGGCCGAGGCACGGCGGCGGATCAGCATTCCGTTCGGGTTCACGTCGACCGACCTGAGCCACCACAGACGCGTGGTCGATGCCGAGGGCACGATCGTGTGCGGCATCGAGCCCACCGACCACTTCTTCCAGGTCGAGGTGGTGATCCAGCAGGGCGACGCCGTGGCGCGGGGTACCACGTACGGGCGGTGCACCGGTGAGGAGCAGACCTGGCGTGTGCGGGCGGTGACCCGCAGCCGGGAGGCGTTCCACCCGGGCCCGGCCACGGGACAGTGGTTCTTCACCTTCCACTACCGGGGCGAGGTCGTCGAGTCCCTGTCAGGGCAGCCCACGACGTTGCAGCTGGCATAGCCGGGCGAGCGGGCGCCCGCGTGCCCCGTTCACGCCAGGCGGGGGCCGCGGCGCACGTGGCCGGCGGCGTCGTCGAGGCCGGCTGGCTGGTTGCGCTGGCGATCGTGCCCCTGGAGGTGGCGGTCGGCGCCGACCGGCCGTTCGAGCCGGCCAAGGCGGTGTTGCTGCAGGCGCTCGCCGTCGTGACGGCCGGGGCGTGGCTCCTCCGCCGGGTGGGTGCACCTGTCACCCGCCCGGCGGGCCCGGCCGGAGCGGCGCCGGTGCGCGCCTTCGTCGCGGCAACAGCCGCGCTCGCCGTGGTCGCCACTGCCGGCACTGCGCTGTCGCTGTCGCCGACGGTGAGCCTCGCCGGGTCCTCCGCCCGGTCCCACGGCCTCCTCACCCTCGTCGCCGTCTGGGTCATCGCCGTCGTGGCCGCCACCGAGCTTCGGAGCGGCGGGCAGGTGACCCGGTTGCTCCATGTCGCCACGGTCGCAGCCGTGCCCGTCGCCGCCGTGGCGCTGCTCCAGCGCCACGGGATCGACGCCGTGCCGGTCGATCGCGTCTCCCGCCCCGGGTCGACGTTCGGCAACCCTCTCCTCCTGGCCGGGTGGCTGGTCACCGTGACGCCGCTCGTGGCCGCTCGACTCGGCGCGCTCCTCACCGAGGACGCCGCGCCCGACCGCCGGGACCGCCGACGTCGTTCGACTGCGGCGCTGATCGTCACCGCGACCGCTGCGGTCCTGTGGTGGACGGCCCCGCTGCCAGGTGCGGCCGCCACCATCGCCGCGGCCGCCGCGCTGTGGGCCGTGGAGCATCGCCGCCCGCGCCGCCGGCCGCTGGGTGCGGTCGTCGCCGCCCAAGCGGCTGCACTCGGCATGGTCCTCGCCGCCCTTGTGGCCACTGCATCCCGAGGGCCGATCCTGGGCCTGGCAGGGGGAGCTGTCGTCGCCACGCTGGCCCTCGCCGCAGGGCGGCGCCGTGACCGGCTCCGTCGCGCCGCGTCGGCCGGCGCGATCGGGATCGTCGCCGGTCTCGCCGTCCTCGCCGTCGTCACCCTGCGGGGCGGGGAGCAGGCGGGGAACCCGTCCGGAGCCATCGGAGCCGCGGTCTCCGTCGACCGCGGCACCTTCGCCGTCCGTGACGAGCTCTGGGCGGCCGGCGATGCCGCCCTCGAGGCGGGTGAGCCCCTGCCCGGTGGGGACGGCGACGACCCTCACGCCGCCTGGCGGCCGATCGTCGGCTACGGGCCAGACGTGACCGACGCGGTGCTCGGTCAGTACGCGGCGCCGAAGCTATGGCGGCTCGAGGGACGGGACGCCCCACCCGATCGGGCCCACAACGCCATCCTCGACGCCGTCCTCCAGTTCGGATGGCTCGGCGGCGCTGCGCTGGTTTCGGTGTTCGCCGTCGGCCTCGCCGCAGCGATGGGTCGGCTCCGAATGCTCGCTCGGGGCCGGGCCCGCGTGATCGTCGTCCTTCTGGCCGTCGGTGTGGCCGGCGGCGCCGCCGCAGGTGCGATGGTGGGACGGAGCGGCTGGTGGGCGCCGGGCGCGGGCGTGGGCCTGGTAGTGGCGGTTGCCGTGGCGCTGGCGGGCCTGACGCCGTCGTCGCCGCCCACCCGGACCGCCGTCGTGGTGACGGCCGGTTGCACGGGCGCGCTCGTCGCCCACTGGGTCGAGCTGCAGGGTGGCGTCGAGACGGTTGCCTCGATGACGACCTGGTGGATCGTGGCGGCCGTTCTGGTCGCGCCGTGGCGCGTCGGCTCCGAACAAGCCGGTGGCGACACGGACGTCACGGCCACGGCCACGGCGGCCGACGCCCTCGCCGTGGTCACCGGCCTGATCGCCGGCACGGCCGCGCATGCAGGGTCGCAGGGGAGCGCGGCCGCCGCAGGGTGGGCGGCCGCCGTCTCCGTCGCCGTGGGCGTCGTCCTCATCGCGCCGCCCACGACCCGCAAGCTGCTGCGCGCCGTTGCCGTCGCCGTCTCGACGGCATTCGCCGTGGCGGTGCCCGCGGCGACGCTCGCCGACCGCGGGGAGCAGGGCGCACCGGCCGCCCTCGCCATGGCCGCGTCGGTCCGCATGTTGGTCGTGGTCGCGATGCTTCTCGCCCTCGGAGCCGCACTGGCGGCCGGCGGCCGCTCGGCGCCCCGACCGGGGATCCGGCGGGTCGGCGCCGCCGCGGTGACCATGATGACCGGGCTGGCACTGCTGGTCGTGGGCGTCGGGCCCGCGGTGGCCGGGCACTGGCGTGCCGCCGGCGTCATGTCGCTGGGCCCGGGGGAAGGGTACCGGTGGGCGACGCGTGCCGACCGGCTCGATCCCTCGCTGCACGGGACGGTGGCCTCGGCCACTGCTGCGCTGCGGGCCGCGGCCGCGGCACCCCCCGAAGAGCGCGCCCGGCTTCTCGGCCGGGCCCGGGACGGCTTGGCATCTGCGGTGCGGGCGTTCCCCTTCTCCGCCGAGGAGACGATCGCGCTGGCCGACCTGCACGTGGCGCTGGCCGACGAGGGGGAGAACCCGAGCGAGGCCCTGGCCCACGGGACCCGCGCCGCCCGCCTGTACTCGGTGGCCGCGGACCTCCGCCCCGGCTCGGCCGGCCCCCGCGCCCTCGAGGCGCTGGCGTGGACGGACCTCGCCTCGATGCAGCCGGAGCAGGCCCAGGCGGCGAGAGCATCGGCATCGAGCGCGCTCGCCGAAGCCGCTCGGCTCGATCCGGCGTTCGTTCTCGTCCCGGCGGTGCGCGCCGCGCTGGCGCCGTCCTGGCCGGCGACGGTGGACCACGCCACGGACGCCTTCGCAGCCATCCGGAAGCCCTGGGCCCGACGCGATCGCTTCGACCGCACGGCCGCGTCCGTCGCTCGTGAGACGCTCGCCGGAGCGCGACGCAACGCCGAGGCCCGTGGTGAGGAGGGGGAGTTCGTCGCCGCACTGTCCGCGGCGGCGGGACGGCGCCCGACCGTCGAGGCCTATCTCGAGGTGGCCAGGATGTCGGTCGCCCTCGGTGACCGCGCCCGTGCCGCCGCCGCCGTCGAACGGGGAAGGGCCGTGGTGGCGCCGGGCGACCACCTCGCCAACGCCGCGCTCGACGCAGTCATCGCACCCCCACGCCGCGACGACGTTCCCCGCCCCAGGCTCCGGTTGGCGTGACCGGTTCGCCCCGCTCGTGATCGCCGGGCTGCTCGACGCCCGCTACGGCAGGTGCCTGCGCGCCGGGCGGCCGGTCGGGCCTGAGGTCAGGTCCGAGCCCCGTGCGTGCGCAGGAACGGGGCGACCCGCTCGGCGACCTGGCCTGAGTACCGGAACCAGGGCCCGTGGCCCCCGGGGACGACGTGGAGCTCGGCCCGGGGAATGAGTTGCGCCGCTCGTTCCCCGACGCTGGGCGGACCGAAGGTGTCGTCCCGACCCCAGATCAGCTGGACCGGCCGGGTCAGCCGCTGCAGGTCCCCGTCGCCCAGTTGCACCGCCCGACGCGAACCGCTCAGGCGGACGACCGATCCGACGAGATCGGCCAGCTGATCGGCCCATCCGGGAAGCCGCTCGCCAGCCACGAGGAGCGAGCGCAGCTCGGGGTGATCGGTGAAGTCCTCGCCGGCGGCCCGGGCCAGCATGTCGGCCTGCTTCGGCGAGGGCGGCTGGAGCCGGTTCATGAGCGCCCCGAGCCCGGGCACCGACCACAGCCGGAGCGGGAGGGGGGCGGACGTGCCGAGCATGGCCGCCGGGCAGGCCACCAGCACGACGGCGGCGACGCCGTCGGGCCGGTCGAGGGCCGTCCACGTCGACCACACCCCTCCGACCGAGTGGCCGACCAATACCGCCCGGTCGATGCCGAGCCCGGCCCGGACCTGGTCGAGGAACTCCACTGCGCACGACCTGAGGGTCACGGTGGAGTAGCGAACCGGGTCGGTGAGGCCGAGCCCGGGCAGGTCGACGGCGTGCAGCCGGTACCCCTGGAGCTTGGCCATGAGCGGCGCCCACATGGCGGCCGGCAGCCCACCGCCGATGACCATGATGACGGGCGGACCGTCACCGGCGACGACGACGTGGGCACGCCCGCCGACGGCGTCGACGTCGACGAAGCGGGTCTCGGCATCGACGCCGTAGCGCCGCAGCGCGTCCTCCTGGGCTCGGACGAACTCGTCCACCGGCCCGGTCCCGACGCCTGGGGCCGGGGTCACCGTGCGGGCACGCCGGTCGCCACGTGGACGGGGTTGTGCAGGAACGGATCCTGGCTCGTGGCCCGTTCCAGCAGCATCCCGTCGAGGACCCGGCCGACCTCGGCCCGCTGGTCGGGCGCAAGCCGGCCGACGAGGGCGGTCCCGATCGGGTTGCTGTTGGCCACGACGTTCATCAGGTCGGCACCGGTCACCGAGGGGGTGAGCGGCGTCGCGTAGTCGACGGTGTCGATCCGCAGGTCGACGAGGCCGGCGGCGAGCATGTGCTCGGCCAGGGCCTCCCGGTCGGCGAGGCGGAACGGCAGCAGGACGCCCTCCTTGGGCAGGAGGTCGAGGCCGGGGGCGACCGAGTTGACGGCGGCTAGGAAGAACGAGATGAACTCCAGCTGCGGCGGGTGCCCGGCGAAGACGACGAGCAGCACCGTCCCCCCGGGCTTCGTCACCCGTGCCATCTCCCCGAGGCCGGCGCGGAGATCCGGGAAGAGCATGACGCCGAACTGGGAGGCGGCGACGTCGAACGAGTCGTCGTCGAACTCCAGGTGCTCGCCGTCCATGACCACGGCAGTCACGTTGGCGAGGCCCTCGGCGCGCGCCCTACGAGAAAGGTGGCCGACCATCTCCGGGGAGACGTCGATCGCCGTGACCGCGGCACCCTCCCGCGCCGCCGGGATGGCGACCGCGCCCGTCCCCGTGGCCACATCGAGCAGCCGGACGTCGGCGCCGAGCTCGACGCGGCTCAGCGCCCGCCGGCCGAGCTCCAGGTTCTGGTTGGTGACGTGTGTGTCGTAGCCGGCCGCGATCCGGTTCCACGCGGTCCGGGTCTCTTCGATCAGCGTCGCACTGGTCAACGATCTGCCCTCCTGCTGTCGGTTCCAGGTTCGAACCTAGGAAGGGCGAGGTGACCGCCGCATCGGCCGTGCCACCCATTTTCTCTTGGTGCATCGTGGGTGGAACCACCCACGACCGCCGCCGGGCCCCTACACGACCCCGTGCTCGTAGGCCCAGGCCGTTGCCGCGGCCCTCGAGGACAGGCCCAGCTTGGAGAAGATGTTGCTGATATGGCGGTCGACCGTCCTGTCGCTGACGACAAGGTCGGCGGCGATGTCCTTGTTGGTCCTGCCCGCGCTGACCAGGCGGAGGACTTCGACCTCCCGCGCCGTCAGCGGGTGCGCCGCCGTGCCCGGGGCCGGCGATGCGGCAATCTCGGCCAGTGCCGGCCGCGCTCCGAGCTCCTCGAACGTGCGCCGCGCCGCATCGATCTCGAGCGCCGCCGTGTCACGGTCGCCGAGCTCCCGGCACGCCGCCGCCGTCAGCACCCGCGTGCGGGCCGACTCGAACGGCGCGTGCAGCTGCTGCCATGCGGCGTCGGCTCGGCGGATGGCCTCGAGTGCGCCTGCCGGGTCACCCCGGGCCAGCAGCACCGCCCCGAGCGCGTACGCGGCGCGGGCCCGCAGCAGGGGCGCGTCGAGGTCCTCGGCAAGGGAACGGAGCTCCTCGACGGCGAGCGCGGCCGTGTCCACGTCGTCGACGGCGAGGAGGATGTCGACGAACGCCGGCAGCAAGCGGGCCCGCTCCGGAGGGCCCCCCGCTTCGTCGACCGCCCGGCGGATGGCGGCGGCCGCCGCCTCGTCGCTGCCCTCGGCCAGGCGCAGCAGGGCCAGCCCGGGCTGGGGGTCGTTGCCCCAACGGCTCGCCTCGCGGTAGCCCCGCTCGGCGGCGGCGAGGTCCCCCCGCAGCCGGTGGAGCTCGGCCCGCTGGTACCAGGCGCTGCCCAGCGCCGGGTGAGGGCGGGGCCGGGACAGCTGGTCCTGAGCCTGCTCGGCCTCGTCCATCGCCTCCGCCCATCTCCCGTGCAGGAGGTGGACCTCCGAGCGGTGGACGAGGCACTGGCCCCGGTACGGGACCAGCCCCGGCTGCTCGGCGCACCAGCGGCTCAGGGCCTCCGTCCATTCCTCGGCCCGACGAGGATCGAAGTTCCGGTTGCAGGCCTCGATCACCGCGCAGTAGACGATACCCGCGACGACGGGCGACACCTCGTCGGCGGTCACCGCGACCATCGCCTCGTCGAGGAGGCGGATGCCCGCGGCGGCGTCGCCCCCGGCGATGCGGGCCTGGCCGATCCCGAGCCGGCCCAGCGTCGTCAGGTCGACGTCGCCGTAGCGGGCGCCCTCGCCGGCGACGCGTTCGAAGGTCGCCCGGGCCTCGTCGTGGCGGCCGGCGTCGAGCGCCTGCAGGCCGAGCGGTACGAGGACGTACCCCCGCTCGACACAGTCCTCCCCGCACTCGTCGAGCACACGCTGGGCCCGCCCGAACCAGCCGCCGGCCTGGGCCAGCTCGCCCCGCATCGCCAGCCCGAACCCGAGCCAGAAGGCGTGCCGCGCCGCGCGCGGGAGGTCACCGCGCTGGATCGCCTCGTGGTGGGCCCGGGTAGAGATGCGCTCGCTCTCCTCGTCCGCACCGGCCAGGTAGGCGGCCGTGGCCAGCCGTTCGAGGTCGTCGAGTTCCAGCGGCGACTCCCGGTCGGCCGCCCACAGGAGATCGACGGCCTCGGGCCACCTCCGCTGTTCGAACGCGTCACGCCCGGCGAGGACGTCGGCATTCATGCGACCGCGGTCAGGGTTGGGGCTGGACGTCGAAGTGACACTACCGGCTGCCTCCAGCTCCAGCGGCCCCCTCGCCGCTTGTCACGACCTATCGTCTCGTTGCATCTTGAGGACGAGGAAGAGTGCGACGAGATCGTCTTCCGTGAGGACCGATCCGTCCCCCGGAACCGTCACCCGCTTCGGCCTGTTTCCGAGCTTGTCATACCCGATCGTCATCGGCCCGACCATGTTCACTCGGCTGCCGAGGGTGTCGTAATGCACGTCATAGGGGCCCATACGACGAAGACGAGATCCGAGAAGGTCATAGTCGAGGACCCAGTCTCCGACCGTCCTTGGCCGAGAGCCAACCTTGTCGTAGCCGATGAGGGCGGGGCCAATGGAGCGGAGGCGAGACCCGCCGAAGTCATACATCAGTTCGAGATTTCCGAGCCGATTCGGGCGCGAGCCGAACCTGTCATAGAGAATTCGGACCGATCCAACCCGCCTCAGCCGGGACCCCAGCCTGTCGTAATGCAGTTCGACCTGCGTCATCGACCGACCTCCGAATCCTCCCGGCTCCCGCGCTGAGGCTCCTCTTCACTCAGGCTGGCCCCGAGATTCAGCCTTTGGCGTAGTTTGCCGCCCCCTGGAACTCGACGAACACCGCCGGCTCGTCACCGACCACCCAGGCGTCGTGGCCCGGCGCGATGCGGTACACGTCACCGGGCTTCGTCTCACCTTCGGTGCCGTCTTCGTGCTTGACGTGCAGCGTGCCGGAGACCACGTAGCCGATGTGTTCGACCTGGCAGCTGTCTGTGCCGACGACGGGCTTGATGCACTCCGACCAGCGCCAACCGGGCTGGAATGTGTAGCGACCGATCTGACCGCCGGCGACGTTCACCAGCTCGACGGTCGTCTTCTCCGGCGTTCGAGTTTCGTCGGGTGCCGAGAAGTCACGAGTCTCCACTCCGGCCATGGTTGCCTCCCTCATCGGTGATTGCCGCCCAGCGTAGGCGCAAGGACCCACGACGGCCCGGTGTCGTCTGCCGCCAGACCCGGGGCGTCCCGACGACCCGTCTACCGCACCTGCGTGATGACGCGGGAGAACGCCTCGGCCGAGGGTTCGGGCACGGTGAGGTAGGTGACGCCGTGGTCGTCCCGAAGTCGCCGTACGTGGTCCGCCAGGCTGGCGGCGGAGCCGATCATCACGAACGGGCTGTCGAGCAGGACGCCGGCGGGCCGCTCGAGGTCGGCGGCCATCTCCTCCGCCTTGCTCCGGCGGTCGTCGGTCAGCGCCACCGCCTGGAGCAACACGTTGAGCTCCAATCCGTCCGACCGGGTGCCGGCCTGCCGCCTGACATGGGCCACCCGATCGGCGAGGCCATGCCAATCGAAGTGGGTCAGGGTGTTGTCCTTGGGGCCGGTACCCGCGGTGAAGCCGGTGATGCCCACGATGTCGGCGTGGCGGGCGGCCACCTGGAGGACACGGTCGCCGTTGCCGCCGACCATCACCGGCACCGGCTGCTGCGACGTGGCGAGACCCGTCGCGCATCGGTCGAGCCGGTAGTGCCCATCCGACGTGACCTCCTCTCCGGCCAACAGCCGCCGGACGAGCGCCACGGCCTCGGCGAGGCGGTCGACTCGCTCCCCGGCGGGCGGGTACCGCTGCCCGACGGCCCGGAACTCGGCCGCCGCGTTCCCGGCGCCCAGCCCGACTTCGAGGCGGCCGCCGGTGAGGACGTCGGCCGTCGCACACGCACGGGCCAGCAGCGCCGGGTTCCAGAACTGCACGTTCAGGACCTGCGTCCCGAACCGAAGTCGATCGCTCGCCTGCGCCGCCGCCGTAAGTGCGACGAGGGGCGCCGGCAGCCCGAGGTGGTCGGGCACGAGCAGCACGTCGTAGCCCCAGTCGTCGATCCGGCGCACCCGTTCGCGCCAGGCCGCCGGCGACTCGGGCGGCTTCCGCGCCACGCACCCGAACCGCAGCCCCTTGTCCATGGCCGTCGTAGTGTGCCCCAACGGACAAGGACGCCTCCCGGTTTGTCGCCGACCCTCTGGGCTCGCTGCTGGACGCGAGTCGACGCGGGACGAGCACGGTCGTGAGCGGCGCGGGCGCGGTGCTCTCCAGGGCCCGCTCGGCGACGATGACGGTGGCCGTCTTCGGTCCGGACGCCGTGCGCACCGTGCTCACCGACATCGACACGTTCGGCATGCCAACGCCGGTCTCGGCGCGGTACGACCTGCCGCAACCGTTGGCCAACCTCAACAGTGCGCTGTTCAGCATGACCGGCCCTGCCCACCGGCAACGCCAGCGGTTGCTGGCCACGCTGCTCGGGCCGGGGCGGGCGGACCAGCACGCGACGGCCATCGAGCGGGGGCTCGGCCGGTTTCTCGCCGGCGTCGAACCCGGAGGCGAGATCGGCCTGATCCACGAGATGCGCCGGTTGGCCCGCCTCGTCGCCGAAGAGGTGCTCTTCGGCTCGACGGAGCCGGACGAGCCCGTGGGGGTGGAGATCCAGCACTACTTCGAACTGCGGCGTCGCTACGCGTCCCGCGGGACGCCGGAGCCCGATAGGGAGGCGCTCGACGCGCTGGTCGTGCAGGGCAGGCGCGTGGACGCCCGGCTCCGGTCGCTCGTGCGCGCCGGCGCAGGGGGCCGACTGAGCGTCGTCGGTGAGCTCTGCCAGTACGCCGGCGACCCGGCGATGGCTCTCGACGAGGACGAACTCGTCGCCCACGCCAACATCCTCTTCATGTCGAGCAGCGAGCCGATCGCCACGGCGATGACCTGGATCGTCCTGGCGCTCACCCAGCGGCCGGAGCTGCGGGCCGCGATCAGGGACGGGGCGGATCCCTGGCTCCTCGCCGGAACGGTCCGCGAAGTCCTGCGGTTGGTGCCGCCCAGCGCCATCCTCGTGCGGCTCACCCGGCGCGACGCCCACGTCGCGGGCCTCGGCCTGCCGGAGGGATGCGAGGTGATCGTCTCGCCATACGTCGAGCACCGGCGCCCCGGACGGTTCGAGGACCCGGGCCGTCTGTGGCCGGAGCGCTGGTTGACGCTCCAGCCGGGGCCCTACGAGTTCCTCCCGTTCGGCGCTGGCGTCCGCGCCTGCCTGGGCCGGCGGATCGCCTTGGCCACGCTCGAACAGGCCACCAATGCCATCCTTGCGCGGGCCGACCCGGTGCTCGCTCGCCCCCAGGAGCTCGACTGGCGGATGAACCTGACGCTGCTCCCGTCGACCGACCCCGCCGTCCGGATGGCCGTCCCGGGCGGGCGACCGGAGCGCGGTCCCCGGCTGTCAGGACCTGTTGACACCTTGATGACTCGGTGATAGGCACGGAAGCCTGGCGCGGAGGTGACGATATGGCGACGGAGAAGGCGGCGAAGCCGGCGCAGATCGAGGTGATGCGGAACACCGAGATCCATCTGGAGCTCGACGACGAGAAGATCCAGGCGATCCGGCAATGCCTCGAGACGGGCCGGCTGTCGATCAGGGTGAGCCAGGCCGACCTCACGCAGGTCGGGCGGCTCCAAGCGGCCTACGAGTACGACTGAGCGGCCTCGGGCCGGCGGGTAGCCACGCCGGGCCCGGCGAGCGTCGAACGTGAAATACCTCGATGTCGACGGTGGTCAGGCGCCGGTCGTCGGGCTGGCCAACGGGCCGATCGTCAGCTCGTTTCTCGAGCGGCACCCCGACCTGGTCGACTACGTGGAGGTGCCGTTCGAACAGCTGCGCCACGACCCTCGCACCGCCGAGATCCAGGAGCAGGTGCCGGTCGTCCTGCACTGCTCCAGCATGTCGGTCGCCGGGTTCACGGCGGCGACCGACGAGACCCTCGGCGCCATCGACGAGCACGCGGTCCGTACGCGGACGCCGTGGATCGGCGAGCACCTGGCCTACATCTCGGCGGACGCTCTCGACGATCCGGGCATCACCGAGCTGACCTACACGGTCTGCCCGCAGTTGAGCCCGGCGACCGTGGAGCTGGTCGCCCACAACCTCGAGCGGCTCCGGTCGCGGTTCTCGGTGCCCGTCATCCTGGAGAACGCGCCCCAGTACTTCGCCGTCCCGGGGAGCACCATGACCATGCCGGCGTTCGTGGCCGCGGTGGCGGAGCGTTGCGACGTCGACCTGCTCCTCGACGTCACCCACTTCCTGATCACCACCGGCAACATGGGCCTCGACCCCGTCGTCAGCCTGCACGAGCTGCCGCTGGAACGCGTCGTCGAGGTCCACCTGTCCGGCATGTCGAAGCAGTCCGGACGGTGGTGGGACGACCACTCCCTCCCCGCGCCCGAGGAGGCGTTCGACCTCCTCGCCGAGGCCGGCGGACGGCTGCGTCCCCGGGCGGTCACCTTCGAGTACAACTGGGCGCCGTCGATGCCGGAGTCGGTCGTGGTGTCGCAGCTCGGGCGGGTTCGGGAGTTGCTGCCCACGTGACCGCCCCCCTCGTGCACTCGGTGATCGCCGCCGGGCTGTCCGACCCCTACCGGCTGCGCAACTGGATGACCGAGCCCGCGGCGCTCGAACGGTACGGCGTCGACCCGTCGTCGCTCGATCTCGACGCTCTCGCCGACTTCGCCGGCCTGTCGGAGAAGGTGCGGCACAACCAGTGCCGCCAGCACCTGGAGCTGAGCTTCCGTCTCATGCGGCTCACGGGCGTGGAGGTCCAGCTGTTCCGCGATTACGCGCCCCGTTCCCGGGCGCGGCGTCGGCAGGGGTTGATCTCCGTGCCCGACCGGCTCGACGGGCTGGCCCAGTTCGTCGAGGAGTGGGCGGCCGGCGGCGGGCCGGTCCGCACCTTGCTGCGTGACGTGCTGGGGCACGAGTACGTGATCGCCGTGCTGCGGCGCAGCGAGGTCGCGCCCCCCGCTCCCACGGGACCGGCCCGCGTCCCGGTTCACCACGGTCGGATCGTCGTCCGTCGATCGACGTGCGACCCGTCGCAGGTGGCGTCGGTGCTGCGGGCTCGGGAGCCCGACCTGGCCGCCATCG
Organism: Acidimicrobiales bacterium; assembly: GCA_050744525.1. Classification (GTDB taxonomy): domain Bacteria; phylum Actinomycetota; class Acidimicrobiia; order Acidimicrobiales; family VFJN01; genus DASQUK01. The sequence continues at coordinate 4,610 of JBOGHG010000032.1, read as the reverse complement.
AGCGCGGCGTGCGGACGTTCGTCTACCAGAAGGCCCCGGGGAGCGACGTCCGGATCCTGGAGGTCGAGGATGGCGTCGCCGAGCTGCTCCTGGCCGTCGACGGCCGCTCGTCGGTCGAGGACCTAGCCGGCCGCCTGTTCGGAGGCGCGCTCGTGGACCCGCTCCGCTCGACGCTGGAGCAGCTCGCCGACCTCGGCGTCCTCGCCTGGTCGCACGACGGTGGTGTGCCGTGCGGGTGACGCTCGTCGACAACCTCGTCCTACCGGAGCAGCGGAACCTCGACCTGCTCGACGTCCACCCGCACCTCGGCCTCCTGTCGCTCGCCGCGGTGGCCATCGCCGAGGGACACCAGCTGTCCATCTACGACCCGAAGCGTCGGATTCGCAGCGGCGCCCTCCCCTACGACGAGACGCTGTACGAGCGGGTCGCCGACGAGCTGCTGCAGGGCTCCCCCGAGGCGGTCGGGTTCACCACGCTCGGCTGCAGCTTCCTGTTCGCGCTGGGTGTGGCGCGGTTCCTCGAGCTCCGGGCGCCCGACCTGCCGCTGCTGCTCGGGGGGCCGCACGCCACAATGCTGGCCAAACCGATCCTCGATCGCTACAGCCCGTTCGACGTCGTCGTACGCCACGAGGGCGAGCTGACGTTCCCGGCGGTGCTGGCCGCGTTGGAGTCGCGGGACTTCGGCGGCGTGCCAGGGGTCACGTGGCGTGCGCCATCCGGGATCGAGGAGACCACAGGGAGTCCCCGGATCGACGACCTCGACGGCCTGCCCCTCCTCGACTACGAGCTGTACCCGATGGCGGAGCTCGACCTCGACCTCGTCAGGATCGAGGCGGGGCGCGGGTGCCCGTTCGCGTGCACCTTCTGCTCGACGGCCACGTTCTTCCAGCGTCGCTATCGCCTGAAGTCGCCCGGTCGGCTCGTGTCGGAGATGGACGCCGTCGCCGAGCGGTACGCTCCTGCGGAGTTCAAGCTCGACCACGACCTCTTCACCGTCAACCGCCGCAAGGTGGCCGAGTTCTGCGACGAGGTGCGCGGGCACGGGCACAGGTGGCGGGTGTCGGCGCGGGTGGACTGCGTCGACGAGGCGCTGCTCGAGTCGATGGCCGACGCCGGATGCGTCGGGATGTACTTCGGCATCGAGACCGGCTCGCCGCGGATGCAGAAGATCTCGGCCAAGCGGCTGCGGTTGGACCTGGTCGAGCCCGTGCTCGACGTGTGCGAACGCCTCGGCATCGAGGCGACCACGTCGTTCATCACCGGCTATCCCGAGGAGACCCAGGACGACCAGGACGCCACGCTCGACCTGCTCGGCGCCTGCTTCAGCCGGACGGCCGGCACCTGCATCCCCCAGCTCCACCTGCTGACACCCGAGCCCGGCACGCCCCTGTTCGACCAGCTCGGTCCGTCGCTGCGCTACGACGGATACGCCACGCCGTTCAACGCCTGGACGCTGCGGGAGGAGGACCGCGAGGAGGTGCGGCGGGGGCCGGAGATCTTCTCGACGTACTACTACTACCCGGCCACCCTCGACCGCAGGACGCACGTCGCGGTGATCGAGGCGGTCGACCTTCTCCGCACGCTCGATCATCGCCTGCTGACCGCCCTGATCCGGCGGCACGGCGGGAGCCTCGCACTTCTGGTGAGGAACGTCGTCGACTCCGGCGGGCTCGAGGAGCACGTGCGGGCCAGGTTCGGCGACGGCGATCCGGTGACGTCGGCGGTCCGGTACGTGTTCTTCATGCGGCGCCCCTTGGCGCAGGCGCGGCCGGCGAACGGGGTCGGCTCCGTCCTGCGAATGCCGGTGGGAGCGCAGATCCTGCACGACGTCCACGACTGCGACGCCGTCGCCGCGTGGCTCGAGGGCAGCGGCGCGCCGGATCCGCGCGACCTGCCGCGGGCCAGCTACATGCGCTGGCCTGGGCAGGCGCAGCCCGTCCGTGTCGACCCCGACGTCCTCGACCTGGTCAGGCTGTTCGGCACCGGACGGGGCACCGACGACGTGGCCAGGCTGCTGGACGTCGACGGAGCGGTACTCGAGCCGTGGGTGCCACGGCTGGTCGGTGCCGGTCTGCTCGTGCGGTCGGGAGCCGAGTCCTGACGTGACGCCGCCCGGGCGCTGGTCGGCCTGGGCGCTGGCTGAGGCCTTCCAGCTCGCCCACGCCGCCGACTTCGTGGTCGCCACCGACCTCCTGGACGGCACTGAGCGCCCCGTGCCGGCGCTGGCATCGAAGGCCGATGTCGACCCGGGCCTCTTGGGCGCGCTCTTGGAGCTGCTCGCCTCGCGGACCGATCTCGTGACCCGTGGGCCGGACGGGTTCAGGAAGGGCCCCGGGCTCGGCCCGATCGAGGAAGCCACCATCGACCAGTACGTCGGCGCCTACGGGCCGAACGCGTCGTCGCTGGCCGAGATCCTCGCCTCTCCCGACCGCGGGCGCGACCTGGTGGACCGTGACCGGCACGCCACCGCTTTCGCTCGCGCCCCCGGGCCGGGGGCGGTGCTGCTCCCCGACCTGTTGACCAGGCTCGAGCTCGGCAACGTCCTTGACCTCGGGTGCGGCACCGGCGAGCTCCTGGTGACCCTGGCCAGCGGCGACTCGGACTTCCGGGGGTGGGGAGTCGACGCCAACCCGGCCATGGTCGCCCTGGCCGAGGAGCGGCTGCGGCTGGGCGGGGCCGGCGACGACCAGGTTCGCTTCTACGTCGGCGACGTGCGCGACCCGGCCCGCTGCGCCCCGACGGGCGTGCTGGGCGACGTCGCCACCGTCGTGGCCGCCAGCCTGGTCAACGAGTTCTTCCACCCCGACGCGGTGACCGCGGTGCGGTGGCTGGGCGACCTGCGCCAGGCGCTCCCCGGACGGGTCCTGGTGGTGGCCGACTACTACGGCGCCCTCGGCCACATGGCCGACCCGACGCCAAGGAGAGCCGTCCACGACTGGATCCAGCTGATCTCCGGCCAGGGCGTACCGCCGCCGGACCTCGCCGGCTGGGAGGCCGTCTACGTCAAGGCGGGCTGCACGCTCCTGCACGCCGTCGAGGACACCGACGCCGGCGTCTTCATCCACTTCGTCCGGTTGGCGCAGTCCGACCCCTCGTGACCGCCCTCCCCGGGCGCACACGGCGATTCCCCGGTGCGGCCGGCCCTCGAGGTGGCCGTGGACTGCGGCGGTTAGCGGGGGTCCGGCGGGGGGCGCTGCCAGCCGGCGTCGCTCAGGGGACGGGGCTCGAAGAACAGGCAGTCGTCCGGGCAGGCGAACGGCATGGCCTGGGCCACGTCGAGCCGGCAACGGTCGACGGTGTCGCCCGTGGGCAGGGACCGGCTGGAGTAGTGGCGGCAGTCGGGTCGTACGGACACGGGCGTCATTGTCCCAGACGGGCCGGGTAGCGTTTCGGCAGTGACCGCACCTCCGGATCTGCTGCGGTGGAGCGAGGCGCTGGCGGGAATCGCCCGGACCGGCCTGGCCTTCACGGACAACCTCTACGAGCGGGAGCGCTTCCAGGAGGTCCTCCACGTGGCCGCCGACATCCGGGCCGCGGCCGCCGCGGCCCTGGGCGACGGGATGGAGTCGGAGCCGGTGGTCGAGGAGTGGATGCGCCAGATCGGCAACGGCGTGGCCGGCTACGTCACCCCCAAGGTGGCGGTCGGGGCGGTCGTGGGCAACGACAAGGGGGAGCTGCTCCTCGTCAAGCGGGCCGACAACGGCGTGTGGCTCTATCCCACCGGATGGGCCGACGTGGGGTATTCCGCCTCCGAGGTGGCGGTCAAGGAGGTGCTCGAGGAGACGGGCATGGAGATCGAGCCGGTCCGGCTCATCGCCGTGCTCGACGGGCTGCGCCTGGGCTTCACCCAGGTGCCCCTGTACTCCCTCGTCTTCCACTGCCGGGTGGTGGGCGGCACCCTTCGCCGGCACCCGCTCGAGTGCACCGACGTGGGCTGGTTCCCCGAGGACGCGCTGCCCACGCCGCTGGCCGGCGCCACCCGCTGGAGCGTCCCGGCCTTCCGGGCCATCCGGGGCGAGACCGTCGACGTGGTCTTCGACCCGCCCCGCCAACCACCGTGGCGCCGCCACGACGAACTACCTTCCTCGTGAGGAGGAGCCTGTGACGATGCTGAAGCGCAAGAGGACCGGCCTGAACGACGCCATGTCGGTGGTCACCCGATTCGTCAACGCCTGCAACCGTCACGACGCCGACGGGGTATACGCCTGCCTCCATCCCGAGTTCGACAGCATCCAGCCGATGTACCCCAGCCGGAACTTCCGGGGCGCCGACCAGGTCCGCCGCAACTGGCAGGCCATCTTCGACGCCGAGCCCGGCTTCCGGCTCACCGTCCTGCGCTCGGCCGCCGTCGACGACACCGTCTGGCTCGAGCTGCACGGCGCCGGTCGCGACGCCGAGGTGGCCGGGGTCTTCGTCATGGGCATCCAGGGCGACCGCATCCGCTGGGCCCGTATCTACAGCGCCCTGGTCGAGCCCGTCGTCGCCCCGGTCGACGAGGGGGCGGCCGCCGCGCCGCGGCAGGACGTCCCCCGCCAGGCCCAGCGGCAGTCGTCCGGGAACGGCGAGGTGGTCGAGGAGGCGCTGATCGCCCCGGTCGTCGACATCGAGCG
>JBOGHG010000031.1:0-25262 GCA_050744525.1 Acidimicrobiales bacterium | reverse complement strand
CCGGGCACCTGACCGAGCGGCCGGAGGTCGAGCTGCACCAGGGCGACGGCCGGTCCTACCTGGCCCGCCAGGACACGGACTACGAGCTGGTGTGGTTCCCCGCACCCGACAGCTACGCCGCCACCAACGCCGCGTCCGCGGGCGCCTTCGTGCTGTCCGAGAGCTACCTGTACACGACCGAGATGATCGAGGAGACGCTCGACCACCTCACCGACGACGGGATCATGGTGGCGCAGTTCGGCGAGTTCGACTTCGCCACCCGGCCCTCGCGCACCTCCAGGTACGTCACGACCGCCCGCCAGGCCCTCCGGAACATCGGCGTCGACGACCCCACCCGGCACCTCATGGTCGCCCTGGAGCAGATCCCGGGGCAGGCCGCCGTGCCCACGATCATCGTGAAGCGCACGCCGTTCACCGACGCCGAGGTCGACGCCTTTGCCGCCGGGGTGGACCGCCTGCCCGACCACCGCACCGTGTACGCGCCCGGTGGCGACCCCGCAGCCAACCAGATGCCCGATCACGTCGTCGCCCGGCTGGCGGGCGGCAGCGAGGCGGAGGTCGACGCGCTGGTCGCCGGCTCCAACCGGGAGATCGACCCCATCAACGACGACGGCCCGTTCTTCTGGCACTTCCACGACTTCCCCGACGTGCTGGGCGACATGTTCTCGCCCCTCGACACCCGGGACCCCGAGGACGTCATCGGCGAGCGGGTGCTGCTCCTGCTGCTCGCGATCGCCCTCGTCTACGCCGCGGTGTTCCTGCTCCTGCCGTTCGTGGCGGTGCGGCGAACGTGGCGGAAGCTGCCGGCAAAGGGCACGTCGGGCGTGTACTTCGCGGCCCTCGGCCTCGGGTTCATGTTCTTCGAGATCACGATGATCCAGCGGCTGGTGCTGTTCCTCGGCTACCCCACCTACTCGCTCACCGTCACGCTGGCGGCGATCCTGGTGTTCACCGGCATCGGTGCGCTGGCGAGCCGGAGGCTGGCGGGGTGGGCGCGCTCGCCGCTGCCACTCGTCCTGGCCGCGCTGGCCGCGCTGACCGTGTTCTACCGGTTCGGCCTCGATCCGCTCACCGAGTCGCTGCTGCCGCAGCCACTGGCGGTGCGGGTGCTGGTGGCCGTGGTCGTGCTGGCGCCGCTGGGCATGTGCCTCGGCATGTTCATGCCCCTGGGGCTGGCGACCGTGTCGCGGCTGACCGACCACGGCGACGCGTACGCCGCGTGGGGCTGGGCGGTGAACGGGTTCTTCTCGGTGATCGGCTCGGTGCTGACGACGATCCTGTCGATGACGTTCGGCTTCCGCACGGTGCAGCTGGCGGCCCTCGCGATCTACGCCGTGGCCGTGCTGGCGTTCCTGGCGTTGCGGCGGAGCGCGGCGCGGCTGCCGGACGAGCCGGGCGGTCGGGACACACCCATCCCCGAACTTGCGGTGGATAGGGACGCCATGGCACCCGTAGCCACCGCAAGTTCGCCGTCGTCCTAGTGCCGTGACGTGGACCTGAGGGAGAGCGCCGACGACCGGTCGTTCCGCCACGAGGTCCGCGCCTTCCTGGAGGACGGCCTCGCCGGCGACTTCGCCGCGGTGCGGGGCCGGGGCGGGCCGGGCGACGAGCACGCGCTGTTCGACGAGCGGTCGGCCTGGGAGCGCCACCTCGGCGCCCACGGCTGGACCTGCGTCGGCTGGCCCAAGGAGCACGGTGGGCGGGGCCTGTCGCTCCGCCAGCAGGTCATCTACTTCGAGGAGTACGCGCGGGCCCGCGGCCCCGGCCGCGTGGGCCACATCGGCGAGGGGCTGCTGGGGCCCACCGTCATCGCCTTCGGGACGACGGAGCAGCAGCGGCGCTTCCTCCCGCCGATCCTGGCCGGCACCGAGCTGTGGTGCCAGGGCTACTCGGAGCCCGACGCCGGCAGCGATCTCGCCAACATCGCCACCAGCGCGGCGCTCGACGGCGACGACTGGGTGATCCACGGGCAGAAGGTCTGGACGTCCCTCGCCCACTGGGCGGACTGGTGCTTCGTGCTGGCCCGCACGTCGCCGGCGGACGAGGCCGCACGGCACGCGGGCATCTCCTACCTGCTGGTGCCCATGCGGCAGGGCGGCGTCGAGATCCGGCCCATCGTGCAGCTCACCGGCGACAGCGAGTTCAACGAGGTCTTCTTCGGTGGCGCCCGCACTGCGGCGGAGAACGTGGTGGGCGACGTGGGGGGCGGTTGGAGCATCGCCATGGGCACCCTGGCGTTCGAGCGTGGGGCGTCGACCCTCGGTCAGCAGCTGAACTTCCGCAACGAATTCGACGCGATCGTCGCCGCGGCGCGCCGCAACGGCACCAGCGACGACCCGGTCGTCCGCCAGCGGCTGGCGCAGGCCCACATCGGGCTGGAGATCATGCGGCTCAACGCCCTGCGCACGCTGGCGGGCAGCGAGTCGGGCGCGCTGCGACCGGACGCGCTGATCGGCAAGCTCTACTGGGCCACGTTCCACCGGGGGCTGGGCGAGCTGGCCATGGACGTGCTCGGCGCCGATGCGATGGCGACCGGGAACCCGGCGCTGCAGCGGCTGTTCCTGTTCAGCCGGGCCGACACCATCTACGCGGGGTCCAACCAGATACAACGCAACATCATCGGCGAACGCGCCCTCGGCCTACCCAAGGAGCCCCGCTGAGCGAGCCGCGCCCCCCCGCGGCGCTGCCGCCGGCCGAACCGGCCGGGCACGGCCTGCTGACCGGCAAGGTCGCGGTCGTCACCGCCGCCGCCGGCACCGGGATCGGGTCGGCCGCCGCCCGGCGCCTGGTTGTCGAGGGCGCCAAGGTGGTGATCAGCGACGCCCATGAGCGGCGGCTCGGCCAGTCGGCAGCGGAGCTGGCCAAGGTGGCCGAGACCATCGGCTCCGCAGCGAGCGGCGACCAACCGTTGGCGGTCCCGTGCGACGTGACCGACGAGGTGCAGGTCCGGGACCTGTTCACTGCCGCCGTCGAACGCCACGGGCGCATCGACGTCGTGGTCAACAACGCCGGCCTCGGCGGCACCGCCGACCTGGTGGACATGACCGACGACCAATGGCACCGGGTCGTCGACGTGACCCTCACCGGAACGTTCCGCTGCACGCGGGCGGCCCTGCGGATCCTCTGCCACCAGGGTTCGGGTGTGATCGTGAACAACGCCTCGGTGCTGGGATGGCGGGCCCAGGCGGGGCAGGCGCACTACGCGGCCGCCAAGGCCGGCGTCATGGCGCTGACCCGCAGCGCCGCCCTCGAGGCCGCGCCCTTCGGGGTGCGCGTCAATGCGGTGGCGCCCAGCCTGGCGATGCACCCGTTCCTGGCCAAGGTGACGAGCAACGAGCTGCTGGACGAGCTTGCAGGGCGCGAGGCGTTCGGTCGCGCCGCAGAGCCGTGGGAGGTGGCGACGGTCATCGCGTTCCTGGCCAGCGACTACTCCACCTACATGACCGGCGAGGTCGTGAGCGTCAGCTCCCAGCACCCCTGACCCGAGGATTCGATGGCGCAGACGGTGTTCACGTCACTCGACGAGGTGCGGGCGGCGGTCGGCCGGCGGCTGGGCGTCAGCGACTGGCTGGAGATCAGCCCGGAACACCTCGATCGCTTCGCCGCCGCCACCGGTGACCCCGACCATGGCTACCTCGCCCTGGCGCTCACCAACCTGTTCCTGCCCCAGATCGTGGACGTGCGCGGCGCGTCGCTGGGGGTCAACTACGGGACCGGCACCGTGCGGTTCCCCGCGCCACTCCTCGCGGGCAACCGGGTGCGGGGTGCCGCCGAGCTGGTGGCGTGCGACGAGATCCCCGGCGGCGTGCAGACGACGATCCTGGTCACCGTCGAGGTCGACGGCGTCGACCAACCCGCCTGCGTGGTCGAGTCACTCAGCCGCTGGCTCGCGTAGTGCCGTGCCGGAGCACCCCGGTTTGGGGAAGGGGTTCGCGGCGTGGTAGGCAAGCAGATCGCAACGCCCGAAGCCTGAGTTTTGACGGTGCCAAACCCCTACATGCAGAACGACTTCACCCGCTCCGAGCGCGAGGCGCTCAAGGCGATCTATCGCTTCACCCGCGACGGCTCCGAAGCGCACACGGGCACCCTCGCCGAGCGGCTCGGGCTGTCACCCGGGACGGTCACCACGCTGGTCAAGCGGCTGGCCGATCGGGGGCTCGTCGACCACCGTCCGTACCAGGGCGTCCGCTTCACCGGCGATGGCCGGCGGGCGGCCGTCGCCGCCATCCGGGTCCACCGCATCGTCGAGCGCTTCCTCGCCGACATGCTCGGCTATGCCTGGAACGAGGCCGACGCGCTGGCGGTGGCGTTCGAGCACGACCTCCCCGACGAGGTGATCGACCGGCTCTACGTGGCCCTGCACCGGCCGGAGACCTGCCCGCACGGGTTCCCGATCCCCCGGCCCGAGGCCGACGAGATGCCCAACACGCCCGAGCTCTACGACCTCGAGCCCGGCGACGTGGCCGAGGTCGCCGTGTCCGGGTCGACGGACGCCGAGATCGTGTCGTTCCTGGGGACGCTGGGGGTGGTGCCGGGAGTGCAGGTGACGGTCGTCGAGAAGCACCCGTTCGACGGCCCCCTGGTGGTCGAGGTCGACGGGCAGACCCGCACCATCGGCGAGCGCGTCGCTCGCCAGGTGTACGTGACCAGGCGCATACCCGACGAGGAGCGTCGGGTCAACGGCGCGCGACCGGCGGACACGCGCGCGGCCGACGCCCAGTCGGCGGACGGCTAGGAACCCAGAGGAGAGGGAAGTACGACGATGGTGTCGCTGCTCGCCGCGGAAGGCGGCTACCAGGAGTTCACCCTCCGAGGGGGTGAGTGGTTCGTCCTGATCGGCGCAGCGCTGACTGCGCTGCTGGCCATCGCCACCGGCTTCGTGCTCATGCGCCGGGTGCTCGACGCAGACCAGGGCACGCCCTCGATGATCGAGATCGCCAAGGCCATCCAGGAAGGCGCTCTCGCCTACCTCAAGCGGCAGTTCCGCACGATCGGGTTCATCCTCGTGCCGCTGGCGGTGATCGTCTTCGTCACCTCGGTGGCCGTCGAGAAGCCGAGCGGCGCCGAGGCGTTGTCGTTCGCCGAGTCGGGCACCTGGCGGACGCTGGCGTTCCTCGCCGGCTGTCTCATGTCCGGGCTCACCGGGTTCATCGGCATGAGCCTGGCGGTGCGCGGCAACGTCCGCACCGCCGCAGCCGCCCGCACCGGGAACATGCCCCCGGCCCTGCAGGTGGCGTTCCGCACCGGCGGCGTTGCCGGCATGTTCTGCGTGGGCCTGGGCCTCATCGGCGCCACGCTCATCATGATGGTGTTCCAGAACACCAGCTCGGCAATCCTGATCGGCTTCGGGTTCGGCGGCTCGCTGCTGGCCCTGTTCCTGCGGGTCGGCGGCGGCATCTTCACCAAGGCGGCCGACGTCGGCGCCGACCTGGTGGGCAAGGTCGAGGCCGGCATCCCCGAGGATGACCCCCGCAACCCCGCCACCATCGCCGACAACGTGGGCGACAACGTGGGCGACTGCGCCGGGATGGCGTCCGACCTGTTCGAGTCGTACGAGGTCACCCTGGTGGCATCGATCATCCTCGGCGTCCCGGCGTTCCAGCGCATCTTCCCCGACGATCCCGGCCTGTGGGCCGCCGGGGCTCTCTTCCCCCTGGCCGCCCGGGCCCTCGGCGTGCTGGCGTCGATCGTCGGCGTGTTCGCCGTGCGGGCGCGCCACAACGACAAGACCGCCATGGCGCCCATCAACCGGGGCTTCCTCACGGCCGGGATCCTCACCGTGCTCGGCACGCTGGTGGTGGCACTGGTCTACATCGGCGACCCCGACGGCCTCGTCAGCAACGTCGGGCTGCGGATGTTCGGCGCCGTGGTCATCGGCCTCGTTCTGGCCCAGGTGGTCAGCCGCATCACCGAGTACTTCACGTCCACCGAGACCTCGCCCGTCCGGGAGATCGCCGAGGCGGCAGAGACCGGTCCCGCCACCACCGTGCTCTCCGGCACGTCGTCGGGCCTGGAGTCGTCGGTGTGGGCCATCGTCGCCATCGCCATCGCGCTGGGTGCGGCCATCGGGCTGGGCGGTGGCGACACGCAGTTCACGCTGTACCTCGTCGCCCTCACCGGCATGGGCATGCTGGCCACGACCGGCGTGGTGGTGTCGGAGGACACGTTCGGCCCCGTGGCCGACAACGCCGCCGGCATCGCCGAGATGTCGGGCGAGTTCGAGGGTGACGCCGAGCGGGTGATGGTCGGCCTCGACGCCGTGGGCAACACCACCAAGGCCGTGACCAAGGGCTTCGCCATCGGCTCGGCGGTCATCGCCGCCGTGGCGCTGTTCGCCAGCTTCATCGAGACGTCGGCCAACGAGATCCTGCCGGTCGGCGTCATCGAGCGGCTGCAGGACACGTCGGAGGGCATCTTCAGCACCATCCAGATCAACGTGGCCAACCCCAAGGTGTTCATCGGCCTGTTGATCGGCGGCGCCGTGCCGTTCCTGTTCTCGGGCCTGGCCATCCGGGCCGTGGGCCGCACGGCCGGCGTGGTGGTGCAGGAGGTCCGCCGGCAGTTCGCCGACGGCAAGATCATGTCCGGCGAGAAGCGCCCCGACTACGCGCCGGTGATCGACATCTGCACCGCGGCCTCGCTGCGCGAGCTCGCCACCCCGGCCCTGTTGGCCGTGCTGACGCCGGTGATCATCGGCTTCGGGATCGGCTACACGGCACTCGGTGCGTTCCTGGCCGCCGTGATCCTGGTCGGCCAGCTCATGGCCAACTACCTGTCCAACGCCGGTGGCGCCTGGGACAACGCCAAGAAGTTCATCGAGGACGGGCACCACGGCGGCAAGGGGTCCGACGCCCACAAGGCGGCGGTGATCGGCGACACGGTGGGCGACCCGTTCAAGGACACAGCGGGACCGGCGCTCAACCCCCTCATCAAGGTGATGAACCTGGTGTCGCTCCTTATCCTGCCGGCCATCATCAACCTGTCGGACATCGACAGCGACAACATCCTGTCCACGACGCCGGAGCCGGGCGGGTACGTGATCGCGGCGGTGGCGCTGGTGGTCCTGCTAGGCGCCATCGCCTTCTCCAAGCGATCGGGGGCGGGGATCGCCGGGGGCACCAGCGCCGACGGACAGGCCCCCGGCGAGCCGGTCTCCGCCCCGGCCTCGGCGTCCGTGTCGCGCTAGGCGACCGTCACTCCGTTCCGGCGTCGCTTCTTCGCGAGGACCGCGAGAAAACGACGCCCGAACGGTCTCCTAGGCCTCGGGCTGGCTTGTCGTCGGTGTCGGCTCTCGCGACCCGGGGCGCCACAGGGCGACGGCCACACCGATGGCGGCAATGACCAGCCCCACGACGAGCACGGCCACCTGGCGGCCGCCGAAGCCGCCGCCCTCGTCCTCGCCGACGCCGATCTGGTCGGCCAGTGCGCCCACGACGGCGATGATCACACCGATCGCCACGATGACCCAGCCCGCGAGCTTGCGTGTACGAGCGTCCACGATCGTCTCCCTCCATTGGTCGGCGGATCCTGGGACCCCCCAGATGCGTCCCTCGACGCGCGGAGCATAGACGGCAGCACGATCGTCGCGGACGTGTCACCATCGCGCCGGGGGGAAGACCGGCGCAACGAGGGGACCCACATGACGCGAATCGATCGACGCACGTTTCTGGCCGGCTCCGCGGCAGCCGGGGGCGCCGCCCTGGCCGGCCCCTTCGCCGGGTTCCTCGCCGGACCGGTGGCCGCGGCGCCCCGTCCGACCCTCGGTCCGGTTGCCGACCTGCATGACGGGCAGGTGCGCCTGTGGCTGCCGAACGGGTTCCGGTACCGCTCGTTCCACGACACCGAGCAGACCGTGGTGCTCGACGACGGCACCGTGCTGCCGGGACGCCACGACGGCATGGCCGCGTTCCCGGGCGAGGGCGGCAACATCGTCCTCGTGCGCAACCAGGAGATCAACAACCCGGTGCCGGCCTTCGGCGACGCCGGCAAGGCGTACGACCCCATGGCCGGGGGCGGCACCACCACCATCGAGGTACCCGGTTCGGCGACGTCGTCAGCGCCCGCACCAGCCTCAACGGCACGCAGATGAACTGCTCGGGCGGGCGGATGCCGTGGGGCTCCTGGATCACCTGCGAGGAGACGGTGAACGGCCCCGACGTCGGTCCCGACTTCACCGGCGCGTCGAACGTGCCGCTCACCCAACGGCACGGCTTCATCTTCGAGGTGCCGGCCGGTGGCGAATCCGATCGCGAACCGATCACGGCCGCGGGGCGCTTCGCCCACGAGGCCGCGGCCTTCGATCCCCGCCACGGCGTGCTCTACCTGACGGAGGACAACTTCGGCTTCCCTTCGGGCCTCTACCGCTACATCCCCGACCGGCATCCGCTGAAGGCCGGCCGACTGATCAACCGGGGACGGCTGCAGATGCTGGCCGTCAAGGGCGCCCCCAATGCCGATCTGGCGGCCACGCAGCCCGGCAAAGCCCGCTACCGGGTCACCTGGGTCGACATCGACGACCCCGACCCCACGTTCCCGTTCACGCCCGGCCAGACGGCACCGACGACCAACGACGAAGCGCTGAACCACGTCGGCAACCAGGGCCGAGCCCAGGGCGCGGCCGGGTTCTCACGGCTCGAGGGCGCCACCTACGACCGCGGCACCATCTACTTCTGTTCCACGCAAGGCGGCGGCCCGGCCGAGCCGGGCAGCAGTGACACGGTGCAGGGCTGGGGTAACGGATCCGGTCAGATCTGGGCCTACCACATCCCGTCGGGATGGCTGAGGCTCGTGTTCCAGTCGCCCGGGCCCGACACGCTCGACTTCCCCGACAACGTCACCACCAGCAGGCGGGGCACGCTCGTCCTGTGCGAGGACAACGTCGACGACAACTACCTGCGGGGCCTGTCCGGCAACGGGAAGCTGTGGGACATCGCCCTGAACCGGCTGGTCAGCTCGACCGGCGCCACCCGGTTCAACGACGAGTTCGCGGGGGCCACCTTCGACCCGGACGGGCACACGCTGTTCGTGAACATCCAGGCCAGCCGCGGGCTGACCTTCGCCATCTGGGGGCCCTGGCACAAGATCGGGGTGTGACGCCCATGCCGTAGAACGTGCGCGGATAGGTACGTCCTTGTGCCTTACGGTGGTCAGCTCTGTTGGGAGGCCCAGCTGTTGAGCGGCGACCCAGCAACAAATTCCCACGCGGGGGTGCCCTTCGGAGCGCCCTATCTGCTGGGCCTCTGGTTCCCCTTGACTTGGAGCGCGCTCGAAGCCCTACGGTCGCATCGATGACCGTTGCGCTCGCCCCGCCATCCGCCGACATCGTCGAGGCGCAGGACGTCGCCCCTACCTCCTGCAGTGCTCCGGCACCCACGCTCCCAGCCGACGGGCCGCAGTCGCTGCCGATCGCCGAGGCCGCCGAGCGGACGGGCACAACCGCGCACACGCTGCGCTACTACGAGCGCATCGGGCTGCTGGACGTCCCCCGCGACCACGCCGGGCGGCGCCGGTACACCGAGACCGAGCTGGCCCGAGTGGTGTTCATCACTCGGCTGCGGCTCACGGCCATGCGCATCCGCGACGTCCAGGCTTACTTCCGGCTGGTCGACGCCGGACCGGGCAACGAGGCCGAGCGCCTCGCGCTGCTCGAGCGCCACCGGAGCCAGGTGAAGGACCGGCTCGTCGAGCTCCAAGCCGCGCTCGACGTGATCGATTTCAAGATCGCCACCTATGGCGGCATGTGCGACCCCTGACCCACCTGCCATCCCCCTCCCCGTCTCCAAGGAGTCACGCCATGGCAATCCGGCCCGACCCCCACCCGCCGCGTCGCGCCCTCGGGCGCTCCGGACTCACCGTGTCGGCCCAGGGCCTCGGCTGCATGGGCATGAGCTTCGCCTACGGCACGACTGATGCCGTAGAAGCCACGGCCACGATTCACCGGGCCCTCGAGCTCGGCATCACGCTGCTCGACACCGCCGACATCTACGGCTTCGGCGAGAACGAGCAGTTGGTCGGCAAGGCCATCGCCGGTCGCCGCGACGACGTGGTGCTGGCCACCAAGTTCGGGATCTTCATCGACCCCGAAGGCCGGGACGTCCGCGGCGTTCGGGGCGACCCCGAATACGTGCACCAGGCTTGCGACGCCTCGCTGGGACGTCTGGGAGTCGACCACATCGACCTCTACTACCAGCACCGGCCCGACACCGAGGTGCCGATCGAGGACACGGTGGGCGCCATAGCCGAGCTGGTGGTCGCCGGCAAGGTGCGTCACCTCGGGCTGTCGGAGGCGTCGGCCGACACGGTCCGGCGTGCGGCGGCCGTCCACCCCATCGCCGCCCTGCAGACCGAGTGGTCGCTGTTCTCCCGCGACATCGAGGCCGAGATCGTGCCCGTCTGCCGGGAGCTCGGGATCGGGCTGGTGCCCTACAGCCCGTTGGGACGGGGTCTGCTCACCGGCACCGTGTCGAGCCTCGACGAGCTCCAGGGCGACGACTTCCGCCGCACGCAGCCCCGGTTCCAGGGCGACAACCTCGAGCGCAATCTCGAGCTGGTGGCCGTGGTGCGAGAGATCGCCGGCATCCGCGATGCCACTCCCGGGCAGGTTGCGCTCGCCTGGCTGCAGGCCCGGGGCGACGACGTGGTTCCCATCCCGGGGACGAAGCGCCGCAGGTACCTCGAGGAGAACGTCGCGGCGCTGGAGCTCGAGCTTTCCGCCGAAGACGTGGCCCGCCTCGAAGGACTGACGCCGGTCGGCGCCCGATCTGCCGATCCGGGCTGGGTCAACCGCGACACACCCGCCCCGCCCGCGCCGTCCGCCCGGTGATGGTCACGGTCTGACGGTCGACTCAGGGCCGGCCGCAGGCGCGCGGGCACGGAGGGAACCGTCCGCCAACCCCCGGCAGCTGGCGGACGATCACCCCCACTGATCCAAGAGCTTGCCATCCGAGGCAAGCGCGCTTCGCGTTGGCATCGCCACTCAACTCGCTCGTTGCTGGCTTTTCGGGTCCTGTCACGGCCCGTGACTGACGACGCCGCACGTCACGCCCTGGTGAATGCACGAGGAAACCTCGGTCGTGAGCTTGCGCTCGTCCCAGCCGTTGAAGAAATCGGCGTGCCCGGTGAGCAACGAGCCCGAGGCCAACGACAGGTCGTGATCGCCGCCCGTCACGGGGTACCCGATCGAGAGCAGCAGTTGGGGCACGGCCACCGGATGTGACTCCGGGCAGCCACCGTCGGCGCTCCGTGCCATGTGGCTGACGTGGTCGTCGCTGTCGAGGCTCTCACCGTCCCAGCAGTCGGGGAAGCTCACCAGCAGCCGCAACGGCCGACCCTCGGGACACACGGGCGGCACGGCGTGGCGTTCGGAGCCCGTTCCACACGCCCAGGCGACGGTGTCGAGTGGCTGGGGTCCGGAGGCAGCCTGGTCGCCGCCGATCATCTTGAGGCCGAACGGGTACGGCTCGACCGTGTCGGGGTCGACGCCCACACCCGGGCGGTAGTAGGCGGCGGCACCGGTGGGCACCACCATCCGGCCGCGGTCGAGCAGGGCCGGCGCCCAGTACGACGCCCGGTCGAGCTTCTGCTCGCAGGTGGTGTCGCCGGCAGCCAGGTCGTCGGCCGTGGTCGAGGCGTCGGTGACGGTGCTGCCGAAGAACGTGTGCAGGTGCGACCGGCCATGATGGCCGAAGTGCACGATCGGATCGTCGGGACCGGCGTGGCTGAATCCGCACTCGACGACGAACTGCGGCACCCGTCCCTGGGGTCCCGCCCCGGTCGGCGACACGCGCGCCGCGGCGGCCGGGTCAGCATCGATCGACCGGCGCTCGTCCCCACCACAGGCTCCGAGGAGCGCCATGGCGACGGCCACCGCGACGATCCTCGATGTCACGGGGCGTCGCTCGGCCTGTCCGGCACCTCGATGGCGTCGACGTCGACGTCGCCCGGCACGTCGGTGGCGGGGCGGGCCGGCGCGTCCTCGGCGTCGGGCATGTTCTCCTGGTCGTCCGGCACCGGCGTCGTCTTGTAGTCGCCCGACGGCGGCTTCTCCTCCAGGAAGCGGCCCAGGTCCAGCGCTCCGGCGGTCCAGTCGCCGCCGCTGCCCTCCCCCTCGCACGGCGCCAGGGCCTCGAGGTCGGTGGGAGCGGTGCTGCTGTGCTCGTTGTCGGCGAAGCAGTTACCGAGCCCGGACACGTCCTCCAGCGACCCGATGCCGATGTCGGCCAGGCGCGAGTCCTCGATCACGTTGCCGACGATGCGATTGTCTCGCGGGTTCCACAGGACGGTGTCGGGAATGGTGGCGGGATCGGCGGTGGGCTCGCCCTTGGCCTCGCTGCACGGCTGGTCGTCGTCGGACGCCGGCGGCACGACGTCGTTGGCATCCTCCTCGGGGAACGGCAACAGGCCGATCCCGGTGAGGTCGTGGTCGTAGACGCGGTTGCGCTCGATGACGTTGCCGACGCCGCCGGCCGGCAGGATGCCGTTGCCCATGGCCAGCAGCGCCACGTCGATCGCCGGGCTGTCGGCCTGGTTGTTGGAGTACACGAGGTTGCCCACGATCGTGGTCTCGCGCTCCGGGTAGCACAGCTCGTAGCTGCCGGAGTTGGGCACGATCCCCGCCCTGTTGAACCGGAACGTCGAGTTGACGATCAGCAGGTTGCCGCCGGAGTTGGTACCGGAGTAGCCGAGCCCGTTGTACTCCGACACGACGTCGTCGATGACGGCGTCGCACGGGTAGCACTGGCCGATGTAGACGCCGGCGTCGGGGCTGCCCGACGTGTAGCTGTGCTCGATCAGGCCCTCGACGGAGTCGAAGGCGTAGATGCCGTAGTCGCCGATGCGATAGGTGGTGAGGTAGGACCCGCGATAGCCCTCGACGCCGGTCCAGAAGAAGCCGTTCTTGGTGTAGTTGCGGGCGGTCATGTTCTCGATCGCCACGCCGGCGGCGCCCGTCACCCGGATGCCGTTGTCGAGCTCGAAGCCGCCGTCGAGGATCACCTCGTTGCGGTCGACGCCGCGGATCGTGAGCTCGTCGGTGGTGACGCTGACCGACTCCTCGTACGTGCCCGGTTGGATGAGGACCAGGTCGCCCGGCTCGGCCGCGTCGACCGCGGCCTGGATCGTGTCGTGGTCGTCGGGGACGCTGATCGTGTTGCCGTCGCCGGCGTCCCCCTCGCTCTCGGCCGATCCGCCGTCATCGTCGTCACCGCCGCAGGCGGCGAGGGCCAAGGCGCCGGCCAGCAGCACCACGAACGGGCGTCGAGTTGTCGGCATGCGCTTCTCCTCGGCTCAGTCGGTGACGACGATCGTCCCGATCATGCCAGCGTCGGTGGTGCCGTGGATCGAGCAGTAGTAGCGGTACACGCCGGCTTCGTCGAACGTGTGCGAGTAGACGGCCCCCGGCTGGAAGTCGTCGACCTCGACGCCCCAATCAGCGCCCTCCACGTGGAGGACGTTGTGCTCGTTGCGACCCTTGTTGGTCCAGACGACCTCGGTGCCGGCCGCCACCTCGATGTTCTCGGGACGGAACGAGTTGTCGAGGGCGGTGACCTGGACGGGGTCGGTGTCGATGACCACCACGTCCTCGGGCACCGAGCCTTCGGACGAGCCGTCCGATGTGGAGAGCCCGCCGTCGCCGTCGGCACCGTCGTCACCACCACAGGCGGCGAGCGAACCGGCGACGAGCACGAGTCCCAGGAGCGACGCGATGGCACGCTTCATCGTTCCGAGAGTAGACGTCGCCTTACACCGTCAGGGAATCGGGCGAACCGCATCGCATTGTGGACGACCCACGGAAGGAGGACCAGGGCGGCGGCGCCCATCCCGGCTGCGAGTTGGGCGACCGAAGAGCTGGTGCGCCAGGATGGTGTCGAGACCGACGACGGACGGCAGGGCCAGCACCGCGGGCCAGGCGGGCGAGTGCAGGGCCGTCGGCGCGCCGTTCCACGGGTTGATGAAGCCAAGGCCATCGATGAGGACAATGGGGAACCGGTCGTGGTGAGACGGGGCCGGGGGAGGCCGCCGCACCAGGCTGTCCAGGTGGACGCACAATGGCTCGGGGCCCAGGTGGCCGCATCGCCTCTGCCACGGGTCACGATCGTGGTTCCCACCTATCAGGAAGCCGAGAACATCGACGCCTTTCTGCGCGCCGCACGCGCCGCACTTCCCGACGCTCACGTGATCGTCTGTGACGACGACAGCCCCGACGGAACGGGCTCGATCGCAGGCAGGACCGGTGTCGAGATCGGCAACTGCCAAGTGCTGCATCGGCCGAGCAAGCAGGGCCTGGGCGCCGCTTACCGCCATGGCTTTCGCGTAGCGCTCGATCAGGGCGCTGACGTCGTCGTCCAGATGGACGTTGACTTTTCCCACCCCCACTCACTTCTACCTTGCATGATCGACCGCATCGAGGCCGGTGCGGACGTCGTCATCGGCTCTCGCTACGTGCCCGCGGGCGGTACCCCGGACTGGCCTCCCCACCGCCGCTTGTTGTCGAGGTACGGCAACCTCTATGCAAGGCGTTTGCTCCGCCTCGCAGCGAGGGACGCCACCTCGGGCATGAGGGCCTACCGGGCGGCGTCGCTCGAGAGGATCCGCTTCGATGCGACGCGCGCCAATGGGTACGGGTTCATGCTCGAGACCCTCTGGCGCCTGACCGCCGCGGGGGTTCGCATCGAAGAGCTCCCGCTCGTGTTCCGCGACCGAGTCGCCGGGAAGTCGAAGATGTCCGCCAGGATCATGATCGAGAACCTTCTGCTCGTCACCTGGTGGGGCGTGTCCAGCCGCTTTCCGCGCCTCGCCCGAACCTTCCGAGCGAGCCCAGCCGGCCAGTACCTGAGTGATCGCGAGTCTCGCCCTATGTGAAGCCTCGGGTGGGCGCCACCGGCGCCCGGATGAGCGCCACCACACACGGCACACACGAACAGGCCGAGCACCACGAGGAGCCGTGGCGGTGAGCATGGCAACATGGCGGGTCGGCGACCGCAAGAGGTCGCGAATGTCTTGCAAGCCGCCCGGTCCGGGTCCGATCGAGCGAAAGCCCAACACAGGGGCCGACGAGCCCCAGTCCCGTCTGACGAAGCGTCAGCATCCATCGAGCGCCGAGGGCCATTGCGGATGCCGATCACCACCGAGCGCCACGACACCGGGGTCGCCGAGGTCGTGATGGAGAACCCGCCGGTCAACGCCCTGACCGTGGCCGGATGGTTCGAGCTGGCCGCGACCGTGCGCGCGCTCGGCGAGGACGCGACGGTGCGTGTGGTCGTGCTGCGGGCCGAGGGGCGGGGATTCAACGCCGGCGTCGACATCAAGGAGATGCAAGCCACCGAGGGCTTCGACGCCCTCGTGGGCGCCAACCGGGGCTGCTTCGAGGCGTTCGCCGCGGTCTACGAGTGCAAGGTGCCGGTGCTTGCCGCGGTGCACGGCTACTGCCTGGGTGGCGGCATCGGCCTGGTGGGCAGCGCCGACATCGTGGTGGCGTCCGACGACGCCACGTTCGGCCTGCCCGAGGTCGACCGCGGCGCCCTCGGCGCCGCCACCCACCTGGCGCGGCTGGTCCCCCAACACAAGATGCGCGCCATGGTCTACACCGCGACCACCGCCACCGCCGACGAGCTGGCGGCGTTCGGGTCGGTCCTGCGGGTGGTTCCCCGCGACGAGTTGCGCGCGACCGCGCTCGAGGTGGCCGAGGCGATCGCCGCCAAGTCGCCGACCGTGATCCGGGCCGCGAAGGAGTCGCTCAACGGCATCGACCTGTGGGACGTCAAGCGCAGCTACCGCTTCGAGCAGGGCTTCACCTTCGAGCTGAACCTGTCGGGGGTGGCCGACGAGCACCGCGATCGGTTTCTTGCCGGGGGCAAGGCTTCGCCGCCCCCGGCACCTCCAAAGCCTCGCGCTCCCGAGCAAGGCCCGCGACGGGCTTGAGGCGCCGCAGCAAGAGGACGCAATGACCACCTCGCGGGACAAGCTCATGACCGAAGAGGATGTTGTCGGACGGCTGCATTCGGGGATGACCATCGCCATCGGCGGATGGGCCAGCCGGCGCAAGCCGATGTCGATCGTCCGGGCCATGGTGCGCAGCGACCTCACCGAGCTCACGATCGTCACCCACGGCGGCCCAGACCTCGGCCTCCTGTGCGCCGCCGGCAAGGTTCGCAAGGCGATCTACGCCTTCGTGTCGCTGGACTCGATCCCCCTCGAGCCCCACTTCCGCGCCGCCCGCCAGGCGGGCGCCATCGAGGACGAGCCGCTCGACGAGGGGCTGTTCCACCTCGGGCTGCAGGCGGCGGCGTGGCGATTGCCGTTCCTCCCCAGTCGGGCGGGGCTCGGTTCCGACCTGCTGCGCGACAACGGCCGCCTGCGGACGTTCACGTCGCCGGTCCCCGACCACCTCGGCGAGCGCGATGAGCTGGTGGCCATGCCCGCCCTCCGGCTCGACGCCAGCATCTGCCACCTCAACCGGGCCGACCGCCGCGGCAACGCGATGTTCCTCGGGCCCGACCTGTACTGGGACGACCTCATGCTCCAGGCCGCCCCCACCGGCGGCCGCTTCATCTCCGCCGAGCGGATCGTCGAGACCGCCGACCTGCGCGACCAGGGTTGCATCCACCAGCTGCGGATCAGCCGGATGATGGTCGACGGCGTCGTCTCGGCACCGGGTGGCGCCCACTTCACCCTGTGCGAGCCCGACTACCCCCGGGACGAGGCGGCGCAGCGGGCCTACGCGGCATCGGCTCGCTCACCCGAGGCGTGGGCCGCATTTCGCGCCGAGTGGATCGACATCGCCGAGGCCGAGTACCAGCGCAAGGTCGGGCAGGCAAGCGCGTGAGCCCGCACGTCACCCGGGCCGAGGTGTGCGTGGTGGCGGTCGCCGAGTGCTTCCGGGGCGACGGCGAGCTGCTCGCCAACCCGATCGGCACCATCCCCATGATCGGCGGGCGGCTGGCGCGCGCCACGTTCGAGCCGGACCTGGCCATGACCGACGGCGAGGCCACGCTGGTCGCAAACGACCCGGCCGTGGTCCGACCCGGCGAGCGCGTGATCGAATACTGGAACCCCTACCGGTCGATGTTCGACTGGGTGTGGTCGGGTCGCCGCCACGTGATGATGGGCGCCTCGCAACTCGACCGCTACGGCAACCAGAACTTGGCCGCCATCGGGGACTACGGTCGGCCGAGGGTGCAGCTGCTCGGCTACCGCGGCGCGCCTGGCAACACCATCAACGACCCCACCAGCTACTGGGTGCCCAACCACAGCCCGAAGGTCTTCGTCGAGAAGGTCGACACCGTCACCGGGATCGGCTGGGATCGGGCGGCCGCCCTGGGTCCCGCGGCGCGCTTCGTCGACATCCGCCGGGTGGTGTCCAACCTCGGGGTGTTCGACTTCGAGTCCGCTGATCGCCGCATGCGGCTGCGCTCGGTCCATCCCGGCGTGACCGTCGACGCCGTCGCGGCGGCCACCGGCTTCGAGCTGATGGTGCCGGCCGACGTGCCCGAGTCGCGCCTGCCGACGGCTGAGGAGCTCGAGCTGATCCGCGAGGTCATCGACCCCGAGGGCGCCCGGGAGCGCGAGGTGCCCGACCCCTCTTAGCCTCGGTACCGGTGAACCGGCGGGAGCGCGCGACGGCGCTGTTCGTGAGTGGTGTGACGGTCGCTGCGGTCGCGGTTCCCGGCGTGCGCCTGCTGGCCTCCCCCGATGCGCCCGACGGCTTCCCGCTCTCGACCTACCCGATGTTCGCCCACGACCCCGGTCGGGTGGCCGTGCTGCCCACGGCGGTCGTGATCACCCCCTCGGGCGATGTCGAGCGGCTCTCGCCCGAGACGATCGCCGGCACCGACCAGGTGATCCAGGCGGCCACGACGGTACGGCGGGCGATCGACCGGGGAGGTGCCGCATCGGTGGCGCTGTGTCGGGACATCGCCGCGCGGGTGGAGGGGGCGGGGACAGTCGCGGTCGTGGTCGAGGAGCACGACGCCATCGCCTGGTCGGCGGGTGAGCGCGAGCCGCGCCGGCGGCGGACCGTCGCGGACTGCGAGGCCGAGGGGTGACGGCAGCCACGGTCACCCGCACCGACGCACGGGAGGTTCGAGGTCCGCCGACGAGGTGGCTGCCCATGGCCTGGTTGTTCGCCCCCGCCCCGGCGGCCCGTTTGGCGGCGCTGCGGATCCTGGTGGGCGCGTACGCCACGGCCTGGGCGACGGTCCGCCTGCCCGCCCACCTCGATCACGCCCACCAGGTTGCCGATCGCTGGCAGCCGGTTGGGTTGCTGGCACCGCTCGACGCACCGCCGGTGGAGGGCGTGATCGTGGGGCTGTCCGTGAGCGCGCCTGTGGTCGGGCTCCTGTTCACCGCCGGCTGGCGTTACCGGCTCGTCGGCCCGCTGTTCGCGGTCACCATCCTGGCGTTGGCGACCCTCGACAGCTCGTGGGGCCAGGTGTTCCACACCGAGAACCTGCTCGTCCTCCACCTGCTGATCCTCGCGGTGGCACCGGCGGCCGCCGCGCTGGCCGTCGGGCACCACGGAACGCGGCCGGACGACGTCGACGAGCGCTACGGCTGGCCATTGCGCTTGGCGGCGGTCGTCGTCGTGCTGGCATACGTGATCGCCGGCATCGCCAAGCTCCGCATCGGCGGCCTCGACTGGCTCGACGGCGACGCACTGCGCCACTGGGTGGCTCAGGACAACCTGCGCAAGGCCCTGCTCGGCGACGTCTACTCCCCCATCGGCACCCGGCTCGTGGGCCACGCGTGGTTGGTCCCACCCGTGGCGGCGGTGACACTGCTCGTCGAGCTGGGGGCGCCGGTGGCCCTGGCAGGCGGGCGCTGGCGGACGGCTTGGGTGATCGGCGCCTGGCTGTTCCACGTGGCCGTGTTGGCGCTCATGGCGATCCTGTTCCCGTACCAGCTCAGCGGCGTCGCCTTCGCACCCTTCTTCCGCCTGGAACGCGTCGCCGAGGCCTCCCGTAGACTCGTCAGCCGTTGGTCCTGAGGGCGTCGGCCTTGTTGGGGGCTGGCGTCCCGGGCTGGTGGAGCAGGTTCACCACGTCGGTGACGCCGGGCGTCGCCCGCACCTCGCGCTCGACGTGCTGGGCCGCCTGCTCATCGGGTACCTCGCCCCGGAGCGTGACCACCCGGTTGTTGACGTCGATCGTCAGGTGGGGACCGTCGACGCGCCCGAGCACCTCGCTGCGGATCTTGTCGGCCAGCGTCAGGTCGTCCTCGGGAACGTGCGGCCGGGGATGGCGGAGCTTGTGGATCACGCCCTCGGCCCGGCCCTTGCCGTAGCTGGCCTGGCGTTCGACCGCCCGCACCTCGCGGCGCACGGTCGCGCGTCCCCGGTCCTTCAGTTCGGCCCGGCGGCGGCGGCCACGGACCGGATCGAAGACGTAGGCGAGCGTGGCCCCCACGGCGGCGGCGATGGTCAGCTTGACGAGGTTTGCGCCCCTCATGGGATGCACCTCCTTGTCGGCTCAGGCCCGCCACCCTCAGGGTACGACCGCACACAAGGGTCAGCCCCGGCCGGTGGCGGGTCCGTCGGACCGGCTCGTAGTCTGAGCCGGATGTCTGACGCCCCGTCAGGTTCGGCGCCGCACCCCGTGCTCCACACCCGGTTCTGCGACCTGGTGGGCTGCCGCTACCCGATCGTGCAGACCGGGATGGGCTGGGTGTCCGGCGCCGCCCTGACGGCCGCCACCAGTTGCGGCGGCGGGTTCGGGATCCTCGCCGCGGTCACCATGACCCCGGATCAAATGGTTGCCGCGATCGCCGCCGTCAAGGCGCGCACGAGCAATGCGTTCGGCGTCAACCTGCGGGCCGACCAGCCCGACCTGGCCGATCGCATCGGGTTGTGCGTTCGGGAGGGCGTCCGGATGGTCAGCTTCGCCGGCGCACCCACCAAGGATGCGATCGCCGAGCTCCATGGCGCGGGTGTGCTGGTCATGCCGACGGTGGGCGCCCGGCGCCACGCCGAGAAGATGTTGGAGTCGGGCGTCGACGCCGTCATCGCTCAGGGCGGGGAGGGCGGCGGGCACACCGGCGTCGTGCCGACGTCGCTGCTGCTGCCCCAGGTGGTCGACGCCGTGGGGGCCGAGATCCCGCTGCTGGCCGCCGGTGGGTTCCACGACGGGCGCGGCCTGGTGGCGGCACTGGCCTGGGGGGCCGACGGGGTGGCCATGGGCACCCGGTTCCTGCTCACCCAGGAGAGCCGGGTGCCCGCAGCGATCAAGCGGCGCTATCTGGAGGCGGCCGTGACCGACACGGTCGTCACCACCGCGCTCGACGGTGCCCGGCAACGGGTCATCCGCACGGAGACGGTCGACCGCCTGGAGCGGGCCTCGCCGCTGAGCCGCTTGCCCCGGGCGCTGCGGGCGGCGCTCGCCTTTCGCCGGTTGACCGGCACGCCGCTGCCCGACCTGGTCCGCGAGGGCGTGGCCATGCGCAAGAACCAGGGCCTGTCGTGGTCGCAGGTTGCCATGGCCGCCAACGCCCCCATGCTCATCAAGGCGGCGCTGGTCGACGGCAAGGCCGAGGTCGGTGTGCTGCCGACCGGGCAGGTGACCGGGGTGATCGACGAGCTGCCGACTGTGGCCGAGCTGCTCGACCGGATCACCGCCGAGGCCAGCGCCACACTCGAGCGCCTGCACGGCGGCGCGGACGGAGCCTGAAGGGGAGTCACCATGGGTGAGGCCTACATCGTCGACGCAGTTCGCACTCCCGTGGGCAGGCGCGGGGGCGGCTTGGCCCATGTCCACCCGGCCGACCTGGGTGCTCACAGCCTGAGGGCCCTGGTCGAGCGCACGGGCATCGACCCGGCGGCGGTGGATGACGTGGTGTTCGGCTGCGTCGACACCGTCGGCGGTCAGGCCGGCGACATCGCCCGCACGTGCTGGCTGGTGGCGGGCCTCCCCGAGCACGTGCCGGGGACCACCGTCGACCGGCAGTGCGGATCGTCGCAGCAGGCGATCCACTTCGCCGCCCAGGCGGTGCTGTCGGGGACGATGGACGTGGTCGTGGCCGGTGGCGTGCAGCAGATGTCGCAGATCCCCATCTCGTCGGCCATGTCCGCCGGCCAGGCCCTGGGCTTCGACGACCCGTTCACCGGCTCGCCGGGGTGGGTCGCCCGCTACGGCACCCAGGAGGTGAGCCAGTTCCGGTCGGCGGAGTTGATCGCCGAGAAGTGGGACATCGCGCGCGAGGAGATGGAGGCGTTCGCCACCGAGTCGCACACCCGGGCGATCCGGGCCCGCGACCAGGGTCGCTTCGAGACCGAGATCGTGCCGCTGGGCGGGTGCACCGCCGACGAGGGCCCCCGGGAGCCCGACTGGGACAAGATCCGCTCGCTGCCGGTCCTGACCGAGGGTGGGCGCGTGACGGCGGCGTGCTCGTCGCAGATCTCCGACGCCTCGGCGGCGTTGCTGATCGTCAACGAGCGGGGGCTGGCGGACCACGGGCTGGCGCCGCGGGCCCGGATCCACCACATCTCGGTGCGGGCCGACGACCCGGTGTGGATGCTGACGGCCCCCATCCCCGCCACCGCCCACGCGCTGGCCAGGACCGGCATGCGCCTCGACGACGTCGACCTGGTCGAGATCAACGAGGCGTTCGCCTCGGTCGTCATCGCCTGGGTGCAGGAGGCCGGCGCCGACATGGCCAAGGTCAACGTCAACGGCGGCGCCATCGCCCTCGGCCACCCGCTCGGCGCCACGGGCGCCCGCCTCATGACCACGCTGCTCCACGAGCTGGAGCGCCGCCGCGGGCGCTGGGGCCTACAGACGATGTGCGAGGGCGGCGGCCAGGCAAACGTGACCATCATCGAGCGGGTCTGAAGCCATTAGCTTCGGCCCGGTGCCTGAGACCAGGTTCGACGGAACGATGCTGTCGTGCCGCGGGCTGCGACGGTCGTACGGCGAGCGGCTCGCCGTCGACGACGTGGGCTTCGACATCGCTCGGGGCGAGACCTACGGGCTGCTGGGGCCGAACGGGGCCGGCAAGACCACCACGATCTCGATGGTGTGCGGCCTGCTGGCGCGCGACGCCGGCGAGGTGACCGTCGCCGGGCGGCCGCTGGGCCCGGAGGCGACCGACGCCAAGGCCGCCGTCGGCCTCGTGCCGCAGGACGTGGCCCTCTACGACAACCTGTCGGCGATCGAGAACCTGCGCTTCTTCGGGCGGCTGCAGGGATTGCAGGGCGGCCTGCTCGACCAACGGGTCGCCGAGGTGCTCGACATCGTCGGGCTCGCCGATCGGGCCGACGACCACATCGACACCTACTCCGGGGGCATGAAGCGCCGCGCCAACATCGCCGTCGGGCTGGTGCACCGGCCGGAGCTGCTGGTGCTCGACGAGCCGACCGTCGGCGTCGACCCCCAGAGCCGCAACGCCATCCTCGAGAGCGTGGAGGCGCTCGGCGGCGAGGGCCTGTCCGTGCTCTACACGACCCACTACATGGAGGAGGCCGAAAGGCTGTGCGACCGCGTCGGCATCATCGACGAGGGCCGGCTGGTGGCCGAGGGCACGCACCGCGAGCTGGTGGCGCAGGTCGGCGCCGGCGACCGGATCGACGTCAGCGGCACCGGCGATCTCGCCGCGCTCGCCGCCGCCTGCGCCGACCTGCCCGGCACCGTGGGCGTGGACCGGCGTGACGGCGGAGTGGCGGTGCGGGTGGCCGACGGTCCTGCGGCCCTGGCGGGGATCGTCGACGCCGCCGGCCGGGTCGGCGTGACCATCGCCGGCATCGAGCTGGTCGAGCCGGACCTCGAGGACGTCTTCCTCGAGCTCACCGGCAAGGCCCTGCGGGATTGACGTCGGTCGGTCGGTGAGCCAGTTCCGGGCTGCGCGGCTGATCGCCGCGGTCGACCTGAGGCGGCGGTTCCGCAACCGGTCGTTCCTGATCCAGGCCATCGGCGGCCCGCTGGCCCTGGCCACGATCATCAGCCTCGCCTTCGGCAGCGGTGACAGCGTCGACGCCACCATCGGGGTGGTCGACGCCGACGGGTCGCCTGTGGCGTCGCAGTTCGTCGACGCCATCACCGAGGCCGACACCGGCGACCTGCGATTCGTGCCCGTCGACGGCCCCGACGACGCCCGGGCGCAGGTCCAGGACGGCGACCTGGGGGCTGCGGTCGTCGTGCCCGGTGGCTTCGGGGACTCCCTGGCCGGCGACGAACCGGGCGCGATCGAGGTGATCGCCGAGGCCGACAGCCCGATCGCCGCCGAGGTGGCACAGTCCGTGGCCCGGGGTTTCACCGCCCGGGTCAACGCCGCCCGGCTCGCTGCCGCCACGACCGCGGCCGGCGGTGGCGGCATTCCACCCGAGGACGAGCTGGCGGGCCTCGAGCTGCCGGTCGAGATCGCCCAGACCGGCACCGGCGGCGACGTGTCTCCCGCGGCCTACTTCGGGCCCACTATGGCGTTGCTGTTCCTGTTCCTCCTGGTGGGGACGCTGTCCCGCGACCTCCTGGCCGAGCAGCGGCTGTCGGTGCTCGACCGGGTGCGGGCGGCCCCGGTCCGGGACGCCACCATCCTGGCCGGGAAGGCGGCGAGCGTCGTGGTGATCGCCATCGTCACCCTCGGTGTCATCTGGGGCGTCACCGGTGGGGCGCTGGGCGCGGACTGGGGGGACCCCGGGGGCGTGGTGCTGCTGATCGTGGCCGTCTCGCTCGCCGTCGCCGGCCTGTCCGGGCTGGTGGCGGCCCTGGCACGGACCGAGACCGCCGCCGACACCCTGGCCACGTTCGTGGCCTTCGTGTTCGCCCTGATCGGTGGCAACTTCATCCCGCCGGGCGAGCTGCCGGATGCGTTGCGGCGGCTGTCGCTGTTCACGCCCAACGGGTGGGCTGTGCAGGGCTTCGCCGAGCTGTCGGTGGGCGGCGGCACCGCCGCCGACGTGGTTCCCCACATGGCGGTCCTGCTGGGGTGGGCGGCGCTGTGCGGGGCGGTGGCGGCGGTGCTGCTGCCCCGACGCATCGGAGCCCGCAGGTGAGCGCGATCGTGACCATCGCCGTCAACGAGCTGCGGCGCGTGGCTCGGGACCGCACGGCGCTGTTCTTCGCCTTCGCGCTCCCGATCGTCATCATCGTCATCATCGGGTCGACGTTCACCGACGAGAACCTGCTACCCGTCGGCGTCCTCGACGAGGACGGGTCGTCGCGGTCAGAGGCACTGGTCGCCACCCTCGACGACACCGAGGGGTTGTCCGCCGAAGGCTACGACTCGATCGACACGCTGCGCCGTGACATTCGCACGGGCACGGTGGCGGCCGGGGTCGTCGTGCCGGACGGGTTCGGGGCCGACCTCGATGCGGGCGAGCGCGTCGCCGTGGATCTGGTCGCCGAACCCACCTCCAGCTCGGCCGCCGCGGTCCAGGCCACGATACGGGCGGCGGTGGCCGACCAGGCCGGCCGCACGGCCGCGGCCCGCTTCGCCTCCGAGCACGGGGCCGGCAGCTACGACGAGGCGGCGGCCACCGCCGACCGGCTCGCCCCCGACCTGCCCGAGGCCACGGTCCGCACCGAGTCGATCGGGGGCGACAGTGGGCGTGACCTGGGCGAGTTCGGCTTCGACTACACGGCCCCCGCCAACCTGGTGTTGTTCGTGTTCGTCAACACCCTGGTCGTGGGCGCCATCCTGGCCTCCGACCGCCAGCAGGGCATCACGCGCCGCCTGCTTGCCACCCCCCACGGCACCGGCACGATCCTGGCCGGCATCGGGGCGTCCAAGCTGCTGTTCGCCCTCGCGCAGTCGGCGGTGATCGTGGTGATCGGTGGCGTCGTGTTCGGCGTCGACTGGGGGGACCCGGTCGGTGCGCTTTCGGTCGTGCTGTTGTTCGCGCTGGTCGCCACCGGGGTGGGGCTGCTGGTGGGCTCGATCGTGTCGGACGTCGACCAGGCTCAGTCGGTGGGCGCACCCATCGCCATCGCCATGGGGATGCTGGGCGGCTGCATGTGGCCGCTCGAGATCGTGCCCCGGGCGATGCAGGTGCTCGGCCATGTCACGCCCCACGCCTGGGCCATGGACGCCTGGATCACGCTCGTGTTCGACGGCGACGGCGTGGGCGCGATCGTGCCCCAGTTGGCGGTGTTGGCCGGATTCGCGGTGGCGCTGGGTGTGAGTGCCGCCCGCCGGCTGCGGACCGCGCTCACCTCCTAGGTGGCTGGTGTCAAACGGATGGGCGCACGTCTCGTCGGCCAGATTCGCCGCTGGTCGTCGTCCTCGGCCCTCGAATTCGCTGGTGGAGTCCTTCGGGCCTGCGTCCTCGCCAGCGACGGATC
>JBOGHG010000030.1:0-26141 GCA_050744525.1 Acidimicrobiales bacterium | reverse complement strand
CCGGGTGAGCCCCGCAGCCTCGAGGGCACGCAGCGCGCGCTCCGCCTCCTCGTCGAGCCGAACCGAGATCGCCCGAGCCATGCATCGAGCGTATCACGAACCGTAATACGTTAGCCGACGTGTCCCCAATCGCCGGTCGAGCGGCACTGCGCGTACCGGCACAGGCGAACCCCCAGGAAGGGGCAGAGCCCCGGCCTGCGACCGGTAGGCTCCATCCCTCATGTTCGAGTCGCTGTCCGAACGCTTCGAGGGCATCTTCACCCGGTTGCGCAGCAAGGGGACGCTGCGGGAGTCCGACGTCGACGAGGTCCTGCGCGAGATCCGCCTGGCCCTCCTCGAGGCCGACGTCAACTTCGTCGTCGTCAAGACGATGCTGGAGCGCATCCGGGAACGCGCGATCGGCGCCCGCATCCACGAGGCGCTCAACCCGGCCCAGCAGGTCGTCAAGCTGGTCAACGAAGCCCTGGCCGAGGCGCTCGGCGGCGAGGCGATCCGTCTCCGGTACGCCTCCCGGCCGCCCACGGTGGTGCTGATGGCCGGGCTGCAGGGCTCCGGCAAGACGACCAACGCCGCCAAGCTCGCCCGCTGGTTCCGCCAGCAGGGCCGCAACCCGCTGCTCGTGGGCGCCGACCTGCAGCGTCCGGCCGCCGTCGAGCAGCTCCGCACGTTGGGCGAGCGCATCCACGTGCCGGTGTTCAGCCAGCCCGGCCCGAGCGGCCGTGGGAGCGGAGAGCCCGGCGATCCGGTGGCCACGGCCGCGGCCGGGGTCGAGGAGGCCCGGCGCCTGGGCCGGGACGTCTGCATCGTCGACACGGCCGGCCGCCTGGCCATCGACACGGAGATGATGGACCAGGTCGGCCGCATCTCCCGGGCGACCGATCCCGACTACACCTTCCTGGTTGTCGACGCCATGACCGGCCAGGACGCCGTCACGGTGGCCGAGTCGTTCGACGCCACCCTGGCCCTCGACGGCGTCATCCTCACCAAGCTGGACGGCGATGCCCGCGGCGGCGCGGCGCTGTCGGTCAAGGAGGTCGTGGGCAAGCCCATCGCCTTCGCGTCCACGGGCGAGAAGCTCGAGGACTTCGACCTGTTCCACCCCGACCGGCTGGCCGGCCGCATCCTGGGCATGGGCGACATGCTCACGCTGATCGAGAAGGCCGAGCAGGTCTACGAGAAGGACGAGGCCGAGGCAGCCGCCTCCAAGCTGCTCGAGGGGAAGTTCACCCTCGATGACTTCCTGGAGCAGCTGCAACAGGTCCGCAAGATGGGCCCGCTGCAGAACCTGATGGGCATGATGCCCGGGGTGCCCAAGGAGCTGCGTGACACCGAGGTCGACGAGAACCAGGTGACCAAGGTCGAGGCGATCATCCGCTCGATGACCCGCGACGAGAGGGTCGAGCCCAACATCATCGACGGCTCCCGCCGGCTGCGGATCGCCAACGGTAGCGGCACGCAGACCGCCGACGTCAGCCAACTCATCAAGCAGTTCCGCGAGATGCAGAAGCTGATGAAACGCATGCCGGGCCTCTCGGGCACCAAGGGTGCCCGGGGCGGCAAGAAGAGCCGCAAGGGGCGCAAGGGTGGCGGCAGGGTGACGCCCCCCGGCGGCGGGGATCAGCGCACGGCGCGCCAGCCTTTCACTCTGCCGGGCCTCAACCAATAACCTTGCGGTCCCCGACACCAGAGAAAGAAGAAGACGAGTGGCCGTCAAGCTCCGCCTGATGCGGATGGGCAAGAAGAAGCAACCGACCTACCGCGTGGTGGCGGCCGATTCCCGGTCGCCACGTGACGGGCGATTCATCGAGATCGTGGGTGTCTACGACCCGCGGCCCGATCCCTCGGCGATCCGCATCGACAACGACAAGGCCGTGGACTGGCTCCGCAAGGGCGCTCAGCCCACCGACTCCGTGCGCAAGCTGCTCGAGATCTCGGGCGCATGGGAGACGTTCAGCGGCGAGTCCCCGTCCGCAACCGATGTCGATGACGAGCCCGGCGTCGAGCCGGACGCCACCGCCGACGAGAGCGCCGAGGCGAGTCGATGAGCGACACCGCCGCTCCGCCGGAGGTGCCGACGGCCCGCGCCGTGCTGGAGCACCTGGTGCGCTCCCTGGTCGAGGATCGCGACGCCGTGCGCATCGACACCGAGCGGGGCCGCGGCATGCCGCGTCTCACCGTCCGGGTCGGCCCGTCCGACATGGGCCGGGTCATCGGCAAGCGGGGCCGGGTGGCCCACGCGATTCGCACGGTGACCCGCGCGGCCGCCGCCCGCGACGGCAGCGACGTCGAGGTCGAGTTCGAGGACTGACAGGTGACGCCGGCCGGTGACGCGGGGGGTCGGACGGCGCCCCTGCTCGAGATCGGCCGCGTGACCAGGCCCCACGGCGTGCGCGGTGAGGTGGTGGTCGACCTGACCACCGATCGGGTCGAGCGCCTTGCTCCGGGGACCGTCCTCGCCAGCGACGCCGGCGATCTGACCGTGGCCGCCGCTCGCCCGCACCAGCACCGCTGGATCGTGGCGTTCGAGGGTCACAGCGGTCGCGGGGCGGCCGACCGGCTGCGGGGCCTGGCCCTCCGGGCGGAGGCCCTCGACGATCCCGACGCGCTCTGGGTGGACGACCTCGTCGGCTGTGAGGTCATCACCGTCGGGGGCGACGCGGTGGGCACGTGCGTCGCGGTGGTCGCCAACCCCGCTTCCGACCTGATCGAGCTCGACGGCGGGGCCCTGGTACCGGTCGTGTTCATGGTCGAGCGCAGGCCCGGGCAGGTGATCGTGGACCCGCCGGATGGACTCCTCGAGCCCTGACCGACGCCCGCCGAGATGCGCATCGACGTCTTCACCATCTTCCCCGGCCTGGTCGACCACTTCGCCGCCCACAGCCTGGTCGGAAAGGCCAGGGCGGCGGGGACGCTCGACATCCGAGTCCACGACCTGCGGTCCTGTGCAACCGATCCCCATCGGTCGGTCGACGACGCACCGTTCGGCGGCGGGGCCGGCATGGTCCTGGTGCCCGAGCCGATCTTCGCCGCCGTCGAGGCCGTCGACCCGCCGCGGCCGCTGCTCTACCTCGGCCCGGCGGGCCGCCGGTTCGACCAGGCGGTGGCGCGGGAGCTGTCGACCCTCGAGGACGGGTTCAGCCTCCTGTGCGGCCGCTACGAGGGCATCGACGAGCGGGTGCGCGAGCACCTGTGCGACGGCGAGCTGTCGATCGGCGACGTCGTGCTGGCCGGCGGCGAGGTGGCCGCCATGGTGGTCATCGAGGCGGTCGGGCGCTTGGTGCCCGGAGTCATGGGTAACCGGGTCTCGGCCGAGGACGAGTCGTTCAGCGACGGGCTGCTGGAGTACCCCCACTACACCCGCCCGGCCGTGTTCCGGGGGTGGGAGGTGCCCGAGGTGTTGCGGTCCGGCGACCACGGACGGATCGCCCGGTGGCGTCGGGCCCGGGCGATCCGTCGCACGCTCGATCGCCGCCCCGACCTCATCGAGTCCCGAGGCGGCGTGACCCCGGAGGAGCGGTCGCTCCTGGCCGAGTTCGGGCTCGACGACGAACGCTCCGGCGCCTGAGGCCCCGGCCCGGTCCACCCGCTTGTGACTTTGTGTTCCGCTCACCAGCCCGGATAGCATCCTTCGTCCGCCCGCATCTCCCAGGACGACGAAGGCGACCCCGCGATGAATCCCACCGATCTCGTCGACCAGACAAGCCGGCGCACCGACATCCCCGACTTCGGCCCCGGCGACACCCTCAGGGTCCATGTCCGCGTGGTCGAGGGCTCCAAGGAGCGGGTCCAGGTGTTCCAGGGCGTCGTCATCGGGCGCTCGGGCTCGGGCATTCGCGAGACGTTCAAGGTGCGCAAGGTCAGCTACGGCGTCGGTGTCGAGCGCACGTTCCCGCTGCACACCCCGACCATCGCCAAGATCGAGGTGGTCACCCGGGGCGACGTCCGCCGAGCCAAGCTCTACTACCTGCGAGACCGCATCGGAAAGGCCGCCAAGGTCCGCGAGAAGCGCGAGACCTGAGCCCGACCGCCGGTGGTTGGTGCCGCCGGTAGGGTGCCCGTTCATGAGCGCCGAGGATCTCGAGCAGTACGAGGCGGACATCGAGCTCCAGCTCTACAAGGAGTACAAGGACCTGACGCCGATGTTCTCGTACGTCGTCGAGACCGATCGCCGCTCCTACCTGGCCAACCAGGTGCGCCAGACGGTCCGCGACGAGGGCGGGCGCACCTACATCGAGCTCGAGCTGCACGATGCCTGGGTGTGGGACATGTACCGCACGAGCCGGTTCGTCCAGTCGGTCAAGATCGTCACGTTCAAGGACGTGAACGTCGAGGAGCTCCCCGCCAAGGAGCTGTAGGTGGGCGCGCGCGACGGGCAGCGCCCCTACCGCCAGCGGTTGGGGGCGCGGGGCGAGGATCGGGCGGCCGACTGGTACCGCGCCGCCGGCTACGACGTGATCGCCCGCAACTGGCGCTGTGCCGACGGCGAGCTCGATCTCGTCGTCGCGGTGCCGGGCGAGCTGGTGTTCTGCGAGGTGAAGACCCGCGCCTCCGACCGGTTCGGCGTCCCCGCCGAGGCGGTGACGGCCGCCAAGCAACGACGGCTGCGGGCGCTGGCGGCGAGGTTCCTGGCCGAGTACCCCCCGCTCGGCGGCTCGGCCGCTCGGAGCATCCGCTTCGACGTGGTAGCGGTCACCGGATCCACCGTCGACGTGATCGAGGCGGCGTTCTGACGGGTGCCCTCAGCCCGCCAGGGCCCAGATCACCAGGCCGGCGCACACGACCAGTGCCGCCGCCACCATCACGTAGTCCGCCGGCGTGCGCCGGGTCTGGCGAAAGGGGTTGAAGCCCACCGGCTCAGTATCGTGCCAGGGATGGGCCACGTGCAGGTCGACCGCGGCCGGGGCATCGTCACGATGACGCTGTCGAACCCCGCCAAGCGCAACGCCATCCCGGCCGGGGCGTGGCCGGAGATCGAGGCGGCGTTCCGGGAGGTGGCCCGGCGTCGCGACGACCGCTGCGTCGTGCTGACGGGGGAGGGCGACGACTTCTCGTCCGGTGCCGACGTCACGGGCGCGACCCCGGACGACCTCGGCCACCCGCTCCAGGCGATGCGCTCGATCTCGGGAGCCATCGACGCCCTCCACGCGCTACCCCAGCCCGTCATCGCCCGCGTGGCGGGGGTGTGCACGGGCATCGGGCTCAACATGGCACTGGCCTGCGACATCGTCATCGCCAGCGATGACTCCCGGTTCTCCGAGATCTTCGTGCGACGGGGGCTCAGCATCGACGGCGGCGGCTCGTGGTCACTGCCCCGGATCGTCGGGCTGCTCAAGGCCAAGGAGCTGGCCCTGCTGGGCGACATCATCTCCGCCTCCGAGGCCGAGCGCATGGGCCTCGTTACCCGGGTGGTCCCGCGGGCCGACCTCGATGCGACGGTGCGTGACCTGGCGGCGCGGCTGGCGGACGGACCGCCGCTGGCGTTGAGCATGACGAAACGCCTCCTGGACCAGTCGGCGCAGCTCACGCTGGCCCAGGCCCTCGAGGCGGAGGCCGAGGCCCAGACCGTCAACTTCGGCACCAAGGACACCGCCGAGGCGATGCTCGCCTTCGTCGAGCGCCGCGAGCCCCGCTTCCAAGGCTCCTGACCAGCGTCTGCGCCCTTCGACGTCCTACATGTCACGGACTCTTTCGTTGCATGACCTGATGTGGCCGTCACTGTCACACCCTTCGGGTATGGTTTGACCACGCTCAGGTCGTAGGGCCGAGCCGGGTCGAGGGGCCGTGGTGCGGCGCCCTCCCTGCGCTCCCGCTTTCGTCAGGAGGCCCTGCTCGTGCTCGCTTCCGTCGCGTCTGCGACCTTGCTCGGCGTCGAGGGCCGGCCCGTTCGGGTCGAGGTCCATGTGTCCAAGGGGCTGCCCGGCTTCACCGTGGTCGGGCTTCCCGACACCACGTGCCGGGAGGCGCGCGACCGCGTCCGGGCCGCGCTCATGTCCAGCGGGCTGACGTGGCCCAACGCCCGCGTCACGGTCAACCTGGCGCCGCCGGGCCTGCGCAAGGTCGGCGCCGGCCTCGATCTCGCCATCGCCGTGGGCCTGCTGGTGGCGAGCGAGCAGCTGCCTCCGAGCTCGTGCGAGGGACGCGCCTTCGTGGGCGAACTGGGGCTCGACGGCTCGGTGCGGGCGGTGCCCGGAGCGTTGCCACTGATCGACGCCCTGGCCGATCCCGAGATCGTGGTGCCGGCCGGGTGCACGGTCGAGGCGCAACTCATCGCACGACATGCGATCCGCCCGGTGGGCCGCGTCGAGGAGCTGGTGAACGCGCTCGTCGGTCGGGAACCCTGGCCCGACCCACCCGAGCCCGTGGTGTTGCCGCCGCCGCCGGCGGGGCCAGACCTCGCCGACGTGCGGGGCCAACCCGCCGCGCGGTTCGCGCTCGAGGTCGCCGCCGCGGGCGGGCACCATCTGCTGCTCGTCGGCCCGCCGGGGGCGGGCAAGACGATGCTGGCCCGTCGCCTGGCGGGGTTGCTGCCCGACCTCGACCCCAGCCAGGCGCTCGAGACCACCTGCATCCACTCGGCCGCGGGCCAAACACTGCCCCCTGGAGGGCTCATACGCCGACCACCGCTCCGGGCGCCGCACCACGGGGCGTCTGCGGTCTCGCTGGTCGGTGGCGGTTCGGGGTCACTGCAGCCGGGCGAGATCTCGTTGGCCCACAACGGTGTGCTGTTCCTCGACGAGGTCGGCGAGTTCGAGCCGTTGGTGCTCGACAACCTGCGCCAGCCGTTGGAGGAGGGCGTCATCCGGGTGGCTCGGGCCGCCGCCAAGGTGACGTTTCCGGCGCGGGTCCTGCTGGTGGGGGCGATGAACCCGTGCCCCTGCGGAGAGGGCGGGCCGCCCGGCGGCTGCCGATGCTCGGGCGCCGCCCGCGCCCGCTATGCGCGCCGGCTGTCGGGGCCACTGCTCGACCGCTTCGACCTTCGTGTCGAGGTGGGCAGGCCCGACGTCGCCGAGCTGCTCGACACGTCCGCAGGGGAGGCGACACGCGAGGTGGCCGCCCGGGTGGCCCATGCGCGCGAGGCGGCGGCACGGCGCGACGTCAGCGCCAACATCGCGCTGCCGGCGTGGCGGCTGGACGACGTGGCGGCGCTCGACCGTGCCGCCACCCGGTTGATCGAGCGGGCG
Source organism: Acidimicrobiales bacterium (assembly GCA_050744525.1). GTDB lineage: Bacteria > Actinomycetota > Acidimicrobiia > Acidimicrobiales > VFJN01 > DASQUK01. The sequence continues at coordinate 18,960 of JBOGHG010000030.1, read as the reverse complement.
CTGCGCGCCGGGCGGCTCACCGGGCGGGGACTCGGCGGCATCCGCCGGGTGGCCCGCACCGTCGCCGACCTTGCCGGGCACCCCGGTCCTCTGGGCGTCGAGCACGTGAGCACCGCGCTGGCGTTGCGTGCCGATCCGCTCTGCCTCGACTGGCGGGTGGCGTGATGATCGTTCCTTCCACCGAACTTCCCGTCGAGGCGTTCGCCGCCGCGCTCGCCGGCTTGCCGGGCATGGGGCCGGCCCGTCTGTCCGCCATCCTCCGGGCAGGGACGGGCGCCCTCGCCTGGGAGCACATCTGCGGCGGTAGGGGCTGGCGCGACTCCGACGTCGTGGCGGCACTGGGACCGCGACCCGATGCCCTGCTGGCTCGCTGGCGTCGGGCGGCCACCGAGATCGAGCCGGTCGCAGTCTGGCAGACGATCGTCGGCGAGGGCATCGGCGTCGCCGTCATCGGGTCGGCGGCATATCCGCCCGTGCTCGCCGCCGACATCGAACCGCCCGGGGTCGTGTTCCATCGGGGTTCGCCCGATGTCGTGGCCGGTCCCCGGGTGGCCGTGGTCGGCACCCGGCAATGCAGTGCCACCGGCGCCGCCATCGCCTGGGAACTGGGCCGCAACCTGGCGGCCGCCGGGGTGGCGGTGGTATCTGGGCTCGCCTCGGGCATCGACGCCGCCGGCCACCGGGGCGCCCTGGCCGCCACGCGAGACGGCGCCGCCGCTCAGCCGATCGGCGTCGTCGGCAGCGGGCTCGACGTCGTCTATCCCCGCGGCCAGGCAGAGCTGTGGCGAGCCGTGGCGTCGCAAGGGTTCCTGCTGTCGGAGGCGCCCTTGGGCGCACGGCCTGAGCGCTGGCGGTTCCCGGCGCGCAACCGCATCATCGCCGCCCTCGCCGACCTGGTGGTCGTCGTGGAGTCGCACCGCACCGGCGGGTCGTTGCACACGGTCGACGAGGCCGACCGGCGCGGCATCGATGTCATGGCCGTCCCCGGGTCGGTCCGGGCGCCGGCGTCGAGCGGGACCAATGCTCTGCTCGCCGAGGGCCGTGCGCCGGTCTGCTCGGCCGACGACGTGCTTGTGGCCCTGGGTCTGCGCCCTGCCGGCCGCCGTTCCCGCGACGAGACCCGTGCGCCCCCCGACCCCGGCGACGTCCCGGTGCTCGACGCCGTCGGGTGGCAGCCCGCCAGCCTCGACCAGATCGGCACGCGCACCGGACATGGCCTGGCGGTCCTGGCGCCGGCGCTGGATCGGCTGTGCGAGTCGGGATGGGTGGCACGGCGCGGCGGCTGGTACGAGAGGGTCGCCGGAGGAACCCCATGACGGGCGGTACCTTTGGCAACCGTGGCGCCAGGCTGGCGAGTCGACGAGTTCGCCCGCTCGTTGACGGCGGCGGCACCGGCCACGGTCGAGGCCTACGGGCGCGACCTCGCGGCCTTCGTCACCTGGGCCGAGCGCCTGGGGCTCACGTCGCCGGGCGACGTCCAGCGCACGACGGTCCGGCGCTACCTGGCCTTCCTCGCAACGCGGGGGTTCGCACGCCGCACCATCGCCCGGCGGGCCTCGGCGCTTCGTCGCTACTTCGGCTGGGCCCGGCGTGTCGGTGCCATCGCCGGCGACCCGACGGCGGGCCTCAGTGCGCCCGGGGGCGAGGCGCGGTTACCGCGGGTCCTGCACCCCGACGAGCTGCGCGCCCTGCTGGACGAGCCGGGCTCCGCTGGCCCCGACGGCGCCCGCGACCTGCGCGACACGGCCCTGCTGGAGCTGCTCTACGGCAGCGGCCTGCGCGTGGCCGAGGCCGCGGCCCTCGACGTCGACGACCTCGACCTGGCACAGCGACGGGTCCGGGTGTGGGGCAAGGGCGGCAAGCAACGCCTCGTCCCCCTCAGCGAACCGGCGGTCGACGCCCTGCAGCGCTGGCTCGCCGACGGCCGTGGCGAGCTCGCCACCGAGGCCTCGCCGGCGGCGGCCGTCTTCCTCAACCTTCGGGGCCGCCGCCTGACGCCGCGCGACGCCCGACGCGTCCTGGACCGGCGAGCGGCCGCGCCGACCCATCCCCATGCTTTGCGGCACACCTTCGCCACCCACCTGCTCGACGGGGGCGCCGACCTGCGGGTCGTACAGGAGCTGCTCGGCCATGCAGACCTGGCGACCACACAGCGGTACACTCACGTCTCCAAGGAACGGCTACGCTCCGTGTTCGACGCCACCCACCCACGGGCATAGGGGCGCACTTGACGCTCGTTGACGTAGAGACTGGGGACTTGTGGGCCGCGTACAAGCGCGACGGCCAGCACGCAGCTCGCGATGAGCTGATCCTGCGCTACGCGCCCCTGGTCCGATACGTGGCGGGGCGGATGGGCGTCGGCTTGCCCAGCCACGTCGAGCGTGCCGACCTGGTGAGCTACGGCATCTTCGGGCTCATCGATGCTGTCGAGCGGTTCGACCCGGCCCGGGGATGCCGGTTCGAGACCTATGCCATCGCCCGGATCAAGGGCAACATCCTCGACGAGCTGCGCTCGCTCGACTGGGTGCCCCGCTCCGTCAGGGCCAAGGCCCGCGGCATCGAGGCCGCCCTCACCCGGCTCGCGGCCTCCCTGCATCGGTCGCCGACCGACGCCGAGCTCGCGGACGCGCTGGGCATGAACCACGACCAGCTCCAGCAGGCGCTGTCGCAGATCTCGCTGATGAGCCTCGTCACCTTCGACGCCGCGGTGAGCTCGGCCGCCACCGACGATCCGCCCTTGACCGTCGGAGACATCCTCACCAGCGGCGACGACGATCCGCTGGCCGCGTTCGAGCTGGCCGAGCTGCGCCGGGCGCTGGCCCACGCCATCGAGCGCCTGAGCGAGCGCGAGAGGATCGTGGTCGGCCTCTACTACCACGACGGCCTCACGTTGGCCGAGATCGGCGAGGTGCTCGGTGTCACCGAGAGCCGCGCCTGCCAGATCCACGGCAAGGCCGTCACCCGGCTGCGGTTGCGCATGACCGCCGCCGGCCGCGTTCCCGCCTGATCAGCGCCTGATCGTCCGGCGACGCCGGCCACCGCCTCACTTCCCCCCGAGGTACCCGCACCCGCCCCGAGGGGGACGCCATGTTCCCAGCCCGCCGGCCGTTCCGTCCCGTCCGCCTGCGCTCGCGCCGCCGCCACCACGACCGACGCGGCTCCGCGCTTCGGAAGCTCCGCCGCTGGCGTCGCCTGCTCGGCGTCGGACCGCCGCGGGCGGCCGGCTACGGAGCCGTGGCGCTGGCGATCACGACCGCGACCCTGTGGCCGGCCACGGCCGCCGGTGCACAACCCTCCCAGGCCGCGCCGCCGGCGCCGACCTACGGACCGCCGGTCTGGGCCACCATCGCCGATCCCTTCCGGCCGCCCGCCGGGCCCTACGGCGCCGGCAACCGGGGCCTGGAGTACGACACCGAGCCCGGCGACCCGGTGTGGGCCAGCGCCGACGGGACGGTCGTCTTCGCCGGGCCCGTGGCCGGCACGCTGCACGTGACCCTGCACCACGCGGACGGCGTGCGGACGTCCTATTCGTTCCTCGGCGCCATCGAGGTCGTGCTCGGTCAGCGGGTCCGGGCGGGCGACCGGGTCGGGGCCGCCGGGGAGCGGCTGCACTTCGGTGCCCGGGCCGGGGACGCCTACTTCGACCCCGCGTCGCTGTTCGTGGGCGGCGAGGTGGAGGTGGAACTGCTGCCGTTCGAGATCCCCCCGGGCAGCACGCCCGAGGCGGAGGCCCGAGCGCTCGCCCAACTGGCGCTCGACGCAGGCGGTGGTGTCGCCATCCCTCGGGTCGGTGCGGCGCTGGGATGGCTCTACGACCGCGCCAGCGCCACGGTCACCTCCGCCGCCCAGCTGAACCTGCCCGCGCGCGGCCTCGGCGTCGCCGCCGACCTGGGTGCTCGCCTGCTCTTCCGCGGCCCATGCTCCGACGGGCCGGCGCCGGCCGCCCCCATGCGGGGCAAGGATCGGGTGGCCATCACCGTCGCGGGTTTCGGCTCGTCGAGCGCCAACGGTTCGATAGACGAGCTCCGCGCCGGCGACCTGGGCTACCGCGACGATCGGGTGGTGCGCTTCAGCTATGCCGGCGGGCGGGTTCCCGGCTCCGGCGCCGCGTTCGGCGATCTCATCACCCGCGCCTACGACACCGAGGCGAGCCAGGGCGACCTCCACGGGGCCGCCCGGCGCCTGGCCGACCTGGTGCAGGACGTCGCCGCCGCCGACCCCGACGCCACCGTCGACCTCTTCGCCCACTCCCAGGGCGGCGTCGTCACCCGGTTGGCGCTGCTCGAGCTGGTCGAACGGGGCATGGGGCTCGACCGGCTCGGCGTCGTGACCACCCTCGGCACACCGCACCAGGGTTCCGACGTGGCCACCGCCGTCGCCGGGGCCAATGCCACGCTGACCGGCAACCTGGCCATGGAGGCCGCCGGGTCGTTCCTCGGTCGCGGCATCGATCCCGACGCCGCCGCGTTACGGCAGCTGGCCGAGAACTCCGATGTCGTGCGCGAGCTGGCCGTCGCCGGCGTGCCCGAAGGGGTCCAGGTCGTGTCCATCGCCGCCCGCGGGGATCTGGCGGTGGCGGCGCCCAACACGGAGGTCCCCGGGGCCACCAACGTGACGGTGCCGGTGTCGGGATGGTCCGCTCACGGCGACCTCGTGGCCTCCGACGAGGCGACCGCCGAGATGGCGCGGGCGTTGGCGGGTCAGCCACCGGCCTGCGAGGGGTGGCGCGATGTTGTCGCCGACGTGGTGGGGGGCCACGGGATCTCGTTCGCCGAGGACCAGCTCGGCGCCGCCGCCCTGGCCGAGTGGCCGTGAGGAACGCCCCCCGGCGGAACCACGTGGCGGGTCTCGACGACCTCCCGATAGGCTGTCCCGCCGGCCGGAAACCCTGGCCTGCGAACCACCCCACAGCCGGGCCCAACCCACGGTCGTCCTTGGACGCGCGGGCCCGGCAACGATCAACCGATGGGACGAAAGGGAACAGACACGTGGCTGTCGTCACCATGAAGCAGCTGCTGGAGGCCGGGGTCCACTTCGGCCACCAGACGCGCCGTTGGAACCCGAAGATGAAGCGTTTCATCTTCGGCGAGCGCAACGGCATCTACATCATCGATCTCGAGCAGACGCTCGCGCGCATCGAGACTGCGTACACGTTCGTGCGCGACACGGTCGCCGGCGGCGGCTCGGTCCTGTTCATCGGCACCAAGAAGCAGGCGCAGGACCCGATCCAGCAGTACGCCGAGCGCTGCGGCATGCCGTTCATCAACCAGCGGTGGCTCGGCGGCATGCTCACCAACTTCCAGACCATCAACAAGCGGGTCGCCAAGATGCTCGAGTACGAGCGCATGCGCGACTCGGGCGAGTTCGACGCAATGCCCAAGAAGGAAGCGCTGCTGCTCGGCCGCGAGCTCGACAAGCTCGAGCGCTACCTCGGCGGCATCCGCCACATGGAGCGGCTGCCCCAGGCCATCTTCGTGCTCGACACGCGCAAGGAGCACATCGCCGTCACCGAGGCCAACAAGCTGGGCGTGCCCGTGGTGGCGGTCGTGGACACCAACTGCGATCCCGACGTCATCGACTACGTGATCCCGGGCAACGACGACGCCATCCGCTCGGGCACGCTGTTGAGCCGGGTCATCGCCGACGCGGTGATCGAGGGCAGGCACATCGCATCTCTGCAGGCGCCGGTTGCCACCCGATCGGATGACGACGAGGCGCGTGTGGCCGCCGAGCAGGCCGAGGCCCGCCGTCAGGCGCTGGCCCAGGCCCGCGAGCGCAACGCCCGCGTCGCCGGGGCACGGACCGCACCGCGCCCACCGGCAGCGCCGTCCGTCGACTCCCCGGCGCCGCCCGCTGCGGCCGCGGAGGAGCCCACGACCGCGCCCGACGACGCCACGGCGGACGCCCCCGACGAGGCCGAGGTCCCCACCGAGGTGCCCGCCGCGACCCCCACCGACACCTCTCCCGAATCCCAGGAGTCCTGAGGCCCCATGGCCGACTTCACCGCCAAGGACGTACAGGCCCTGCGCCAATCCACCGGCGCCGGGATGATGGACGCCAAGAAGGCACTCCAGGAGGCCGACGGCGACACCGAGCGCGCCAAGAAGCTGCTGCGCGAGTGGGGCCTGGGCAAGGCCGACGACCGTGCCGACCGCGAGAACGCCCAGGGCGCCATCGCCATCGCCACGAAATCCGACGCCGTGGGCCTGGTCGAGCTCAAGTGCGAGACCGACTTCGTCGCCAAGTCTCCCGACTTCGTCGCGCTCACCCAGGCGCTGGCCGACGCGGTCGCCACGGGGGGCGAGTCCGCCGTGGGCGATCACAAGGACGCCGTCGACGATCTCAAGGTCACCCTCAAGGAGAACATCGAGGTGGGCCGGGCCATCCGGTTGACGATCGGCAACGGGGAGGCCGTCGGCACCTACCTCCACCGCCAGGACGGGCGGGGGGTGAACGGGGTCGTGGTCGTCGTCCGGGGCGGCACCGAGGAGCTGGCGCACGACGTCGCGGTCCACATCGCCTTCTTCAAGCCGCAGTACCTCTCCCGCGACGAGGTGCCGGCCGAGGCGGTCGAGGACGAGCGCCAGACCCTGCTCGGCATCACCAAGGCCGAGGGCAAGCCCGAGGCGGCGTGGCCAAAGATCATCGAGGGACGGCTCAACGGCTGGTACAAAGTGCTCGTGCTCCTCGAGCAGCCCTTCGTCCGCGACGAGAAGCAGACCATCGCCCAGGTGGCAGCCGGCGGCGAGGCCGAGATCGTCCGCTACGCCCAGTTGTTCATCGGCGGCTGACGGCGGCTCAGGACCGGCACGTGACCCTTCCCGCAGCCGAGGACGCCGGGTACCACCGGGTGCTGCTGAAGCTGTCGGGGGAGGCCTTTGCCGGTGACGTCGGCTACGGCATCGACGGCCAGTTCGCCGACTACATCGCCAACGAGATCGCTGGCGTCCGCGACGACCACGGCGTCGACGTGGCGGTGGTCGTCGGCGGCGGCAACATCTGGCGGGGGATGACCGGCGCCGGGGCCGGCATGGACCGCGCCCAGGCCGACTACATGGGCATGCTGGCGACGGTCATCAACGCACTGGCGCTGCAGGACACGCTCGAACGGCTGGGCCAGCCCACCCGGGTGCAGACCGCCATCCACATGGCGCAAGTTGCGGAGCCCTACATCCGGCGACGCGCCATCCGCCATCTCGAGAAGGGTCGGGTGGTGATCTTCGCCGGGGGCACCGGCAACCCCTTCTTCACCACCGACACCGCCGCCGCGCTGCGCGCCGTCGAGATCGAGGCCGACGTGATGCTGCGGGGCACCCATTCGGGAGTCGACGGCCTCTACACCGACGACCCCCGCACCAACCCCGAGGCCACCAAGCTCGACGCCGTCAGCTACCTCGACGTGCTCAACCGCGGGCTCAAGGCCATGGACTCGACCGCGATCACGCTGTGCATGGACAACAAGTTGCCTATCGTCGTGTTCGACCTGCTCGGCAAGGGCAACATCGCGTCGATCGTCGGGGGTCAGGCGGTCGGTACGCTGATCCGCTGACGGCGCCGGGGGAGTCGGCGTCGGTCGTGACGGCAGGAGAGCCCGTGAGTGTTGAGATGATCTCGATGGTGCTCGACGAGGCGCGAGACAAGATGGCGAAGGCCGTCGCCCACGCACGGTCCGAGTTCGCCGGCGTGCGCACGGGTCGGGCGGCGCCGGCCCTGGTCGAGAAGATCCCGGTCGACTACTACGGCACCGAGGTGCCGCTCCAGCAGATCGCCGGCTTCACCGTGCCCGAGGCGCGCATGCTGGTGATCAGCCCCTACGACAAGAGCTCGCTCGGCGCCATCGAGAAGGCGATCCAGCTGAGCGGGCTCGGACTGGCTCCGAGCAACGACGGGCACATCATCCGGCTGAACTTCCCCCCGCTGACCGAGGAGCGTCGCAAGGAGCTCGTGCGCTTGGTCAAGGGGATGGCCGAGGAGGGGCGGGTCAGCATCCGCCACGCCCGGCGCGGTGCCCGGCACGATCTCGAGGCCCTGGAGAAGGACGGCGACATCTCGGCCGACGATCTGGCCAGGGCCGAAAAGGAGCTCGACAAGCTCACGCACCACCATGAAGCCGAGGTGGACACGGCCCTCGAGCACAAGGAGCAGGAGCTGCTCGAGGTCTGATCCCTCCACCCCTCCACCACCTGGGCACCCCACGGGTGCAGGATGGGGTGGCCGAAAATCGCGACGCACGACCACGCACGGTGGGCATTACGAGAGGAAGAGCCTTGTGACTGACAGGGAAGAGCGCCGGCAGCAGCGCCACCGCGATCCCACCGAAGGCGTCCGTCTCATCGGTGCCGACGAGGCCGCCGAGGCGCTCGAACGCGACGACATCCGGCATCGCCTACGCGACGATCAGCCACGCTTCGGGGATCGGCCCACCTCGTCCGAGGCCGGCGGGCCCCGGCCGGCACTCCGCTTCCCGCTCGGCTCCTACGACGATCCCGCGACGATCGAGCGACCGCCCGTCGTACCCGTCCAGCCGCCCACCGAGGCGCCCGAGCTGTCGCACTGGGCGGGTTCGGCCGCAGAGGAGGTCCCGAAGATGAACCGCCGCGACCCGCGCCGGGGTGACGACCCCTGGTCCACGCTTGCCGACTCCGATCCCCGCTGGCGAGACGATCCCCGGTCACCGGCGGGCGGGTCCGGTGCTCCGCCTCCGAGGCGGCCGACCGGGCCGCCGGCGGAACCGGCGCGCCCGAGACCGCCCGAGACCGGGGAGGGGTGGCCCGAGCAGTCACAGCCGGGGGACCCGCGCCGGGGGACGCCGGCCTCGTACGAGGACGACGTCGAGCCGCCCCCGGGGCGCTCGGTGTTCGCCGACGCCGGTGACGAGCAGCCGGCCTACGAGGACGCCTACGGCGACGAGGCCTACGCCGACGAGTACGACGCCACCTACGACGAGACCTACGACGACGTCTATGGCGACGAGGTCTATTCGGACGAGACCGGCGCTGGCTACGGCGCCGGGGGCCGCGGCGTCGCCACGGCCCCTCGGCGCCGCGCCCGCCGCCGGGCTCCCCGCCGGATCACTGCCGATCGCGACCTCCGCGTGGCGATCGGCGTGGGGGTGGCCTTCGCGGCCGTCGCGCTCCTGCTGTTCAAGTTCGGTGAGGAGATCGGCGGCATGATCGTCGCCGTCCCCGTGCTCGGGTACGCCGCGTACGAATACTTCGTCGCCGCCAACAAGGCCGGGCACGAGGCGTTGCTGCCGGTCGGGGTGGTGTCGACCGTTGGGTTCGTGATCGGCGCCTACAACTACGGCGAGCAGGCGCTGCCCGTGGTCATGGTGTTGTCGGTGGCGGTGTGCTTCCTGTGGTACCTGGTACGGGCGGGCGCCGACCGGCCGGTGCCCAACATCGGGGTGACGCTGCTGGGGATCGGCTGGATCGGGCTGTTCGGCTCGTTCGCCGGCCTGCTGCTGGCCGAGCCGAACGGCAACGGCGTGGCGTTCCTGCTGGCGGCTGTCGTCCCCACAATCGCCTACGACGTCGGCGCATTGTTCGTCGGGCGCAGCGCGGGGTCGCGCCCGCTGTCCGACGCCAGCCCCAACAAGACCATCGAGGGCCTGCTGGGGGGGATGGTCCTGGCCGTCGCCGCCGGCGTCGTCTTCGCCACCGTCGGCGGCGGTGTGTTCCCCTTCGACGAGGCCGGTGAGGGCGTCAAGCTCGGGGTGCTCGTGGCGCTGGTGGCTCCCCTCGGCGACCTGTCCGAGTCGTTGGCCAAACGCGACCTCGGCGTCAAGGACATGGGCAGCATCCTGCCGGGCCACGGTGGCCTGCTCGACCGCTTCGACGCGCTGCTGTTCGTGCTCCCCGCCGTCTGGTACCTGGCACGGGTCTCCGACTTCTTCCTGACCTGACCGCCTAGCCTGGTCCGGTGAGCGAGCGTCCCGAAGGGCGAGAGAGCGAGCGAGGCCCGAGCGGCCCGCCGCGAAGCGGCATGAGCGGGAAACAATGCCTCTGACGACGGTCGCCGTCGCCGGGTCGACCGGGTCGATCGGGACCCAGACCATCGACGTCGTGCGGGCCGAGCCCGACCGCTTCGAGATCGTGGCGCTCGGCGCCTGGTCGTCGGCGGACGCCCTGGTGCGCCAGGCCCATGAGCTCCTTCCCAAGCTGGTGGTCGTCGGCGACGAGCGCCACGCCGCCGCCGTCCACGACGGCGTGCCTCCCGGCACCGAGGTGCGGGCGGGGGATGCTGCGCTCGCCGGTCTGGGTGCGGTCGCCGACGTGTGCGTCAACGGGGTGGTGGGCTTCGCCGGCCTGAGGGTGACAATGGCGGCGCTCGCCGCCGGCCGGCGCCTGGCGCTGGCCAACAAGGAGTCGCTGATCGCCGGGGGACCGGTGGTGCGGTCGGTGCTGGACCGTCCGGACGCCGGCCACATCGTGCCGGTCGACTCCGAGCACTGCGCCGTCCACCAGTGCCTCGCCGCCAACGCCAGCGGAGACCCGTCCCGCGTGGCTCGCATCGTGCTCACCGCCAGCGGGGGGCCGTTCCGGGGCCGCAGCCGGGCCGAGCTGGCGAACGTGACCGTCGACGACGCCCTGGCCCACCCCACCTGGTCGATGGGGCCCAAGATCACGGTGGATTCGTCGACGCTCATGAACAAGGGCTTGGAGGTGATCGAGGCCCACGAGCTGTTCGACGTCGACTACGACGCCATCGACGTGGTGGTCCACCCACAGTCGATCGTGCACTCCATGGTCGAGATGACCGACGGCTCCACCGTCGCCCAGCTCTCCACCCCCGACATGCGCCTGCCCATCGGCTACGCCCTGGCGTGGCCCGACCGCATCGCCACGCCCTTCGGCCGAATCGACTGGTCGACGTGCAGCCGCCTCGACTTCGAGGCGCCCGACCACGACGCCTTCCCGTGCCTGGGCCTGGCCTACGAGGCCGGCACGCAGGGCGAGACGGCGCCGGCGGTGCTCAACGCCGCCAACGAGGAGGCGGTGGCCGCCTTCCTCGCAGGGCGGATCCGCTGGGTGGCGATCCCCGACGTACTGAATGCCGTCCTCGCCCGGCATGATGGGGGGCGTGCCGATGGGGTCGACGCCGTGATCGACGCCGACCACCGTGGTCGGGACGCCGCCCGGCAGGAGATCGAGAGGATCAGTGGATGACTGAGGTGGAGCGACGCCCCGAACCGCCCAGCGGCTCGCCGTCCGCGCCGGATCCTCCCGTCTACGAGACCGGGGGACTGCGCCTCGCACTGCTGATCGCCGGCGTCGCCCTTGCCGGGCTGGCGTTCGGGTGGCCGGTGCTGGTGGTGATCCTCGGGATCGTGGTCATGATCTTCCTCCACGAGCTGGGTCACTACCTCACGGCCAAGTGGGCGGGCATGAAGGTGACCGAGTTCTTCATCGGCTTCGGTCCCAAGATCTGGTCCTTCCGGCGGGGCGAGACCGAGTACGGCCTCAAGGTCGTCCCGGCGGGCGCCTACGTCCGCATCATCGGGATGAACAACCTCGACGAGGTCGACCCCACCGACGAGCCCCGGACGTACCGACAGAAGTCCTTCCCCAAGCGCCTGCTGGTGGTCAGTGCCGGGTCGCTGATGCACGTCGCCCAGGCGTTCGTGCTGCTGGTGGTCCTGCTCGGCGTCGTCGGGTTCCCCGGCCGGAGCATCGCCAACCCGCCCGACCGGGCTACGGCATGGGAGATCAACACGGTGGTCCCCGACAGCGCCGCCCAGGCGGCCGGCCTGCAGGAGGACGACCTCATCGTCGCCGTGGACGGCGAGCCCGTCTCACGCTACGACGACCTCTCCGACGCCCTCGCCCGCGCCGAGGTGGGGGACGACGTCCAGCTCACCATCCAGCGGGGTGGGGTCGAGCAGACGGTCGATGCCCGGCTGCGTCCGCGGCCCGAGGACGAGGGTGGGGACACCGGGTCGGCGTTCCTCGGGGTCGGCTCGTCGAAGCACTTCTCCGACGAGCCCATCGGCCTGGGGACGGCCATCGTGCGGGCGCCGGGGGAGATGGTGCGGTTCACCGGCCAGACCTTCGGCGCCATGGCCGGGTTCTTCAGCCCCGACGGCATCGGCGACTTCGCCAACAACGTGGGCGAGGCCGACGACCGCGACTCGGGGTCCGGTGGATCGGGCTCGTCGTCCGACGACGACGGCCGCCTGATCTCGATCATCGGGGTGGTCCAGCTCGGCTCGCAGGACGTCGAGAACCGGGGCGCCTTCCTGCTGGCGCTGTTCTTCAGCCTCAACATGTTCATCGGCATCTTCAACATGCTGCCCCTGCTCCCGCTCGACGGCGGCCACGCCGCCATGGCCATCTACGAGCGCATGCGCTCCCGCCCAGGCCGGAGCTACCACGCCGACTTCGCCAAGCTGCTGCCGTTGACGTACGCGGTGGTCATGGTTCTGGTCGTCCTGGGGGTGACCGCGATGTACCTCGACATCGTCGATCCGATCAGCGGGTGACCCCCACACCCTCGCACGTGCGGTAAACCACGCTCATGGAGCTCGGACAGTCCTCGCATCCCCGTCGCAAGACACGCCAGATCATGGTGGGCGACGTGCCGGTCGGCGGCGACGCGCCCATCACGGTGCAGTCGATGACGATCACCAAGACCGCCGACGTCGAGGGCACCCTGCAGCAGGTCTACGACCTGGCGATGGCCGGCTGCGACATCGTCCGCTGCACCTGCAACGAGATCGAGGCCGCCGAGGGCCTGGCCCGGATCGTGCCCCGGTCACCGGTGCCGATCGTCGCCGACATCCACCACAACCACCGCATGGCGCTGGCGGCCCTCGAGGCCGGCGTCCACTGCCTGCGCCTCAACCCGGGCAACATCCGCAAGCCCGAACAGATCAAGCTGGTGGCGCAGGAGGCCAAGGACCGCGGTGTCCCCATCCGCATCGGCGTCAACGGCGGCTCGCTCCACCCCGACCTCTACAAGCGCCACGGAGGCAAGGTCACGCCCGAGGCCATGGTCGAGTCCGCGCAGATGGAACTGGCCTACTTCGACGAGGTCGGGTTCGAGGACGTCAAGATCTCGGTCAAGGCGTCGTCGGTGCCGCTCATGATCGAGGCGTACCGGCAACTCTCCGATGCCGTCGACCACCCGCTGCACCTGGGCGTCACCGAGGCGGGGCCGCTGCCCGGCGGTGTGATCAAGGCCACCGCCGGCATCGCCACGCTGCTGGCCGAGGGCATCGGCGACACCATCCGCTACAGCCTCACCGCCGATCCGGTCGAGGAGGCGCGGGCCGGGCGGGCGCTGCTCGAGGCCATGGGGCTGCGCGAACGCAGGAACATCGACCTCATCGCATGCCCCTCGTGCGGCCGGGCCGAGATCGACGTGATCGAGGTGGCCCGCCAGGCGCAGGAGGCGTTCGGCGAGCGCGAGATCCCGCTGCAGGTGGCGGTGATGGGCTGCGTCGTCAACGGGCCCGGCGAGGCCCGAGACGCCGATCTCGGCATCGCCGCCGGAAACAGGAAGGGCCACCTCTTCGTCCGGGGGCAGAACGTCGCGGTGGTGCCCGAGGACCACATGGTCGACGCGCTGGTGGAGTGGGCCACGTTCATCAACGACCACGGCGTCGATGCCGCGTTCGAGCGGGCTCGGTCCACCCGGGAGCAGGCCCGCCGCGAGGCCGAGCGCGACCGGGCGGCGCTGGCCGGGGCCCACGGCGACGACGTCAACCGGAGCGAGCAGCGGGTGGAGCTCATCCGCAGGTTGGGCTGAGGGGTAGGCGGCTCATGGCACGGCAGGTACGGCGGAGCGAGGGCTGGCTGGGCCGCATCGGCCTCGTGCTGCTCGGGGTGCTGATCGTCTGGTTCGTCGTCTCGTCGGTCCTGGGCTTCGTCTTCTCGCTGATCCGCATGCTGCTGTTCGTGGCGCTGTTCGCGATCGTCGCCTGGTTCGTGCTGATCGGTCCGCCGGATCGTCGCGATTAGCCGCCGATTGGCCCACGAAACGCAACGCATTCGACACACGCCGTTGCGGTAGATTCCGCCGGTCGTGCGCAGCAACTCGCGATCCCGAGCATCGTGGCTGGGGCTGGCCGGATTGGGCCTGGCCGCCGCCGTGTTCGCCGCGTCCAGCGGCGGGCGGTCGTCTCGTCCCGCCGACGCGGCCGCGACCGGGTCCGTTGCCGCCGACGCCCCGACCGACATCCGCGCCGTCGACTTCGGCGAGGTGGCGCCCCCCGGGTCGGCCTGCGCCGAGGGCCTGCGCTTCGCGCCGCCCGCCGCCATCCCCGTCGACCGGGGCCGGAGCCCGGTGCTCGACATCGGCCGCTTCACCCGGCTCGAGGTCGACCCCGACGTCGCCTACGGCGATCTCGACGGCGACGGCGGCGACGAGGCGGTCGTGCACGTGGTCTGCACCTACGGTGCCAACGGCGCCGAGGACACCGTGCACGTGTGGACGCAGACGCGCGACCGGACGGTGCACGTGGCGAGCCTGACGGAGCCGCGCCGCTCGGTCACCGGTCCGCTGTCCCCGGCCGTCGAGGACGTGGCGGTCGACGGGCGGCACGTCGAGGTCACGTGGACCCGGTACGCCGCCGGCGACCCCAACTGCTGCCCCAGCCGGCTGACGACCGTGAGCTACGAGCTCGACGCCGACGGCCTGGACCGCGTCGGCGGGCCCGCCACCCGCAGCGCCACGTAACCTTCCCGGCCTCGAGCGACCCGCCCGGTCCGAGCGACCGTGGGAGCGGGGGCGTGTGTACGATCCGTCGCCTATGGCGAAGGTGCTCACGGCGCAGGCCGACGACTTCCCCCGCTGGTACCAGGACGTCGTGGCCAAGGCCGAGCTGGCCGACAACGGACCCGTACGCGGGACGATGGTCATCCGGCCGTACGGCTTCGCCATCTGGGAGCGGATGCAGTCCGAACTGGACAGCCGCATCAAGGAGGCGGGCGCCGAGAACGCGTACTTCCCGCTGTTCATCCCCCAGAGCTACCTGCGGCGCGAGGCCGAGCACGTCGAGGGATTCAGCCCCGAGCTGGCGGTCGTGACCCATGGCGGCGGCAGGGAGCTCGACGAGCCGATCGTCGTCCGGCCCACCAGCGAGACGATGGTCGGTGAGTACATGGCGCGCTGGGTCCAGAGCTACCGCGACCTCCCGCTGCTGTTGAACCTCTGGAACAACGTCGTGCGCTGGGAGCTGCGGACCCGGCTCTTCCTGCGCACGACCGAGTTCCTGTGGCAGGAGGGCCACACCGCGCACGCCACGCGCGAGGACGCCCGCACTTACGCAGAGCGGATCCTCCACGACGTGTACGAGGACTTCATGGTCAACGTCCTGGCCGTCCCCGTGCTCGTCGGGCCCAAGACGGCCGCCGAGCGGTTCCCCGGTGCCATCAACACGCTGACGTGCGAGGCGATGATGCGCGACGGCAAGGCCCTGCAGATGGGCACCAGCCACGAGTTGGGGCAGAACTTCGCCAAGGCCTTCGACATCACCTACTCCGACGTCGACGGCGGCCTGCAGCACTGCTGGACGACGTCGTGGGGCTCGACGACCAGGATGGTCGGCGGCCTCATCATGACCCACGGCGACGACGACGGCTTGGTGGTGCCGCCCGCGCTAGCCCCGATCCAGGCGCTGGTGCTGGTGGTGAAGGCCGAGGCCGGTACCGGGGAGAGGGCGGCGGCCTTGGCCGACGAGCTGGGCGCCGCCGGCGTCCGCACCCGGCTCGACGACCGGGTCGGGCAGACCTTCGGCCGCCGGGTCACCGATTGGGAGCTGAAGGGCGTGCCGGTGCGGGTGGAGATCGGGCCCCGCGACCTGGCGGCCGACGCCGCCACGCTCGTGCGGCGCGACACCGGGACCAAGCAGCAGGTGCCTCTGGCATCGCTACCGGAGCGGGTCGCGACGCTCATCACCGACGTCCAGCGCGACATGCTGGCCGATGCCGTCGCCCGACGCGACGCCAACATCGCCGACGCGTCCGACCTCGACGAGGCCGCCGCGGCCAGCAAGAGCGGCTTCGCGCGGCTTCCGTGGCGGCTGGTCGGGGGTGAGGGCGAGGCGCGGCTCGCCGCCGACGGCGTCACCGTCCGCTGCCTGCAGCGGCCGGACGGGTCGTTGCCGCGGTCCGAGGACGAGGACGACCTGGTCGCCTTCGTGAGCCGCGCCTACTAACCCCCGAACATGCGGCGCTCAGGGGTGCCCACGCCGCCGTAAGCGCCGCAAGTTCGAATCAGGTCGCGCGCGGCCCGTGATCGGCCCCTACTCTCCGCTGACGACGTGCGGCCGGCTATACTTCGGGGTCCGTTCCGTTCGATCCCATCGAGCGAAGGCGTGGGCTTGGGCCCACGCCTTTCGTATGACAAGAGGAGGTGTAGCAGATGAGCGTCACAGACCGCGTGCGTGACCTCGTGCTACCGCTCCTCGACGATCGTCACCTCGACCTGTACGACGTCGAGATGCAGGGCCCTGTCCTGCGGGTCGTGGTCGACAGCCCCGCGGCCAGCGGCGGAGGCCTCGACCTCGACGTGCTGGCCGACGCCACCCGTGCGGTGTCGCGAGCGCTCGACGAGGCCGATCCCATCACCGGCCGCTACACGCTCGAGGTCACCAGCCCGGGGCTCGAGCGCACGCTGCGGCGCCCCGAGCACTTCGAGCGGGCGGTGGGTGAGACCGTGAAGGTTCGCACCGTGGCGGGAGTCGGCGACGAGCGCCGGGTGGAGGGTCAGCTCGTCGGGGCCGACAGCACCGGCGTCGTCGTGCGGACGGGAGTCGCCGACGACGGCACCGCGGCGGAGCAACGGCTCGCCTACCACGACATCGAGCGGGCGCGCACCGTGTTCGAGTGGGGTCCCGCCACACCCCGCTCCACCAAGCGCAAGAGCGACGAGAAGAGGGAACGCAATTCATGAGCGAGATGATGGAGGCGCTGCAGGCGCTTGCCGCCGAGAAGGGCATCTCGGTCGACACCCTGATGGCCGCGCTCGCCGACGCGCTCGAATCGGCCTACAAGCGAATGCCCGGTGCCCACGAGTACGCCTGGGTCACGATCGACCCCACCAACTTCGACATCCGCGTCTACGCCCAGGAGATCGACGAGGACGGCGAGCCCTACGGCCCCGAGCTCGACGTCACCCCGAAGGACTTCGGGCGCATCGCCGCCCAGACCGCCCGCCAGGTCATGACCCAGCGGATCCGGGAGGCCGAGCGTGAGCTCCGCTACGAGGAGTACGCCGGCCGCGAGGGCGACATCGTCACCGGCACCGTGCAGCAGGGCGACAGCCGCTACACGTTGCTGAGCCTTGGCCCCGTGGAGGCCCTACTGCCACAGGCCGAGCAGGTGCCCCACGAACGGCCCGAGCCCAACAGCAGGCTCAAGGCCTACATCGTCGAGGTTCGACGCACCTCCAAGGGCCCCCAGATCGTCGTGTCTCGCACCCATCCCGGCCTCATCCTGGAGCTGTTCAAGCTCGAGGTGCCGGAGATCGCCGACGGCATCGTCGAGATCAAGGCCTGCGCCCGCGAGCCCGGGCACCGCACGAAGATCGCCGTGTGGTCCAACGACTCCAACGTCGATCCCGTGGGCGCCTGCGTCGGCGCGCGGGGCGCCCGGGTGCGGCAGGTGGTCAACGAGCTGCGGGGCGAGAAGATCGACATCGTCCCCTTCTCCGACGACCCCTACGAGTTCGTGGCCAAGGCGCTGTCTCCGGCCAAGGTCAAGGAGGTGCGCATCGACGAGACCACCGGCGTGGCCGAGGTGATCGTGCCCGACTACCAGCTGTCGCTGGCCATCGGCAAGGAGGGCCAGAACGCCCGCCTGGCGGCTCGTCTGACCGGCTGGCGGGTCGACATCAAGAGCGAGACCCAGCTCGTCGAGGAGGAGGCGTACCGCCAGCAGGACTGGGCCGAGGGCGAGTGGGTCGTGGACCCCGACACCGGCGAGCAGGTGTGGCAGCCCGCGGAGGGTGGGCCCGCGGTGTCGGCCGAAGAGTGGGAGGCGGCGCTGACAGAGGCGCCCGGACGCAACGGCGAGCCGGCAGCCGGCGACTCCGGGGGAGCGGAACCCGAGGCCCCGGCGGGCGCCGACGCCGACGCTCCGGCGGAAGCCGAGTCGGAGGGCGCGGCGGAGGCACCGTCCGATGACGCGCCCGCCGCCGATGCCGTCGAGGTGCCCGCCGAGGGGGGCACGGAGCCCCGCGCCGACGAGGAGTAGCCGATCTCGCCGATCCGCACCTGTGTGGGTTGCCGGCGGCGGAGGCCGCAGAGCGAGCTGGTGAGGTTCGTACGCTCGCCGGAGGGATCCATCGTCGAGGGCCGTACACTGCCGGGACGCGGAGCCTGGCTCTGCAAGGACGCTCTCGCTGCGTGCCGGGAGCGCGCCGAGCGGAGAGGCGCATTCTCCCGAGCCTTCCGGTGTTCGTGCCGGTAGCAGGGTCTGCGCGAGGATAGGGGACCGCGATTCGCACCGATCGGTGTGCGGTTCGCGCCCGAGAGAAGACGGAAGGGCTGGTCTCAGAGAACTTGGCAGCAAAGATCCGGGTCCACGAGCTCGCCAAGGAGCTCGGGCTCACCAACAAGGAATGCCTCGATCTCTGCCTGGCATTGGGCATCGGGGTCAAGACGCACTCCTCGGGCATCGAGGAGGCGCAGGCCGATCGCGTCCGCCGTCGCGCCCAGCGCGACGGGCTGGTGCGCGACCGTCAACCCGAGGCACCCAGCGGCAAGCCCGCGTCCGACGACGCCGGCGAGGCTGCGGACGGCGACAAGGCCGCCAGGAAGGCCCCGGCCAGGCAGGCCCCTGCCGAGAAGGCCGCGGCCGAGAAGGCCCCGGCCAAGAAGGCCGCCGCCAAGAAGGCCCCGGCCGAGAAGGCCGCCGCCGAGAAGGCGGCTGGCTCCAAGAAGGCCGTGGCGGCGGCGCCCGCACCGGCCGCCGAGACCGCGCCCGAGACGGCGGCGCCCGCGGCGCAGCCCGAGCC
>JBOGHG010000029.1:0-26450 GCA_050744525.1 Acidimicrobiales bacterium | reverse complement strand
CGTAGTCCGGGCGGCAGCGCCATCTACGTACGCGAGCCCGTCGCGAAATGCGCAGGCCGTCCGATGTGGCCGGGTACCTCAGAGGCGCAGCCTGGTCTCATGCTTCTCGGGTACGACTTCACCAGGACCATGGTCGCCGACCACCAGCAGGACCTCCGCCGGGAGGCCTCGTGTTGGCGACTCGCCCCCAGGCCGCATCGCCGGCATCGCCAACGGCGGCGGCCCTCCCGGCGGGAGGCCGCCATCGGCCTCTGACCGAGCCGATCGGCGAGACAGCGCCGTACGCTCGGGTGATGCTCGTGGGACGTTCGGGGCTGTCACCCGTCATGGTCGGCCGCGGCGCCGAGCTCGATCGCCTGGTCGGGCTGGTGGACGCCCGCCCCGACCCGACGGTCGCCCTCGTCGCCGGGGAGGCCGGCATCGGCAAGACCCGGCTCGTGCAGGAGCTGGTGGCGCACGTGCCGGCGGGCATGTGGGTGCTGGCCGGCCAGGCCGACCCGGGCGGCGAGAGCCGCCCCATGGAGCTGTTCCGCGACGCGCTGGGCTCGGTGGCGACGCCCGACGGCGCCGACGCCGACCGCTACACCGCGCTGCTGGAGGCCGTGGACGACGCCCACCGCACCGCCGATGAGCGGGTTCGGGCCGGGGTCGACCTGGTACGTGGGCTCACCGAGGGCACCGCCGGCGTGATGGTGTTCGAGGATCTCCACTGGGCCGACTCCGAGAGCCTGACCCTGTTCGAACAGCTCGCCGAGCCCGGTGGCGGCCGCCTGCTCGTCACCGGCACCTACCGGCCGGACGGCCTCTCCCGCCGGCACCCCGCCTCGGCGTTGTTGCCCCGGCTCGAGCGCCGTCATTCCGTCACCCACATCCAGCTCCGGCGCCTGAGCCCTGCGGACGTCAACGCATTCCTCACGGCGGTCTACGGCGAGGTTCCGTCCTATCCCGTCGTCGATGCGCTCCACACCCGGACCGGGGGAAACCCCTTCTTCCTCGAGGAGCTGGTCGCCAGCGCCGGCGACGCGCCCGGGGAAGACCTGGCCGACATGCCCCTGCCGTGGACGGTGGCCGAGTTGGTGCGCGGGCAGCTCGACGAGCTCGACCCGGAGGTCCGCCGCCTCGTCACCGCCGCCTCCGTGCTCGGCCGGCGTGTGACGTTCGACGTGCTCGCCCACGTGACGGAGACGCCGGAGGACCGGCTGATCGCCCTGCTGCGCGCCGCCGTCGACAGCGGCCTGCTGGCGGAGTCCGAACCCGACGTCTTCACCTTCCACCACGACCTGGCGCGCGAGGCGATCAAGGAGGGGCTGCTCGGCCGGGAGCGCCGCCGCCTCCAGGAGGCGGCGTTCACCGCCCTGCGGGCGGTGGGCAGCGAGGACCGGCTGGCCCTCGCCCTGCACGCCCGGGGGGCCGGGCGCTACGAGGACATGGTTGCGGAGGCACGGATCGGCGCCCGCGAGTCGCTGGCCCGGGGCTCCACGTACCAGGCTCGCCACCTCGCCGAGATCGGTCTGAGCGAGGCGGAGGACGACCTCGAGCTGCTCGCCCTGGCGGCCCGGGCCTGCTGGCTCGCCGGGTTGCTCGACGACGCCGCCGCGCACTGCGACCGGTGGCTCCGGCTGGCGCGCGAGCGCGACGAGGCGCGCGAGGAGGCGGCGGCGCTGAGCCTGCGGAAGCGCATCGCCCGGGAGGCCGGCCAGATCGAGGCCATGGTGGGATTCACCGACCAGCTCATCGGCATCATCGACCGGCTGCCATCCGACGAGGACCGGGCACGCGCCATGGCCGCCGTCGCCCAGTCGTACATGCTGCGTGACCAGATCGAGGCCACGTACGAATGGGCCGACAAGGCCGCAAGCCTGGCCGAGGCCCTCGACCTCGCCGACGTGCGCCTGGCGGCGATGGTCGACAAGGGCACCGCCATGCTCAACGCCCGCGACCAGGTCGCCGAAGGGCGGCGCCTGCTGCAGACGGCGGCGGACGAGGCCGAGCGGATCGACGACCACGTGCTGGCGGCCCGGGCGCTGAACTATCTCGTGTGGGACGCCCGCCAGTGGAGCGACGTCGGCGAGGTGCGGGAGATGATCGAGCGGGCCCACCGGCACGCCGAGGCCGCCGGGTTCGAGCTGGTCGCCGCCATCGACCTGGCGGCCAACCAGGCGCACCTCGAGGCCGCCGAGGGCGACCTCGACGCCGCCATCGCCCAGCTCGACAACGCGCGCTACACGTCGGCCGGCAACGCCGTGTCCTGGACCGACGGCCGCTGGCTCGCCGTGCTGCGGGCGGGGCTGGCGCTCGAGGCCGGCGACCTCGACACCGCCCAACGCTTCACCGACATGGCCAAGCCCCCCACCGAGCGGGTCGCGGTCGGTGTGTTCGGCCTCGACTTCCACCTGGCGTGCCGGCGCGGTGACGTGACCGAGGCCAGGGAGCGCCTCCGCGCCTTTGGCGACGTGGTGACCCACGATGGCGTCGCCTACCCGGGACAGACCCACGACATCCTGGCCGCCGCCCTGCATGCCGGGTTGACGACCGACGAGATGCGCCCCCTCGTGGACCAGGTGGGACTGTACGTCGGTCACCGGCTGCCACCCGACGACCCGTGGCGGCAGCTCATCGACGCCCAGATCGCGGAGGCCGAGGACCGGCCGGGCACCGCCGCCGACCTGTACGCGGCCTCGGCCGAGGGCCTCGAATCGGCCCCGGAGGTTCTGGCCGCACACCTCGGGACCGCTCACGTCGGCGCCGCCCGCGTCCTGGTCGCCGAGGGCCGGCTCGAGGAGGCCCGGGCGCATGCCGAGGCCGCCGCCCCATTCCTGGCGCGGTGGCGGGGCTGGCGGGTGGACGAGCTGCGGGCGGTGGAGCGCCGCCTGGGGATGGGCCCGGAGCCGAGCGGGCCCGAGGCGCTCACCCCCCGGGAGCGCGAGGTCGTGTCGCTGCTGGCCGAGGGCCTGACCAACTCCCAGCTCGCCGAGCGGCTCTACATCTCCCCGCGCACGGCCGCGGTCCACGTGTCGAACATCCTGTCCAAGCTCGGCATGTCGTCCCGCACCGAGGTGGCGGCCTGGGCGGTGCGCGAGGGGCTGGGGGCGCAGTAGGCGAGCCCCAACCCATTCCTGCGTCGATCTGTCGCGTGTACCGCAAACGAACCGACGCCCGAATGAACCAGCGACGTGGCTTCAGGCCTCGACGACGGCGCGCCGCCGGGCGCGCCGCCGGGGCCGCAGCCGCCGCTGCACCGGGAAGAGCTGTAACGGGTGGATCCGGTTGAGCAGGCCGTAGATGCCCCTCGGTGCCAGGATCGCCATCACGATCGCGATCGACCCCAAGACGATCAGGTACCACTCGCCGAGCTCGGTCAACTGGTCGCGCAGCACCCAGAACACGAGCGTGCCGATGATCGGTCCCGTCGTCGACCCCAGCCCGCCGATCACGACGATGAAGATCATGAACGCCGTCCACTGCACGCTGAACGCGGAGGTGGGCTGCACGTTGAGCCGCTGCAGGTAGATGACGCCGCCGGCGAGGCCCGTCCAGCCCCCGGCGATGACCCATGCCGCCAGGCGGGCTCGGTAGACGTCGACGCCGGCGCCCCGGGCACCGTCCTCGTCGTCGCGGATGGCCCGCAGCGCCAGCCCTAGACGCGACCGCAGGATGAGCACGACGATCACCACGGCCCCGGCCCCGACGACCAGCGCGGTGTAGAAGGTGTAATCCTCCCGGGTGATGCGGTCGTAGTCCCCGAGAGACAGCAGGCTGCGGCCGCTGCCACCGCCGAGCGCGGTGTTGTTGGTCACCATGAGGAACACCACCTGGGCGATGACCCAGGTGCCGATGGCGAAGTAACCACCGCGCAGGCGGAAGGCGAGCGCGCCGATGGGCACGGACAGCAGCGCGGCCACGAGCCCCGCCAGCCACACGGCCACGAACGGATCGACGCCGTGGTCGTCGGCCAGCACCAGGAGGGCGTAGGCGCCGATGCCGACGAAGGCCTGCTGGCCGATGGAGACCAGCCCTGCGAAGCCGGCGAGCAGGTTCCACATCTGCGCCAGAGCGAGCAGGGCCATGATCTCGACGACCGTCGCCAGGTTCGACGACGTGCCCCAGTCGGGCAAGGTGACGAGCACGCCCAGGCCCGCAACGGCGGCCAGGACGCCGACCCGGCTCTCGGGGGGCCAGCGGGCGATCCGCCACGCGCCGGCCGACGGAGCATCGGCCGTCGGGGCGTCCACGGCCGGGGCGGTGCCGTCGTCGACCCGGGTCACGCAGGCGCCGCCCTTCCGAACAAGCCGTTGGGCCGCAGGGCCAACACGGCCAGGAACACGAGGTGGCCGGTCAGCACGCTCCAGCCGGGTTCGATCTGGGCCCCGACGGTCTGGGCCACACCCAGGACGATGCCGCCGGCCAGGGTGCCCCACAGCGACCCCAGGCCGCCGATGATGACGGCCTCGAAGCCGAACAGCAGCTGGGCGTTGCCGTCGGCCGGCGAGAACGTGGTGCGGATGCCGAGGAACACGCCGGCGATCGCCACCGTCGCCAGGGCGATGCCCATGGCCAGCGCGTAGTAGTGGCGGTCGTCGATGCCCATCAGGCGACCGGTCGCCTGGTCGTCGCTGATTGCCCGGAATGCCCGGCCGGCCCGCGTGCGGGCGAACAGCACGTACAGGAGCCCCAGCACGCCGACGGCCACAGCCAGCGTCATCAGGGGGAACCACCCGATGGCGATGTCGCCGGTGACCCGGATGCTGGCGCTCTCGATCGAGCCGGCATCGAGCCCGCGGGCATCGGCCGAGTACCGCTCGAGCAGCAGGTTCTCGATCACGATGGCCAGCCCGAAGGTCACCAGGATGGCCGGCAGCGGGTCACTGCCGAGGGTGAAGTTCAGGAGGCCGCGCTGCAGCAGGTAGCCGACCACGAACATGATCGGGATCACGGCCAACAGCGCCAGCAACGGGTTGACCCCGGTGGCATCCACGATCGAGTAGGCGATGAACGCCGCCAGCAATGCCAGGGTGCCGTGGGCGAGGTTGGCCAGCCGCATGATGCCGAACGCCAGCGACAGGCCCGTCGCGAACAGGGCGAACACGCCCCCGAGGAGCACCCCCTGGACGATGGCGTTGACCCACTCCATCCTCCGCCCCCCTACATCCCGAAGTAGGCGGTCGTGATCCGGTCGCGGGTCAGCTCGCCGGGCCGGGCCCGGAGCGACACCCGGCCCTCGAGCAGGCACGTCACCTGTTGCGCGACCGCGAGAGCCTGGCCTATGTCCTGCTCCACGACGATCAGCGTGGTGCCCTCGGCGGCTATGCCCGGCAACGCCGCGTACAACTGCTTCACGACCGCCGGGGCGAGGCCCAGCGATACCTCGTCGAGCAGCAGCAGCCGCGGGTTGGCCATCAGGGCGCGGCCGATGGCGGCCGCCTGCTGCTCGCCGCCGGACAGGTACGCGGCGCGCCGGTCGCGCAGCGGGCCGAGCAGGGGCAACAACTCGAACACCCTGGCCAGGTCCCACGGCCCGCGACGGCGCCGGTGGGCGCCGACCAACAGGTTCTCCTCGACGGTGAGGCTCGGGAACAGCCGCCTGCCCTCCGGGACCAAGGCGATGCCGAGGCCCACCCGCCGGTCGGCCCTGACGCCCGCCAACGGCGTCCCCGCGAACGCCACGGTGCCCCGGGAGGGTCGCAGAGCGCCGGCGATGATGTGCAACAGCGTCGTCTTCCCGGCACCGTTGGCGCCGATCATGGCCGCGGTCTCCCCCTCGTCCACGGTGAGCGCGACGCCGAACAGGGCCTGGAGCTGGCCGTAGTGGGCGTCGACCGCGTCCAGCTCCAGCAGCGCGCTCACGCCGGGACCTCCCCCAGATAGACCTCCTGGACCTCGCGGCTGGCCATGACGTCGCGGGGTCCGCCCTCGGCGATCTTGCGGCCGAAGCTCATCGCCACGATGCGATCGACCACCGCCACGAGCGCGTGGACGATGTGCTCGATCCACACCACCGCCAGGCCGCGGCGGCCGAGGGCGCGGATGGTGTCGACGAGCTCGACCATCTCGGCCTCTGTCAACCCCCCGGCGATCTCGTCGAGCAAGAGGAGTCGGGGCTCCGTGGCCAGCGCCCGCGCCAGCTCCAGCCGCTTGCGGTCGAGCAGACCGAGGCTGCCCGCCACGGCGTCGGCCCGGCCGGCCAGCCCCGTCTGCTCGAGGGCCGCCAGCGCGGGCGCGAGCGCGGTGCGCTCGGATCGTGGCGAGCCGGCGCCGAACACGGCCCCGACCAGCACGTTCTCGAACACCGTCATCCCGACATAGGGGCGGGGGACCTGGGCCGTGCGCCCAATCCCGGCCCGGCAGCGGCGGTCGGCGCGCATCGCCGTCACGTCGACGCCGTCGAAGCGCACCCTGCCGGCATCCGGCGACAGATCACCGGCCACCAGGTTGAAGACCGTCGTCTTCCCGGCGCCGTTCGGCCCGACGAGGCCGACCGCCTCGTCGGGGGCGACGGTCAGCGACAGGTCGTCGACGACCACGATGCCGCCGAACGACTTCCGCAGGCCCTCGACCTCGAGGATCGCCCCGTCGCGGCCGGGCCCGCCCATTACGCGATGGGCTCCATGGACCCGTCCGTCGGCACGTCGAGCAGATCGTCATTGGCGACGATGGCGATCTCGTAGGGGTAGTCGGTGCCGGTGCGCCACTGCCCACCGACGAGCTTGGTCTTGGCGACGTTGGGCACCGGGCCCGCGCTCCAGTCGAGGTTGCCAACGACGGTGTCGAGCTGTGTGCCGGCGAGCGCGTCGACCACCGCCTGCGGGTCGCTGGGATCGCCGCTGCGGGTCAGCACGTCGGCCGCCACCTCGAACAGCGCATGGGCGAACCCGATGGGTTGCGTCCACTGGCGCCCCGTGTCCTCGGAGTAGGCGTCGGCCAGCTCCCGGGCGGACTGGTCGGTCAGCGAGGAAGTGAATGGATGGCCCGGGCTCCACCACACCTCGGTCGACAGGCCGGCAGCCTGATCGCCCAGCGCCTCGACCGCCGACGGGAACAGCAGCGCCTTGCCTATCGACGCCGCGATGGGCCGGAAGTCCTGCTGCAGGGCCTGGGTCCAGAAGTTGGTGAAGTCGGGCGGGATGGGCACGCCCGTGAGCACCTGGGCCCCGGCGTCCTTGTACGCCGAGATCTGGGCGGTGAAGTCGTTGGTGCCGGTGGTGTAGCGACCGGGGTCGACCAGCGTGTAGCCCGCCTCCTGCAGCGGGGGCGGGAAGCCGTTCTGGGCGTCGCCCCAGGCGTTGCCGTCGGGATCGTTGGGGAACAGGCCGCCCACGACCCGGTTGGTGTCGACCTGGTTCCACATGGCGAGGTAGACGCCGATGACGTCCTCCAGGCCCCAGAAGAAGTGGTAGGTGTACGTGAAGGCGGGCTCGCCGGAGGTCGGGTCGCCGCCCCGGCCGATGTAGTACGGCTGCCAGGGCGCCACCGTCGAGATGCACGGCACCTGGTTCAGCTCACACTGGTCGGCGACCGGGTTGGTCGTGTCGGGTGTCGACGACACCAGCATGAGGTTGACACCGTCGTCGACGATCAGCTCCTGCGCCACGTCGGCAGCCCGGTTGGAGTCGGACTCGCTGTCGCGGTCCATGACCTCGACCGCCCAGGTGGCGCCGGCGATCTCCAGGCCGTCGGCGAACACGTCCCGCATCCGGGTCAGCACGAAGTCGTCGGCCTCGCCGAACGGCGCCAGCGCACCGCTGCGGGGCGTGACGTAGCCGATCCTGATGGTGCCGCCGCCGCTGCCGCCGTCGCCACCGTCCCCGCCTCCGCCGCCGGCGCTGCGGCGGTCGCTGTCGTCGCCGCAGGCCGCCAGGCCGCCCAGCGAGACGACCGTGAG
Source organism: Acidimicrobiales bacterium (assembly GCA_050744525.1). Lineage (GTDB taxonomy): Bacteria > Actinomycetota > Acidimicrobiia > Acidimicrobiales > VFJN01 > DASQUK01. Next base: position 18,571 of record JBOGHG010000029.1, on the reverse strand, counting down.
GCCGCCCAGGGCGCCCTGCAGGAACCGGCGCCGGCTGGCGTCGGTCGCCGACTGGTCACCTGAGCTGTTGTACGAGTCTCCGCGGTCGCGGGTCATCTCCATCCCCCCTGTTTGTCACTGGATCCACGTCGGTGGCGCCCCGTCGAAGGCGCGCCGCAACAGCGCCCGCAGCGACGCCACGTCGGGCGGGCGCGGGTTGCTCGTGCCGGTGTCCGCGACGGCGCGCTCGGCGACGAGGTCGAGGCCGTCGGCAGGCATGCCCAGGGCGTCGAGGCTGGTGGGCGCGCCGATCCGCTCGGCCAGGGCACGCAACGCCGCAGCCGCCCCCCCGGGGCGTGTGTCGAGGGCAACGGCGACGGCGGCCATGGCCTCGGGAGCCGCCTCCGTGTTGTAGGCGACGACGTGTGGCAGCACGACGGCGTTGACGTCGCCATGAACGAGGCCGAATGTGCCGCCGAGGACGTGGCAGAGCTTGTGGTGCAGCGCCGTGCCCGCCACGGCCAGCACCGCACCGGCCAGGTAGGCGCCGTAGAGCGCACGGCCGCGGGCATCGAGGTCGTCGGGATGGTCCACCGCCACCGGCAACGCGCCGGCGAGCGCGCGGACACCCTCGACGGCCTGGAGTCCCACGATCGGGTCGGTGCCGGGCGCGTAGAGGCCCTCGACGCAATGGGCCAGGGCGTTGAAGCCGCTGGACGCGGTGATCGACGGCGGCATGCCCACGGTGAGCACGGGGTCGTAGACGACCGTGCGGGGCAGCGCCCGCAGGTCGCGCCCGGTCTGCTTGTGCTCGCCCGTCACCCCGTAGATGGGGGTCATCTCCGACCCCGCGTAGGTCGTGGGGACGGCGACGAGCGTGACCGGACCGCCGGCGGCGGCCTGGGCCCCCGGGTCGACGGCGATCGCCTTGCCCAGCCCGGTGGCCGATCCGCCCCCGACGGTCACCACGCCGTCGGCCCGCGCCTCGACGGCGCTGCGCCGCGCCGCCGCGGCCAGCTCCTCGGGCACGTGCTGTCGCACCTCGTCGAGGCGCCCGGCGTACCGCTCGCCGAGGTCGTCGGCGATGCGGTCACCGACGGCCTTGGACGCCTCGTCGACCACCAGCAGGACCCGCGCCGCCCCCAGCGCCGCGACCTCGTCGCCCACCTGTCCCACGGAGCCGACGCCGAACACGACCCGCCCCGGCAGCGCCTCGTGCACGAACGGCTTCACGCCACCGCCCCCTTGGTCGCCTCGAGCTCCCGCAGCACGTCGAGCTCCGTGGCGCTGGGCGGTGCCGTGTCCGCCAGGTCGGCCGCCACGTGCAGGTCCCAGCCGGTGGCGGCCCGGGCGGCATCGACGCTCGCACCGGGGTGGAGCTGCGTGAGCACCAGGTCGTCGTGCCCGGGCTCGCGGGTCAGCACCCCCAGGTCGGTGATGACGGTGCTCACCCTCTCGCCCGTCGAGGTGCGGAAGCCCACCCGCTCCACGAACGTACGTGGCGACTGCCGGGCGACGACGACCACCCGCCGGCAGGAGGCTGCGATCTCGGGCGCCCCACCCGCTCCCGGCAGGCGCACCGTGGGCGTGCCGTACGGGCCGATGACGGTGGTGTTGATGTCACCCCAACGGTCGAGCTCGGCCGCGGCCAGGAACCCGACATCGATGCGCCCGGCCTGGAGCCAGTAGTTGAAGATCTCGGGGACGGACACCACGGCGTCGGCGGTCTCCGCCAGCTCGCCGTCACCGATCGACAGCGGCAGGGCGCGGGGCTTGGCGCCGATGGTTCCGGACTCGTACACCAGCACCAGCCCGGGCGCGTGGGTGCGCCGTGCGAGGTTGGCGGCCGTCGAGGGCAACCCGATCCCCACGAAGCACACCTCGCCGTCGCGCAGCTGGCGGGCGGCGGCCACCGTCATCATCTCGTCCGCGCTCCAGGCGCCGTCGTCGCGGGCGGGGTCGTTCACGCGCGGGACCGTCCCTCCTGCTCGAGCGTCGTGACAGCCATGGTCTCCCCTCACCTCGGGCTCGGCACCAGGTCGAGCACGTTGCGTCTCATCCACTCAGCGAAGGTGGCGCGGTCGCGGCTGATGGGGTCCCACGCCTCGTAGAAGGCGTTGTCCCGCACCGAGTAGCCGTGGGCGTAGCTGGGGTGCGCGCCGCCGGGCACCTCGGCAACGGCGTCGATCACCCACGAGGGCAGCACGACCGCCCCGGGACGGGGGTCGAGGGCGTCGACGATCTCCTCTACCGTGACCACCACCCGGTCGGCCGCCAGCGCCGCCTCCTTCTGCACCCCCGTGATGCCCCACAGCTGCACGTTCCCGGCCCGATCAGCCTGCTGGGCGTGGATGATCGTGACGTCGGGACGGAGCGCGGCCACGGCCGTGAGGTCCTCACCCGTGAACGGGCAGGCGATCGGGGCGACGTTGGCGGTGTGCCCGGGCAGGTCGGTGCCCGCGTAGCCCCGGAGCACGGCGAACGGCAGCCCCGAGGCGCCGGCCGCGTAGCGGTTCGCCATACCGGCGTGGCTGTGCTCCTCGATCTCGATCGGCTGGGGCCAGCCGTGCTCGATGGCGTCGCGGAACCGGTGCAGCGACCCGACGCCCGGGTTACCGCCCCACGAGAACACCAGCCGGCGCGCCGCACCCATGCCGATCATCTGGTCGTAGAGCACGTCGGGTGTGAGCCTCACCAGGGTCAGCTCGCGCCGGCCCTGGCGGAGGACCTCGTGCCCGGCGGCGAACGGGATCAGGTGCGTGAACCCCTCGAGCGCCACGGTGTCGCCGTCGTGGACGGCGCCGGCGACGGCATCCCCGAGGGTGGTGATCTCCGCCGTCATCAGGCCTCGCTCCGGCGGTACCACGGGGGCAGCCGGGCGTCGACGTTGATCCACACCGAGTGGGCGTCCGTGTACTCGTGCATCGCCTCGAAGCCCATATCGCGCCCGTAGCCCGAGCGACCGACACCGCCGAACGGCGAGCCCGGGTTGACCCGCTTGTAGGCGTTGACCCACACCATGCCGGACCGGAAGGCGCGGGCGATCCGGTGGGCCCGGGAGAGGTCGCGGGTCCACAGGCCACCGCCCAGCCCGTAGTCGGTGGCGTTGGCGAGGGCGACCGCCTCGGCGTCGGTGCGGAACGTGGTGGCGCTCACGAAGGGCCCGAACACCTCCTCCCGGCTGACCCGGCTCTCGGGATCGGCACGCACGACGGTGGGCAGCACGTAGCAGCCGCGGGCGAGGGCGGGGTCGTCGGGTTCCTTGCCGCCGGTGACGATCTCGGCACCCTCGTCGAGCGCCACCTTGACGTAGGCGATGACCCGGTCGCGGTGCATCGGTGACGTGAGCGGCCCCATCTCTGTCGTCTCGTCGAGCGGGTTCCCCAGGCGGATCGACCGGGCCAGCGCCACGAACCGCTCCATGAACTCGCCGGCGATCTCCTCGTGGAGGATGAGCCGGCTCCCGGCGATGCAGGCCTGGCCCTGGTTGTGGAAGATGGCGAACGCCGATCCGTTGACGGCGGCGGCGAGATCGGCGTCGGCGAACACGACGTTGGCGCCCTTCCCGCCCAGCTCGAGCTGGATGCGCTTGAGGTTCCCGGCCGACGCCTCGACGATCCGACGGCCCGTGGCGGTCGACCCGGTGAAGGCGATCTTCGCCACCCCCGGATGCTCGGCAAGGTGCTGCCCAGCGGTCTGCCCGTAGCCGGGGACGACGTTCACCACCCCGGGTGGGATCCCCACCTCGGCCGTCAGCTCCGCCACCCGCAGGGACGACAACGGCGTCAGCTCGGCGGGCTTGAGCACCACCGTGTTGCCGGCGGCGAGCGCCGGCCCAAGCTTCCAACCGCAGAACATGAGCGGGAAGTTCCACGGCACGATCTGCCCGACCACTCCCAGCGGCGCCCGCTCGACGTAGTTGAGGAACCCGGCCTCGACCGGCACCACCGAACCCTGGACCTTGTCGGCCATGCCACCGAAGTAGCGGAAGGTGGCCGCGGTGCGGGGCGCGTCCAGGCCTCGAGAGTCACGCAGGGGGTGACCGGTGTCGCGGCTCTCCAGCCGGGCCAGCTCGTCGGTTCGCTCCTCGATGGCGTCGGCGAGCCGCAGCAGCAGCCTCCCCCGCTCGGCCGCCGGAGTGGCGGACCACGCGGGGAACGCGGCGGTGGCTGCCGCCACGGCCCGGTCGACGTCCTCGGCCCGGGCCTCGGCCACCTCGGCCAGCACCGAGCAGTCGTGGGGATCGAGCACCTCGATCGTCGCGCCCGCCAGCCCGTCGACGAACTCCCCATCGATGAACAGCTTGGTCTGCACGGCTGCGGCGCCCGCTGGCGGTCCGTCGGCGGTCGAGCTCAGACGTCGACCGGATAGGTCGGGGCGCGGCCCTCGGCGATCATCTGGGGGAGGTCGGGCGAGCCGTTCTCCCAGACCAGCAGCATCGAACGCTTGGAGGCGTAGCCCTGATGGCGGATGTCGGCGGGCATGGCGGCCACGTCGCCCGGCTTCATGACCACCCGTGCCCGGCGGGACCCGCTCTCCTTGTCGGCGACGTCCCATTCGATCTGGTCCGAGAGCTGCACGAACCATTCGACCCGGTCGTTCCCGTGGACGATGGGCAGGATGTACTCCTCGGTGGTCGGGCAGTAGAGGCTGTCCTTGCACACCGACACCACGGACGGGTTCCAGGTGACGTCGGAGCGCGACAGGTAGGCGAACAGGTTGAACGCCGCCACCTCGGCCTCGAAGCCGGGTTCGGCGTGGATCTCCGGCTCGGATTGATCGACGTCCGCGAACATGCGATTGATCGGGTGGGTGGCGTCGGTGCGCAGCGCCTCGTCGCCGGGGACGCCCACCATGCGCCGCGCGGTGACGCGCCTGCGGCTGATCGCGGCGGTGTTGCTGCCGGCCTTGTCGCCCCAGGCGGCGCCGGTCTCCTCGGGAGAGGCGAAGGGATCGAAGCCGGCGTTGGTCCAGTCGTCGAGCATCGCCACGAACGTTGCGAAGATCGCTTCGTGCGGGAAGTTCTCGAGGTGGTCGACCTCGGCACGGCGGTAGGCGTCGTTGAACGTGCCGGCGAACAGGTCGACGTTGCCGTAGTGGTTGATGGTGCCGATCACGTCGTCGAAGTTGACGACGCCGTAGAAGAACTGCCACGCGACGTCGCGCTGGGTGGCCCGCAGGAAGCCGTCGATCGACATGACGTGGCTACCGGTGGGCCAGGTCACGTGCGCGAAGTACTCGTCGCGGCTGAACGTGAACTCGCCCAACGAGTAGGTGCGGTAGCCGTGGGCGTTGGGCTCGCCGGCACGGACCTCTGTGGTGCTGGTCGTGGTCTCGGTCATGATCGTGGTGCCCTCCGTCAACCCGTCTGGATGATCTCGGTCCAGCGATAGATGGTGTCGTCGCCCTCGATGGTCTGGAGCAGGATCACACCCGGCTCGTCGGCCCGGAACCGGTAGGCGGCGCCGGCCGGCAGGAGGGACATGTGCCCGCGCCCGGCGACGATGCGGCCCATGGCACGGCCCGAGGGCTCGCCGTCGATGCGCACCGACCCCCGCTTTTCGGCCGGTAGCTCGGGTTCATCGAGCTTCACGAGCTCGACGGTGACGGTGCCGTCCATCACCAGTGCGGTCTCGTCGTGCGCGGCCGTGCGCCACTCGGACGTGCCCTCGGCCCGGATGACCTCGAGCACGTACTCCTGGTTCTTGCCGACCGCCACCTTCTCCCACGCCTTGGCGTTGGCCGCGACCTCGAACATGTTCGAGAACGCGTAGTGCTCGGGCTCGTCGTCGATCGCCTCGACGCCACCCTTGTCGTAGTCGAGCAGGCTGCCGAACCGGGTCGTGTACTGCGGCATGGGCTCCCCCTGACCGTCGGGTTGTCGGATCACGGCGGATCGCCGCGAGTTCGAGTGTGACATACTTGAGTCGCACAGTGAACATCTGTGCGGATAACGAACACAACAACGAACACAAGGTCGTGGGTTGTCGAGCGAGTACGTCCAGTCTCTCGAGCGGGGGCTCGCAGTGATGCAGGTGTTCTCGCGGGAGCACCCCCGCCTCACCCTCTCGGAGGTCGCACGATTCACCGGGCTGACGCGCGCCACCGCCCGCCGGGTCCTGCTCACGCTCCAGCATCTCGGCTACGCCCGCTCCGACGGCCGGGGCTTCGAGCTCACGCCCAAGGTGCTCGACCTCGGGTACGCCTACCTGTCGTCGCTCGACCTGGCGAGCATCGCCGAACCGGGGATGGAGGCGTTGGTGGAGCGCACGCACGAGTCGTGCTCGGCGGCGGTGCTCGACGGGCCCGAGATCGTCTACATCGCGCGGGTTCCCACCAAGCGGATCATGACCATCTCCTTGGGGCTCGGTTCCCGTCTCCCTGCGTACGCCACGTCGATGGGGCGGGTGCTCCTCGCGGAGCTCGACCGGGACGAGGTCGACGAGCTGCTCGGCCCCGGTCCGCTGGCGCCGATCACCGAGCGGACGATCACCAAGCCCGCCGACCTCCACGACGAGCTGGTGCGGGTGCGCCACCAGGGTTGGGCCCTGGTCGACCAGGAGCTGGAGGCCGGGCTGCGGTCGATCGGAGCGGCGCTGCGTGACCGCAACGGCCGCGCCCTTGCGGCCATCAACGTGTCCACCCATGTCGGGCGGGTGAGCCTCGACGCCATCCGCAAGGACTTCCTTCCCGCCCTCCTCGACACCGCCTGGCAGATCAGCGAGCGCCTGGCGCGGCGATAGCCGCCGAGTCCCGGGACGCCCATGGGCCCGACGCCGATCCCGACCGGGGATGCTCTGGTCGCCCTCGTGCTCGCCTTCGCCGACCAGCTCCGAGCCAGCGGCGTCGACGTACCGACGAGCGGCGTGGTCGACGCCGTTGCCGCCCTGGAACAGGTCGACCTCGTGTCCCGCAGCGAGACCCGGGTGGCGCTGGCCACCACGCTGGTCAAGCGCTCCGAGCAGCTCGGAGCCTTCGAGGCCGCGTTCGAGCGCTGGTTCGGGCCGCCGGTGTCGTCGTGGCCAACGCCGTCGGCGGTCGACGACGACCCCGACGGCGCCCCCCACGCCGCCGCCATCCGTCGACGACTTGCGCAGGCCCTCGCCAGCGGTGACGTCGACGCCCTGCCGGCGCTGGCGGCACAGGCGGCGCGGCGCTGGGCCGGCTTCGGCGTGGTGGCGGGCAGCGACCGGTACCGCCTGCAGCGCCTGCTCCGCGGCCTCGACCTCTCGACGATCCGCCAGGACGCGCTGCGGCGGGGCCGGGGCGCGGGGCGGCGCACGGCGCTCGACGAGCGGCTGGCGCAGGCCGACGTCGAGGCGCTGCTCGACCGCTACCGCCAGATGCTCGCGGCCGAGATCCGCGCCGGGAGCGCCGAACGCGGGCCGCCGGCGACCCCGACTGCCGACGAGGTCGACTTCCTCAGGGCCTCGACCGGGGAGCTGCGCGACATGCGGGCGGCCGTGCGGCCCCTGGCCCGCAGGCTGGCCGCCAAGGTCGCCCACCAGCAGCGCCGCAGCCGGGGTGGGCGACTCGACATGCGCCGCACACTCCGGGGCTCATTGCAGAGCGGCGGCGTGCCCCTCGACCCCGCCTATCGACACCGACCGCGTTCCCGGCCCGAGCTGTGGGTGTTGTGCGACGTCTCGGGGTCGATGGCCGAGTTCTCGCGCTTCACGTTGGCGCTCGTGTACGCCCTGCACGATGAGTTCTCGGGCCTGCGCACCTTCGTCTTCGTCGACGACGTCCAGGAGATCACCGACGTGCTCGATCGCCGGCTCCACGACGTGGACCCGTACGCCCTGCTCGCCCGTGCGTCGTCGTCCCGCGCACGGCACCGCAGCGATTACGGCCAGGTCCTGCGCAGCTTCCTGGACCGGTACGGGAGCCAACTCAGCCCGCGCGCCACACTGGTCGTCACCGGCGATGCCCGCAGCCACCACGGCGATCCCGCTCTCCACGCCCTGCGGGAGATCCACCGCCGCAGCCGGCGGATCTGGTTCCTCAACCCCGAGCCTCGCGACCGGTGGGACCAGGGCGACTCGGTGGCCTCGCTCTACGCGCTGGCCTGCGACCGCATGGCCGAGGTCCGCAACCTTCGCCAGCTGGGCGCATGCGTCACCGAGCTGCTGTGACGCGGGCAAGGAGGTCTGTTCCGGGGCCGCCCGCACGCCCCCGGAACACTGACCTCCCCACCCGCCGGCAGAGCGTTCGCCTAGCCTCGCCCGTGAGGTGACCAACCCGCCCGTTGGCCGACGATGCGCTTGCCTGCTCCCATCCACGCACTAGATCGCGTCGGGACGGCCGTGCGTTACACGTGACGAGAAAAAGGCGTCGCGTACCAGCTTGCGGGGGTCAGCTCGCCGGCTGAGGCGCGGCGCCGGAACCGGCGCCGGCGTCCACGGTGAGGGTCGTGGCGGTGGCGCCCGCCGCGTCCTCGGCCCCGCCGGTTTCGCCCGTCGGGGCGCTCAGTGGCTCGACCTCCGGCGCCGCGGGTAGAGCGGCCTCCCCGCCCGGAGGAGGCGGCGGCGGTGGCTGGGTCGTGGTCGTGCTGGGCGGTGGCGGCGCGGACGTGGTCGTGGTGGGCGGCGGCGTGGTCGTGGTCGTCGTCGTCGTCGCAGGCTCCACCGGGGGCTCACCTACTGCGATCGTGACCGGGGGTGTCTCGGGCGGAGGCGGCTCGGCGAGCGAGCTCGGGTCGACCACGTCGTCGACCGGTGCCGCGCCGTCCGCGGCGAGGGTCCCGGGCGCCGGGACGGGAGGATCCGCGGCGGCGGCCACCTTCACCTCGCGCATGAGGCAGTCGAGATCCAGCATGCACACGAGGGGCTCTTCGGGGTCCATGGTGACGACCGCATCGTCGCCGCCGTCGTCTCCGACACCTCCGTCGTTCCCACCGGAGCCGTCGGTCCACGACCCGCTGTCCGCAGGCTGCGGGGTGTCGCCCCCCGGGAAGACCTTGTGCGCTCGGTCGGAGAGCGCCGGCATCAACACGGTGGTCACGATCCCGGTGGTGGCGGCCGCCGCGGTGACCCCGAGGGCGACCACGGTTGTGACCGCCGCCGCCTTGACCGCCACGACCCGGCGCACCACGCGGACCCCCTGACGGCGACGGGCGCCATGTGCAGACGGCGTGGCGGCCCTGAGATGTCGGGGACGGTCGGCGTCGCCGGCATCGTCGCCGTCGGCGGCCCGCGCGAGCTGGAGGATGGTGGCCCGCATGCGGGCCACGATGTCGGACTCCCCCGCCAACTCGTCGTGGGTGGCGGGCTCGAGGATGGCGGCCTGCATGCGGGCCACGATGTCCGACTCCCCCGCCAGCTCGTCGTCCGTGGCGGGCTCCGCCGATGTGCGTAGCAACGTGGCCACGCGGCCATACCAGGCGGGGGCGTCCTCGGTGGCCGCCGACCCTTCCCAGAGCCGGTCGGCGTGCGCGTCGTCGAACTGCGCCATCTCGATCCAGAGGTCGTCGGGGGTCATTCGGCCAGCACCCCCTCCGTCTCCGTCGCCGCGTCGCCGAAGCGGGTGGCCAACCGGCGGAGCGCCCGGTGGCACATGACCCGCACGGAACCGGAGCTGCGTTCCATGATCTCGGCGACCTCGGGCACCGCGAAGCCACCGACCACTCGCAGCAGGACTGCCTCGGCCTGCTCGGGTGACAGGTCGGCCACCAGCATGTCGATGGCCTCCTGGGCCGCGAGCTGGTCGAGTACCAGCCACGACGGATCGCCACCGAAGCCGTGCTCGACCGCCCCGTCGAGCCGCTCGTGGGGCATGGGGTCGGTGCGCCGGCGGGCCTTGCGCCGACGAAGCTCGATCAGCCGGCAGCGACCGATCGTGAACAGCCAGCTGCGGAAGCCGGCCTCGTCGCCCTCGAACCGCGCCAGCTGTTGGGCGACCGCCACCCAGACCTCACCGGCCAGGTCGTCCGCCATGCCCGGCTCCTGGGCGCGCAGATACCGCAGGAGTGGCGGCTGGTAGGCACGGAACAGCTCGGTGAGCGCCCAGTGCTCACCGTTGCCCGCCGCGCACAGCACAGCCGGGAAGCTGAGGTCTCGGATGGGTTGCGCAGCGAGCACCCTAGCCGGCCCGACGAGGTCGGGGCGTGGTCAAGTCCCTGACGTTGTCGTGCAGCACCCTGCGCCGGTCGTCGGCATCGAGCGTCTTGGCCTCACGCAGGTAGTCGAGCGGCCGGGGCAGGCCCTCGATGTGGGGCCAGTCCGAGCCGAACAGCACCCGGTCGGCGCCCATCCACTCGACCACCGAACCAAGGTCGTCCTCCCAGAACGGGTTGACCCAGATGTGGCGGCGGAAGACCTCGACCGGGTCGTCGGAGAACCAGCCCCGCACCTTGCGGTCGACCGACCGCAGCTTGCGGAACAGGTCGGGCAGGAACTCGGCGCCGTTCTCGACCGACGCCACCCGCAGGTTGGGGAACTTGCGGAAGTGGTTCTCGAGCACCATCGACAGCAGGAAGTCGTGCACCGCCCGCTCGATGGCGAAGTTCTTGAGCGAGGGCCTGTACCCGCCCGAGAAGGTGGCGGCGAACCCGTCGACGGCGTAGCCGTCCGACGACACGCCGCTGTCCCCCGCGTGCACGACCACGGTCACACCCACCTCGTCGACCCGGGCCCAGAAGGGGTCGAACATGGCGTCGAACGGCGAGCGTCGCCCCAGCGCGGTGGTGGGGGCCGCGGGTCGCATGACCAGCAGCTTTGCCCCTTCGCCCAGCGCCCACTCGAGCTCCTCGACCGCCCATCGCGGGTCGGCCAGCGTGATGTAGGGGGCGGCGAAGATCCGATCGGCGTGAGCGAAGCCCCAATCGTCACGGAGCCAACGGTTGAACGCACGGAAGGTGTGGCACACGGCCTCGGGATCGTGGCGCAGGGGTTCCTCGTAGATCATGCCCAGCGTCGGGAACAACCAGCAGCCCGCCAGGCCCTGCTCGTCGAGCGTGCGGAGACGGGCGTCGGCGTCGCGGTACTCCGCTCGGATCGGCTCGTGGTCGCGCAGCCGCTCCAGCGGGTTGACGCCGCCGGCGTTGCCGCGGAAGTAGTCGTACAGGCAACCCGGCTTGGACACCGGGTCGAAGGTGGCGTTGCTCACCGCACGGCTGACGCGGCCGCCCAGCACGTGGTACCGCTTGCCGTCGATGGTGGCCCACTGGACGCAGCGGGGCCCGAGGGCGGGGTCGAGGTGGCGGGTGAAGGCGTCCTCGGCCTCGTAGTAGTGGTTGTCCGCATCGATGACCGGATGGCCGAGGGCGCCAGCATCCATGTGCTCAGGGTAGAACACGTTCTCGCGCTGAGTCCCAGCGGGACCCGTGTTCCTGGCGCAGGAGTGGTTGGCCAGCAACCAATTCGGCGCCAGGAACTGCAGCGGGAGCCGGTCACGGCACTAGCCCAGGGTTGAGGGGGCCGCCGTCGCCGCACTGCTGGTCGCCTTTGGCCGAGGATTCGGCGTAATTCGGTGAAAGGGACCGTAGAGTTGTCCCCCTGCCTACCGGGAGGAGTCAGCGCTTGGCGAAGACTAAGGACGATGCCTTCGTGCTCGAAGGCCGCACAGACGAAGCCCTAAAGGGAGGCGTGTTCCGCATCTCCCTCGACAACGGCCACACCGTGCTCGGCCACCTGAGCGGCAAGATGCGCAAGAACCGCATCCGCATCCTGCCCGGGGACCGGGTGCAGGTCGAGGTGTCAGCCTACGACCTCAACAAGGGACGCATCACCTACCGCTACAAGTAGGGTTCGCGCTACAAATACCAACCGAGCGGACCACAAGGGTCCGCTCGATACCGAAGAGAGAATCAATTGACTACAGGGACTGTGAAGTTCTTCAACGCCGAGAAGGGCTACGGCTTCATCTCGCGTGAAGGCGCCGACGACGTGTTCGTCCACTTCTCCAACATCCAGGGCGAGGGCTACCGCACCCTCAACGAAGGTCAGCAGGTCGAGTTCGACGTGGCGCCCGGCCGGAAAGGTGAGGAGGCCCAGAACGTCCGTGTGATCTGACGGTCTGCCAGGCGTCAGAGAACTTCATCGAGCCGCCGGCATCGTGCCGGCGGTTCGTCGCGTCGGCGCCCGTATCGTGGGCCCGTGGACGGAGGTGTCGCCCTGAGTCGCCCCGCTCGCCGGCTGCACTCCGAGATGATTGACGATGGTGTGGTCGTCGAGGCCGAGGAGCCCGTTCTCCGCCTCGTGCTCGACGAGCTGGAGCACGCGCGGCGACCACCGCTCTTCGAGCGCCGTGTCCCCATCTACGGGTCCATCGTGGTGCCCGACGATCGCTCGCTGATCGAATCCGGCGAGCTGGTCGACCTTATCGACCTCGACGCCATGCCCCTGGACGTCGCCCACCGCTTCGCCGACGGCCGCTCGACGTACCTGGTCCGCCAACCGGATCGGCCGCTCCAGCTCGCCTGCTTCCGCCGGAGCGTGCAGTACGAGGCCGACCTGGTCGAGATCCAGGCCGACATCGGCGCCATCATCGTGCAGCGCACGGTCATGGGCGTCACCCGGGCGTTCACCGACACGGGCACGGTCGAATGGGCCGGCTACCGGTGGACCAACCGTCCCAACGCCCGCACTCAGCACCAGGCGCTGCAGCCGCTGCTACCGGGGGTCGACAAGCCGGTGCTGGCCGGCATGCTGGAGCTCGCCGTGCACTGGCTGAGTCCCGCACGGGTCGGCGCGACGCTGGTGCTTCCCGGCGACCATGGCGACGCCGGCCTCGACCTGGAGCACTCCATCGTGGCGCCGGCGCTGACGCTGACGACCCGCTACCACTACCCCGCGTTGTTCGCCGCCCTGATGCAGACCGACCTGGCCACGATCGTGGCGGCGGACGGGGCCGTGCTACGGCTCGCGGTGGGGTTGCGCGCGACGCCAGAGGCGGGGGCGACGATCGATCACGGGCGGGGGATGCGACATCGCTCCGCCGCCCGCTACACCTTCGACCAGCCAGGTGCGCTGGCCGTGGTCGTGAGCGAGGACGGCCCGGTGACCGTCTTCCTGAAGGGACATCCCCTGTCCGAGTGGGTCGCCGGGACACAGAACGCCGGGTGACGAACGCGTTACAGTCCACGGCGTGTCCGGTCGCCAGCTGGGGGGCGAAGGGTCGCCCTCGTTCGTGCGCCTGCTCATCGTGATGGCGGTCGCGTGCCTCGCACCCGTCGTGGCGCTGGGGCTGGTGGGCTCGACGACCGATGACAACGACAACGTGACGGCGTCGGAATCGTCGAACCGGCCGTCGGCGCCCGTCGTCGAAGCTCCATCGAAGCGGGCGACGACCACCGCGCCTGCCACCACGAGCACCACCGCCGACCCTGTCGACGAGGATTCCGACGACGTGGCAGCCGCCGGCCCGACGACCACGGCGACGACGCCGGTGACCGAGCCGCCGACGACCACCGTCCCGCCGACCACCGGCCCGGCACCCCCGCCGGGAACCGTCGGCGTGGCGCCGAGTGTGGCCGAGCAGGTCGTCGTCCTGGTCAACGCCGAGCGGGCGGCTGCCCCACGCCCCTGCGATCCCCTGACCGTCGACGACCGGTTGGCGGCCGCGGCGCAGGGCCACAGCGACGACATGGCCGCGAACGACTACTTCTCCCACACCAGCCTTGACGGATCGACGTACGCCGACCGGGCCGCCGCCGCGGGCTTCACCGGCTCCAAGCTGGGCGAGAACATCGCTGCGGGCCAGCGCAGCCCGGAAGTCGTGATGGCCGCATGGATGGACTCCGCCGGACACCAGCGCAACATCCTCGACTGCGCCTACACGGTCATCGGCGTGGGCCTCAGCACGCACGGTTGGTACTGGACCCAGATGTTCGGCGCGACGTCGTAGATTGTGGCCATGGGGGGATCCGGTAGGCGCTTCGGTGAGGACGACCACTGGCTGCCGATCAAGTTCGGCCCGGTGTCGAACGGCGAGTTCCACCCGGTACCCCACAGCCCGTTCCTGCGTGAGGTCATCCGGCGCACGCACCGGCTGGCCGACGAGAACGCCCGCCGGCTCGGCATCTCCCGCCGGGAGTTCCTGACCGGCGTCACGGGCGCCGCCGCCACGTTGTTCGTGCTGGGCGCCTGCTCCAAGGAGGAGTCGGGCGGCCGGGGCGAGTCACCGGGTGGCACGTTCGACGTCTCCGAGGACGGCACCACCGACAGCAGCGCCGCCCTCGAGGACCTGGGGGGCGAGGAGTTCATCTTCGACGTCCAGACCCACTACGTGAACTACGACCTCGCGGCCAGCGAAGGCGAGTGGACCGCGGTGTTCCCGCAGGCGGGATGCGCCGAGGGCGAGACGGAGGGGGACACACGGGCGTGCTTCACCGCCGACGCCTACTTCCGCGAGATGTTCGTGCGGTCCGACACGTCGATGTCGATCCTGTCGGCGCTCCCGACGCCCGACCTGCAGCTCGCCCCCGACGACATGGTCCACGCCATCGACGTCGCCACCCGGATCGGCTGCGACGGCCGGGTGCTCATGCACGGTGGCGCCTACCCGCACAGGGGGCCCATCGAGGCCGCGCTCATGGGCATGAGCGACCTGCGCGACCGCTACGACATCGCCGCCTGGAAGATCTACACGATGACCCCCAGCGACGCGCACTTCTACTTCGACGACCACGACCCCGACCGGCCGCAGATCGGCCAGCGCTTCATCGACCACGTGCGCGAGATCGGTCCCCCCATCATCTGCACGCACAAGGGCATCTCGTCGATCGTCGGCTCGACCCCCGAGCTGGCCTCGCCGACCGACATCGGCCCCGCCGCCGCCCGCAACCCCGACGTGTCGTTCGTCGTCTACCACTCGGGGTTCGAGCCCGACGGGGGTGGGACGGGTCCCTACGACCCGGACGATCCCGCACCGCAGGGGATCGACCGGCTGATCCGCTCGCTGCAGGACGCCGGCGTCGAGCCCAACGCCAACGTCTATGCCGAGCTCGGCGGCACCTGGTGGTTCGTCATGCGCGACCCCACGGTCGCCGCCCACACGCTCGGCAAGCTGTTGACGTACGTCGGCGAGGACCGGCTGGTCTGGGGCACCGATTCGATCTGGTTCGGTACCCCTCAGGACCAGATCCAGGCGCTGCGAAGCTTCCAGATCAGCGAGGAGCTCCAGGAGCGGCACGGCTACCCGGCACTCACCGACGAGCTCAAGGCCAAGATCTTCGGGCTCAACTCGGCCGCGCTCTACGGCATCGAGCCGATCACCGGCCCCTGCGACCTGAGCGCCGAGGACGTCGAGACCATCCGCGCCAGCCTGCCGCCTGCCCCCACGTACGGGCCCACGACCTACGCGGAGGCGGCGGCGATGATCGCCGCGCACCAGGGCGGCCAGCTCGCCTGACCTGGGGCTGTCGCATTCGTACAAGACTCGTGCGGGCGTGGCGCCGGATCCTGTCCCCATGACCAATACCAACCCGGTTCACAGGTACCCGACGATCACCCCCCACCTGGGGGTGAACGATCCCGCCGCCGCCCTCGATTTCTACAAGCGGGCGTTCGACGCGCAGGAGCTGGTGCGGCTGGCGCTTCCGGACGGGACGATCGCCCATGCCGAGATGCTGATCGGTGACGCACTGGTCACGCTGGGCAAGGCCATCCCCGAGTACCACCTGGTGGCGCCCTCGCCCGACGAGCCGGTCCAGGTGTCGATCACCTATTTCACCGACGACGCCGACGCCGTCTACGCCCGGGCGGTGGAGGCCGGCGCCACCGCGGTGACGGCCATGGCCGACCAGTTCCACGGCGACCGGGTCGGCTCGCTCCGGGACCCCTCCGGCCATCGCTGGATCGTCGCCACCCACCTCGACGACGTGCCCTACGACGAGCAGCAACGGCGCCTGACGGAGATGATGGGCCGGGCGTCGTCCCCGTAGGCCGTCGGTCGAGCGGCGCCCGTCCGGCCGCCGCTCCGGCGCTCGCCCGGCTGCCGGTATCGTGCCCGGGTGGCCGAGACCGGTGCCCGGGCCCGAGCGGGTGTCCCGCCGGTGGCGCTGCGGGGCCCGGCGCTCGAGAACTTCGAGCTCGCGTACCGGGAACCGTCACCGGCGCTGGACGACATCGTCGACTACCACTGGATCGTCGGGTGGTCGGTTCCCGCCGGCGAGGAGCGTGTTCAGCCCGTCGTGAGCCACCCGAGCATCCACCTGACCGTCGAAGGCGATCGGGCCACGGTGACCGGCGTCGTCACCCGCTGCTTCCGGCGGGTTCTGGTCGGCAGCGGCAGGGTGGTCGGCGTGCGCTTTCGGCCCGCCGGCCTCGCGGCGCTGTCGTCCCATCCGGCGTCCCGGCTGACCGACGAGGCTCTTCCCGCCGCCGAGGTGCTCGACCCGGACGTCGACGTGGACCAGGCGGTCGGGCGCATGGACGCCGTTCTGCGGGGCACCTCCGTCCCCGCCCGCCGGGCGCCCAGTTGGTCGACGACGCCGTGGACCACATCGTCGCCGACACCGGTGTCACACGCGTCGACCAGGTCGCCCGCCACCTCGGCGTCAGTTCACGGACGCTGCGGCGTTCGTGCTGCTCGACGACGGCGGCGTCGAGACGCTGCGCAGCTACTACCGGGACCACGCCGTGGTCGCCCGCGGCGCGGGCGCCGGGTTCATCTTCGAGTCGCCCACATGGCGGGCGAGCCCCGACTGGGCCGAGCGGCTCGGCTACAGCGACGAGGCACTGGCAGCCGCCAACCGGAAGGCGATCGACATGCTGGTCGAGATCCGCTCCGAGCTCGACGGCGATCGCCCGCCGATGGTCGTGAGCGGCTGCGTCGGGCCCCGCAGCGACGGCTACCAGCCGTCGGCTCTGATGACCGCCGGCGAGGCCCGGAGCTATCACTCGACCCAGATCGGGACGTTCGCCGAGACCGAGGCCGACATGGTGACGGCGATCACGATCACCTATCCGGACGAGGCGGTCGGGATCGTCCGGGCGGCACAGGACGCCGGAATGCCCGCCGCCATCTCGTTCACGGTCGAGACCGATGGTGTCGTGCCGGACGGCAGCTCGTTGGAGCACGCCATCACGGTGGTCGACGACGCCACGGGGGGCGGTCCCGCGTACTACATGGTCAACTGCGCGCACCCCACGCACTTCGAGCACGTCCTGGAGTCGGGGGGTCGGTGGCGCGAGCGCATCGGAGGGATCCGGGCCAACGCGTCTCGCATGAGCCACGCCGAGCTCGACGAGGCCGAGGAGCTCGATGACGGCGATCCCCACGAGCTCGGCCTGCAATACGAGCGGCTGCGAGCGAGCCTCCCGGACATCACCGTCCTGGGGGGATGCTGCGGCACCGACCTCCGTCACGTCCAGCAGATCGCAACGGCCTGCGTTCGGTGACGCGCCGGTCCGGCCCTTTCGCTCGGCTGCCACCCGACGCCCGCCACCGCCTGCGCAAGGCGCCCCACCCGGCGTGGGACGACCCCATGCTGGCCACGCTGACCGACCTCCTCCACCTCGACGGCCACGACACGACCGACCTGCCACTGCGCGTCCGCAAGTCGCTCCTGCGCGGCACCCTCTCGTTCCGATCCGGGACGCTGCGCTACACGCTGGAGACGCCTGACTCGCCGTTCCGCGGCGACGACGTTCGGCGCGCCGCCCGCGGCCCCGGGGGCGCCGCAGTCCACTGGGTGCGCCCGGAGCTCGTCGCCGAGGTCGCCTTCACGGAGTGGACCACCGACGGCAGGCTGCGTCACCCCCGGTTCATCGGGCTCCGTGACGACAAGCGGCCCCGGGACGTGGCCCGGGAGGCGCCGCGCGGCGGCTGACGGCGGTCATTCACGGCCATGGCGTAGACACCGTGCACCGGGTCGCCTCCTTCGACGGCGCGCACGACGAAGGCCAGGCGGCGTTGATGTGCTCGTCGGTGGGCTCCATGCCCCGCGGTGATGCGACATCTACCGTCCCCGAGGGTCGGTGTGCGGGTCGCGCAGCGTGGTGCCGATGGAGGGCCTGTCGTCTACGTCCCGCGTCTCACCCTCGAGCTCGGGCTCGCGGCCGCCGAGGTAGAGGGCCCCTCCGACGGCGCCGGCGAACGCCCCGCACAGCGCCGCCAGGGCCAAGCGCCAGGCCAGCGAGATGCCGGCCCAGCCGATCAGCCCGAGCGGCAGGAACAGCAGCGCCCCACACAGCCCGCCGAGGATCGCCCCCACAACCAGGCCCTTGACCTGGGCGTCCGTCATGGCCCCCAGCCCGGCCCCGGCCCAAGCCTGTGCCACCTCGTCCTGCTGTTCGCGGCGGAGGGCGCCCCGGTCGGCGGTGTGGGCTCGGGGACCGACGGCGTACTTGCGTTCACCCGGCGACGGGGCCGTGTGCTCGTCGATGGCCTCCTCGGTCCTCTGCACCCACTTGGGTCGCTTGGTCACCGGTAGGGCCTTCCCGCTGCCCACCCCACCCAATCAGGAGACACACCAGACCTCGCTTGGGCAGCCGCGATGCCTCACCGGGCGCCCGCGTGGGGCGTCAGGAGCCGTTCGTGGACCATTCCACCGGGCTTGGCTGACGGATTTCGAGGGGTTGTGGCGGCCACTCTCCCACGCTTGGGTGACGCTTCGTAGCCATCTGCCTACGCCTGAGAACACGCTTAG
>JBOGHG010000028.1:0-26547 GCA_050744525.1 Acidimicrobiales bacterium | reverse complement strand
AAGCACTCGCCAGCTGATCTCCTCGCGATTCAGCGCAGCCTCAACGGCCGTCCCCGCAAGACCCTCGGCTACCTGACACCATCAGAGGCCTACGCACAGGTCGTTGCGGCCACCGCCTGAACCCGCCGTCGAGGTGATCAACACGGCGGCGCAACCCGAGACCGTGTCGTCGCTTCTGTGCTTCGAGCTCATAGACAATCAGGGCCGCAGCTACACCCAGACGGTCACGGGCGTGTCCGGCGCCGCGCCGCCCGACGGGGAGGTCGCGGCGAATGGCGGTTCGCGCCGCGGCACGGTCGAGTACGAGGTGCCGAGCGAGGCCGCCGGCCTCCGGCTGAACTTCAAGTGCGACCTGTTTTCGTCGGGCACGGCGACCATCGCCCTCGGCGGGTGAGGACCGCCCTCGTGGCGATCGACCGGCCGCCATCCGCCGTGGCACGGCCGGCTGCCACGGCGGATGGCCGGGCACAACGGCGCCGCGCCGCCACGCCAGGCGACCTACTGCTCCACCCGGCGGCCGTGCTGTCAGTGGGGGTGCTCGTGGTCAACGACCGCTGGCTCAAACCTCACCTGGGACCCGAGCTGGGGCTCGGTGTCGTCACCGGCAAGCTGTCCGACGCCGCTGGCCTGGCCTTCTTCCCCCTCCTCATGGCCTCGCTGCTGGAGCTGGTGCGCTGGGCGGCCCGGGGCATGGGGGCCGTGGCCTGGACCGTCACCCGCCAGGAGCTGACCGGGGTGGTGGCCCTCACCGGAGTGGGGTTCGTCGCCGTGCAGGTTCTCCCCGCGGCTGGAGACGCCTACGCCTGGGGGCTGGGCGCCCTACGCTGGCTGCCGGTGGCCACGGCGGCGGTGCTGACGGCAGCGCCGTTGCCCCCCATGCCGGAGATCAACCACGTCATGGACGCCAGCGACACCTTGTGCGTACCGGCACTCTGGTTGAGCTACGACCTCGGCCGCCGCTTCCGCGGTGGCGACGAGCGGGATCGACCCGGGCCGCGAAGGAGGTGAACCGCCGTGACGAGCGAGCCAGCCAACCACGCCAGCGGGTCGCCAGCCACGCGGCGCGTCGGCCGCTACCAGGTCGAAGCGGTGGTCGGCGTGGGAGCGTTCGCCACCGTCTACCGAGCGGTGGACGAACGCCTGGACGACACGGTCGCCGTCAAGGTGCTGGCCGAGAACCACAGCCTCGACCCCGAGATCCGCAAGCGGTTCCTGACCGAGGCGCGGGTGCTGCGCCGCATCCACAGCCCCCACATCGTCGCCGTCCACGACCTCGGCGAAACCGACCGGCAACAGCCGTACCTCGTACTGGAACACGCCAACCGCGGGACACTGGCGCAGCGTGCCCGTGAGCTCCGGGCCGGCCCATGGCGGCCCACCGCGTGGGACCTGTGGGCCGTAGCCGAACCGCTGGCCCAGGCGCTTCACGCCGTGCACAGCGCCGACGTGGTCCATCGTGACCTCAACCCGGGCAACGTCCTGCTGACCACCCGGGGAGCTCCCGATCGGACCTGGACGACGGCCGCGGTCCGACAGGACGAGCGGCTGATGCTGGCCGACCTCGGACTGTGCAAGGACCTGGCCCTCAACTCCGGGCACACGTCGGCAGGAGGCACCGAGGGCTTCCGACCACCCGAGCTGCGACGCGGCCCCGCCATCATCGACCGCCGCGCCGACCTCTGGTCCCTCTCAGCCGTCATGGTGTGGCTAGTGACCGGGAACCCGCCCGGCGACGAACCGGTCGAGCCCACCCTGGTGGCCGCCGGCCTTCCCGTCGGCCTCGCCAGCACCCTCGCCCGAAGCCTGGCCGCAGCCCCCCACGCTCGCCATCCCGACTCCCTCTCATGGTTGGCCGACGTCGAGGCCGCGCTCCGCCAACCGTGGACCGACCCAGCCGGCGGAGACCCGTACCCGCCACACCCGGGCCATCCCCACCCGCCCGGAGCGAACCCACAACCCGCAGGCCTGCTGCATGCCGCCCCCGCCCTGCCCGGCCAACCGGTCACCGCCCACGCCACCCGGGCTCGACTGCCCGGGTGGCCCTGGCGGCTCCGCCACAGCGCCTGGCTGCTGGCCGCCCTACCGTTCGGGCTCACGACCTGGGCCGGGTTCCTCTACATCGGGCTGCGCGCCAACACAAGCGCATGGCGCCAGGCCGCCGGCGGATACGGCATCGGCGCAGCCGTGCTCCTCACCCTCATCCTCACCGCACCCGTGGACGCCACCGGCAACACCGACCTCGACACCTGGCAGAACACAACCGGCGTCATCCTCATGCTGGTCCTGTGGCTCGGAGGCCTCGTCCACAGCCTCGTGGCCAACCGCCACTGGCTCCGTTGGCGCGCCACGTCCGAGCGCCAGACAGCCGCGGCCGGCCCAAGAACCGTCCCGCCCCCTGCCCCGAGCAGGACCACCCAGCACCAGATCCGACCATGACCGTCGACCCCGGTCAGCCCAGCACTCTCCGAAGCCAGCGCGCCGTTGAGAAACGCGAGCACGGGTCATCCGGCCACGCGTCGGATTCCATGTTCGGCCGCGGCGCCCTCAGCTTCCCGGCAATCCGGATCGTGACTAAATGTGGCTCTACTGACCAGATTCGCGAGGGTGATCGCACCACCAGGACGCTCCCGACCCGCCGTGGGATCGTCCCCACGGGCATAAGCCCCGACCGCATGTCGATGTCGTGCGCAGCGACCGCTTCGAACGCCGCTGGCCGCCGTGATCGTCACGGCTCCCGGTCCGGCACACACGCCGAGACGTCTGTTGCGTTCGCAAGCTTGATCGCCGACGACGATCGCCGGTACACCGGTGTGCAAGGTGTCACGGGCTGCGAGTACTGACACCGTGTGGACGGGCGACAGGGGGGCGACGGTTTGGCGAGCGCCGTTGGCGATGGGTACGGCAGCACCGAGGAGAGCGAGCGACAGACCGAGCTCGCGCTCCGCGAGGCGCTGAGCGACGTCGACCTGATTTGCGAGGCTGATCCGCCTGCCGACCTGCTCGACACCGCCGAAAGCGCCTTTCGGCGACACCTGGCCCAGCAGGGCGCCGGCGCGTTCGCGACACAGTCCCCAGCCAGCCTCGCCACCTATGTCGCCATGCGAGGTGCCGAGCGGTACGAGGGCAACCGCCTTTGGCCCCAGCTCGGCGTCGCCAGCCCGGGTTCGTGGATCGCGGGTCGTGCCTTCCTCGCAGCTCTCCGCCAGCTCGGGTTGCCCGACTTCCAGCACATGGTGCGAGCCGAGAAGGCCCGGACGTACGTCGCGCCGATCCTCATCCACGGGGGCTTGCCGGCCGCGCACGCACGCCGGCTCGTTGACCTGCTCGAGATCGAGCTGCGCCGTGGGCTGGCTGACGGACGTGAAGCGGTGGCGAGGCTCGAGTTGCAGCAGGAGGTGCTCACCAGGCCGATCCGGCGCCTCGTGCACTACGCACCCGAGTACTCGGCCAGCCTCGTTGACGCGCTGATCGACCGGATCACGGGTGTCCGCACCGGAAGCCGGGGCATTCCCCGTCATATTCGCGAGGCCATCGAGCAGGGCGACCCAGCGGGCCGGCGGGGCCTTCGGCGCCTGCAGGTTCCCTACGTCGAGTTCGACGACTGGAGTGGGGAAGGACCGCTTGTCGTGTGCCCTGACGGCGACACGCCATGGACGGCCGAGCAGGACGATCGGTCGATCGAGCTGCGCCCGGGCGAGGATCTCGTCGTCGAGCCGTGCACGCGCCTGACCGTCCTCCACGCCGGCGATCGGCGCACACTGTGGAACCACCCCGTGACGTGGTATGGCGCCCCCGGTCGCCTCGTCCTACCCGAAGTCCCGCTTCCGGCGCTCGCGACCGCGCTCGTCCCTCGAGGTTGGACAGTGCGCATGCCCGACGGACGGGAGCCGCTCATCGTGGAACAGGGCCGTCCACTGACCGGCCGCTGGAGCCACCACCGCTGCATCACCTACGACCTGAACGCCAACGATCGTGTTGTGGTCGTCCCGTCCGACGGGACGGCGGGCCGCCAGAACGAATGGCGCGTCACGGGCATGGCGGAGCCGGTGCTGATCGGCGAGCGAGTGCCCGAGGTGACAACGCGTGACGGCGATCCCGTCTTTCGGCGCATGCCCGACCTGCGGATCACGCCGACCAACGACAACGTGCCCGTCTGGTTCAGCGCCCCGCACCAGGCCAGCCGCCACCATCCGATACCGCCGGGTGCGAGCGGGATCGAGGCGGCCGAGCTTGGACGGTGGCTGCCCCCGGCCCCGTTCTCCGGCCGTTTGGACGTGCGTACACCAGACAGCCGCCACCACGACCTTCCGCTGACCGTCATCCCCGGACTCGACATCCACGATCTCGACGCCGCAATGGCCCCCCGGGAGAGCCGGCTCGCTCGACTTCAGTGGCGGAACGGCCCGGGCGCCATAGCGGAGGTCGACGTGGACGTGCCCGGCGCAGCCTCGGTCGTGAACGTTCCGCCCGTCGCCGGCATCCCCGACGGGCTCCAGCTCGCGGTGCCCCGGGTCCGCTGGGCGTTGCGCTCCGACCGCCCGGCCCGCCTCGACCTCGCCAGTGGCGCCATCGCCGTCGAGGTCGACGACTTGCTCGGCGAAGACCTGCGGCTGCTCGTGCGCTGCGGGCGGCCGGCGGCGGTGTCGCTCGAGCTGCTGGTGAACGGGTCACGGTTGCACACTGGCCACGACCGGGAGACACGCCCCGTCGGTGGTCCGCATCATCAGAGCGCCTTCCCCCTCGATCGCTACCGCGACACGATCCGGCACCATCGGCACGACACGATCGAGATCCGCTGCGTCGTCGACGGCCGGCCGATGACGGCACTCCTCTCCGGTGCACTCGACGCACATGACATCCCCCGGACGTGGACCAGCCAGCGGCACCCATCCCCGCCACGTCCCACGGCCGACCCGTGGGCCGACGTGTCGTGGATGACGTCGCGCCGTCACCGTGGCAGCGCCATGCGCGATCTTCGCGAGGAGAAAGCGCGGGGCCTCGCCCACCAGTTGCTTCGGCGCTTCCATCAGCTCGCCCCGGGCGATCAGATCGTGACGTTTCTCCGCCTGCTCGGCGAGGGCAGCCGCACGTGGTCACCCACCCGAGGCAGGCGTGCCGGTATCAAGGAGGATGCCTGGGGTCCGGGCGGCTACCAGTGGGCCACCTTCGAAGCGGTCGCTGACGAGCTGTGGCGACTCCAGGGCGTCCGCTACCGCGAGTACGCCGGCCGGCCGATAGACGACAGCGTCCGCCTGTGGGCCCGGACCACGAGAGACGACCTGAACAAGCTCGACAAGCAGCGGCGGTCGGACGTCGAGCTCTGGTCGTTCGGTCGCCAAGCACCCCTTGCCAGGATCGAGCAGTGGCCGCTCACGTCATGGGTTAGCACGGCGGCACCACGCTCCAGCGACACGTCCGGCGTCGACCACTACCCCGGCGCGCTCGTCTACCACGCCCTCAACGTGGCGGGCGGTGACGATCGGTCCGGTAGCCCGGTCGCGGCCGCATCGTCGCTCACTCCGGAGCGGCTCCTCGAGTTGGTCGCGCTCATGCTGGAGGCGGGCCGACGTGGCACTCGGTTCTCGCTTCCCGCGCTGCGGCCGGTCGACTCCGACGACAAGGAGATCCAGGACGATCCAGCAACGTCAGAAGAGGGCACGGCAACCCCGGCTGTCGACCATGCGCCGCCGTCCGCGGTGCGACTCGGGTCGCTCGACGGGTGCGTCGTCGAGGTCAGCGACAAGCGCGTGCTCACCATAACCCCCGACCGGGCGGTCCAGGCGCCCCTCGTCCGTGTCTGGCTGGAGGGGCGTCGGCCGCGGGCAGTTGCCGCCCTGCGTTCGACCGTTGACGGCGATGCCCTGGTCGCACCTCTACCGGTGGACATCGCGGGAGTAGCCAGCCTGACCATCTCGGACCCGCGATCTGTGCCGCTCGACCTGCGGCATGGTCGACGCCTCGAGCTGCCCGACGCGGGAAGCCCAGCCGCGACCGCTGGTGTCACGACATCATCGCTTGCGGACATCGACCGAGCACGCCGGCGCGGCCTCGCCACCGGCGTCGTCGATGCGACCGAGTCGGGCGCCCCCGCCCTGACGCAAGTCGAGGAGCTCTTTGACGACGAAGTTTCGGCGAGCCAGGTGCTGAGCGAGTTCGGCTGTAGCAACAGAACAACGCCGGCGACGGCGAACCGTGTCGGGATCGCCGTGCTCCCCGCAGCAATGCTGTTCGGGCAGCTGCCCCTCGATTCGCAGGCCGCACGGCACCTGCGAACGTCGGCCCGCGTGCTATGGGCCGCCCTCGGGCCGCGGGACCCGACGGCGTGGGCCGCTGTGGCCTGGCCCAACCGTGCGCATTTCGGCGCCGGACCCACCCTGTACGACGACGTCGTCGCGTTCGCGACCAACCAAAGCCGCCGAGCGATCGACCATGATCCCGGCCTCACCACGTTCCGCTACGCGATCAGCTCGCTGGTCATCGCCGACCGGCGCGTCCACGCGACCGTGTGCCATCTCGACCGCCGGCACATCGACCGCGCCTTCATCGACCTGGCCGTGGCCGCGTACGTCGCCATTACCGTCGACGCGGTGGCCGCCGAGGCCACGCGCCTGCTCCTCCACGCCCACCGCACCCAGCCCGACGCGACCGAACGCGCCGTCCTCGTCGGCACATCACTGCATCTCGCCAGCTCTGAGCACTGAGGACAACCCGTGACCGCCACCAGCATCGACCCCATCGCCGCATCCGACCGCGTCGAACGTGACTACCGCTCGTACCTCGCGAGCACGTTCAGCTTCGCCGACGCGTCTCTGCGGCATGACCTCGAGACGCGCCTCACCGAGCCTGGCCGCGTGCGGCGAGGGCCGATCCTGCAGGCCGCACCCCCCTACCGGCCAGGTGCAACGCTCACCGACCTAGTCGAGGATGGCGTTCTGCACCCCGGCCTCCTCGAGCGTGACGACGACAAGCTCCCGGCCGACCGTCCGCTGTACGTGCACCAGGAACAAGCCATTCGGGCCACACGGCACGGACGCAACCTTGTGATTGCCACCGGCACAGGCAGCGGCAAGACCGAGTGCTACCTGCTCCCGGTGCTCGACCACCTACTGCGGGAGCGCGATGCGGGCACGCTCCGCCAACCAGGCGTGCGAGCGCTGCTGCTCTACCCGATGAACGCCCTCGCGAACGACCAGATGCAACGCATCCGCGACCTGTTCGCGCCGTACCCAGACATCACGTTCGGCCGGTACGTCGGCGACACCGAGCACACCCGCGAACGGGCGGTCGCCCGCTACCGCCAGCAGCACGGTACGGAGCCCCTGCCCAACGAATTGGTCGATCGCGACGCCATGAAGGCGACGCCGCCCCACGTACTGCTGACCAACTACGCCATGCTCGAGTACCTACTCCTGCGGCCCGCCGACAGCCCTTTCTTCGACGGGACCACCGGGGCGCATTGGCGGTTCGTGGTGCTTGACGAGGTCCACGTCTACGACGGTGCGCGGGGCACCGAGCTGGGGATGTTGCTCCGCCGGGTCCGCGACCGCGTCCGCGGGAGCAAGCCGGGCGTGCTGCAGTGCATCGCGACGTCCGCGACTCTGGGCCGGGGCACGCAGGACGCCCCGGCCGTGGCCAACTACGCGAGCGACCTGTTCGACGAGGAGTTCACCACCGAAGACGTCGTTCATCCCGATCGCCTCCCTCTCGGGAGCGACGACGCCCGGTGGGCTCTGACGCCCGCTGCGTTGGAGCGGCTCCACACAGCGTGGGTGACGGGAGAACCGGCCGAGCAGCTGCTTGCAACCGTCGGCGACCTCAGCGGTGACGCCGGCGTGACGCCGACGGGCGATCGCAATGCGGTGCTGCACTCGCTGCTGGCTCACGAGCACCACGTCGTCGAGCTCCAGCGGGCGCTTGAGGCGCGCTCGGTGGACCTCGCCGACATCTCAACGGTCATGGAGACCTTCCGCCACCCGCAGCGCACCGTCGTCCAGCTCGTCGAACTCGGCATCGCAGCCCGTCCCGACAGCCAGTCAGCACCACTGATCCCGGCGAGGTACCACCTGTTTCTCCGCGCGAGCGAAGGGGCGTACGTCTGTTGGTCGCCGCACCACCCGGCAGCCGAGCCGCGCATCGTCCTCGACCGGCACGAGCATTGCCCGACGTGCCTCAGGTCCGCGGTTACCAGCCAGATGTTCGAGCTGGCGATCTGCCGGCTCTGTGGCATCGACTACATGATCGGGCAGCTGGAGGACGGCGACGGCGTGCGTCGTCTCACCCATGCGGCTGCCCACCAGCGTTCCCTCGTCCACGTCCTGCGCGAGCGCGGCAACCCCGACGCCGCGGTCGACGAGGACGAGGAGGCGGTCAGTGGTTCCGTCGACGACCAGCGACTCGACCACGCCTACTTGTGCACCGGCTGCGGCGCGCTCGGCGACACCCAGGTGTGCCCCTGCGGTTGCCGCGGTGCCGGAACGATCGCCGTCTTCATCGCGAACACCAAGAAGGGTGACGAACTCCGGCGTTGCGTTGCCTGCGGTCGCCACAGCACCGCGAGCGTGACGTTGCGGTTCCTCTCGGGCTCGGAGGCCCCGGTGTCGGTCGTGGCCACGAGCCTCTACCAGTCGCTGCCGCCGCTCACCACGACGTCCCGCCGCGCGTCCGCCAACGGCCGCAAGCTGCTCATGTTCTCGGACAGCCGACAGGACGCGGCGTTCTTCGCGCCGTACCTTCAACGCACGTACACCCGGGCGGTCGAGCGTCGTCTTCTGTGGTCACTCCTGCGCGATGACCCAGAGCCCTTCCGAGTCGACGACCTCCTCCCGCGGCTCCGCCGCCGGGCCGAGGACGTTGGCGTGCTCGACGAGGACCGGGGGCGCACGAACACCGACGACGCACTCACCTGGTTGCTGGCGGAGCTCCTCGCCACCGACCGCCGGCAGAGCCTCGACGGTGTCGGCCTCGCGGAGATCGTGCCTCGCATCCCGCGCAAGCTCGACCCGCTGGTGAGCCTTCGACCGCTGAACTTGGACGAGGACGACGCGTTCGACGTCCTTCGCCTGTTGCTCGACTCCGTGCGCCACGGCGCTGCGGTCGGCATCCCTGACGGCGTAGACGTCAGGGACGACCCTCACTTTGCGCCCCGCAACACGTCGACCCGTCTGCGGGAGGCCGGATCCGAGAATGGTGTTCTGGCATGGCTCCCGGGCCGGGGGCTCAACCGGCGCCTCGACCTGGTCGAGAAGATCGTCGCTGCGAAGGGTGTCGATGTCGACGGCCGGGCGCTGTTGACCGACCTGTGGCGGGAGATCACTGAGGCCGACAGTCCGCTGCGCAGCGTCCTGGTGGCCCGGGACGTACCGCGGCTCGGCACGGTGTTCACCCTCGACGCCGGGCAGATCGAGTTCATCGCCCGGTCGGCCGCACACCAGCCCTACCGGTGCGACCAGTGCCGCCAACTCTGGTGGCGTTCCGTGGCATCGGTGTGCCCCACCTACCGGTGCCGCGGAAGCTTGGTTCCAGCTGACGAGGTCGAGCCGAACCACTATCGCTCGCTGTACGAGGGCCTGGAGCCGATCCCACTCGTCGTCGAAGAACACACCGGCCAGCTCCGCACCCAGCGGGCCTCAGAGCTCCAGCAGAAGTTCGTCGACGGCGAGGTCAACGCGCTCAGCTGCTCAACCACGTTCGAGCTCGGTGTGGACGTCGGCGATGTCCAGGCCGTGCTCATGCGCAACGTGCCACCTTCATCCGCCAACTACGTGCAGCGAGCGGGCCGGGCCGGCCGGCGGCTGGACACCGCCGCCCTCGTCGTCACTTTCGCCCAGCGGCGCAGCCATGACCTGCATTTCTTCGAGCACCCCGGGGCCCTGGTCGACGGTCACGTCCGACCGCCGATCGTCGTGATGGACAACGAGGCCATCGTCCGCCGGCATGTCCACGCGGTCGCGTGGTCGATGTTCGAGCGCGGCCGTGTGGATGCGAACGAGCCCGAGGCGCATCAGGTCCAGGACCTCGTCCTGCCGCAGGAGGGCGCCACGCTGGCCAACCGGTTTCTCGACTGGCTCGCGACGCATCCGTCCCAACTCGCCGAGCACCTTGGTGGAATCGTGCCCCCGCGCGTCGCCGAGGACATCGACATCCGGGGGTGGACGTGGGTCGACCGCCTGAGCGACCCCGACGCCGACGGTGTCGGCGGCTGGCTCACGTCCGGGGTCGCCGAGGTGCGCGACGACCTCGACGAGCTGGCCAAGCTCGAGGCGAAGGCATCGTCCGAGGGCAAGCACAAGTGGGCGCACTCGCTACAGCGCACGCGACGGACCCTGGCAGAGCGTCGCGTGCTCGACTTTCTCGCACGGACGGGCGTCCTCCCCAAGTACGGGTTCCCGGTCGACGTCGTCGACCTCGACCTGTCCAGGTCGCAGGAAGCGACCGCGAACGTGGAGCTGACGCGGGATCTGAAGATGGCGATCCTCGAGTTCGCGCCGGGAGCCCGCGTCGTCGCGGCGAACCACCTGTGGGTGTCCAAGGGCATCCGGCAGTCGCCGGGCAAGGACCTGCCAATGTACGAGTGGGGCATCTGCGAGGGATGCGGCGTCCTACGCTCTCAGGTGGTCACCGCGGACACCGACCGGGACGAGGTGCTGGTCGACCCGTGCGCTCATTGTGGATCCGAGCTGTTCGCGTCGGGACAACGCGGCCGGTATGTCGTGCCAGAGTTCGGGTTCGTTGGCGACCGCGACCCCAACGAACCGGGGGAGACCCGTCCGCCCCGCGAGGGCTACCTGCAGACCTACTTCGCCGAATACCGCGGGTCACCGCCAGATCCGGAGACCATCGACCTCGGCGGTGTCCCGATCGTGAGCCGGACGAGCCGGCGTGGCTGGGTCACCGTCTTCAACCGGGGACGCACTGGCCACGGGTTCGCCTTCTGCAACTGGTGCGGCTACGCCAGCGACCAGCGGCCCGCGAGGCCGAAGAAGGGTCAGCGAGCGCCCCATGCCGCCCCGCACAGCGGTACGCGCGAGTGCAGCGGTCCCATCCTCACGATCGACCTCGGCCACCGCTACCTCACCAACGTGATGGAACTTGAGGTTCCGCTCGACAAGTCGTCAGCCGGTCGGGACGTCGCCGCCCTCAGCACCCTGCATGGGCTCATCGCGGCCCTGCCGGTCATCGGGGTATCGCAGGGCGACGTCGGCGGCAGCCTGTCCGTGTCACCCGCCGGTCAGCGCTCGATCGTCATGTTCGACGAGGTACCGGGGGGAGCGGGCCACACGCGGTTCGTGAGGGACAGGCTTGCCGATCTCGTCGCTGCGGCCATCGAGCGCGTCGGCGGCTGCAGCTGCGGGCAGGACACGTCGTGCTACGGCTGCCTCCGCACGTACACGAACCAGCGCGACCACGACCGTCTTATACGCGGAGCGTCCCTGGAAGTGCTCACAGCTCTTGTGGGCGGTGCCGCGTGACATCGGCGCCGACGTTCACGGCCGACGGACCGCCGCGCGCGGAAGCTCAGTGCGCGATCCTGTCAGTCCAGTAGCAAGAACTCGGCAACCTGTCGACCTCGTCGGGGTCGAAGATCTGCTGCTCTTCCACGTTGCCGAGGAGTTCATCGTGCAGCCGTTCACGGGAACTGGGTGGGGCGACGCCCAGGGCGGGTTCAGCCGGGAACCCCGCCGTTCGCCAGCACGAGTTGCCACTAACGTAATCCAGCGAGGACGGGAGATTGTGCACCATGTCCCCGGCCATCACGGGGATCACGTGCGGCAACGCCTGAGCTTGAAAGGCTTCGATCCCGTGGCGCGTCGGGCCGGTACTCCACCGTGCCCCTGCTCGGGAGGGAGGTGGCCTCCTGACATCGCGGCTGGTGGTCGACACTTCGCGCGGGCATGTGACATTTCGGGAGGCTCCGCGGCCTAGGAGGCCGTGGCAGCGGGAAACCCAACACCTTCTCGCTCGCAGGCTGCGTACGACCGTGACGCTGTCCTCGGCACTGTTGACCTGCGGGCGCTTGCCGAGGAGCTGTTGGGCCCGCATGCCGGCAGCGAGCGTTCCCCCAGCTGGCCATGCCCCAACCCCGGCCATCCCCAGACCGGACGAACACCGCCGCTCACGATCTTCACCGCTCGGAACGGGGAACGGCGCTGGCATTGCCATGGCTGCGGCAATCGTGGCACCGCAATCGACCTCGCGATGCAGGTCCGTGGTCTGGACGTGCGCGGCGCCCTCGATTTCCTCGCCCAGCGCAGCGGCCTGCCTGTCCAGGCCCTGGGGCGCCGGCAACCTCGTGACCGGGCGGCGGAGCGCCGCCATCCGCCGGCGCCACCGGAACCGCAGCCTCCGAGGGCAGTTCCCGCTCTGGAGCGCTACGTGGCGGAGTGCGCCGAGGCGCTGTGGCGACCCGCGGCAGAACCCATCCGGCGGTGGCTGACCGAGGCCCGGGGCCTGCCCGAGGATCTGTTGCGGCTCCACCGGGTGGGTGCCGACCTGGGTGCTCGCCAGCAGGGGCGACCCGAGGGCCTGCCCCCGGTGCGCCAGGCGGCGGTGTTGCCCGTTCTTGTCGACGGGCTGACCTGCTATGTCCAGCTCCGGGTGCTGGGTGGCTACCGCCGGGGCCCGAAGTACCTCAACCCCGCCGGCGATCTTGCGGCCAACCCGCGGCTCGGCTTCTACGGCCTGGCGAGCGACGTCGGCTTTGCATTCCCGCGCCGGGAGCTCATCGTTGCGGAAGGGATCATCGACGCCCTGTCGGCCGCCGCGGGCGGCTACCGGGCGGCGGCGGTGCTCAGCGCCAGCTACGCGGACCCCGGTGCGGCTGCCACGCTTGTTCGCCGGCCAGAGCCGCTAGTGGTGGCCTTCGATCCCGACCCGGCGGGACGAGCCGGCGCGGAACGTCTGGTGCGATTCCTGAGCGCCCAGCGCCCAGCGCCGGGTGCCGGGAGTGCTGGTGCTGCGCGGGGGCGACCTCAACGACCACCTCGTGAAGTCCCAGGACTGGCCCGTGGAGCTGGCCGGGCGCGTCCAGCACGCCACCGCCCGTCCCGGTCTCATGCCCTCCCGCGGCGGCGCGCCAGTGCTTTCGCTGTAGCAGTCGACGGGGCGCCCGGGCGTCGGGGCCTCACGAGCACCGCGGTCCACTGCGGATACTCGACGAGCCGGACCCGCCGGCGCCACGCGCCGCGGGACAGCTCGGCCCATACCACCGGTACCGCGGGGCGGAGCGACC
This sequence comes from Acidimicrobiales bacterium, assembly GCA_050744525.1. Lineage (GTDB taxonomy): Bacteria > Actinomycetota > Acidimicrobiia > Acidimicrobiales > VFJN01 > DASQUK01. Next base: position 13,319 of record JBOGHG010000028.1, on the reverse strand, counting down.
AGGGGTCACGCCACCCGTCCCGCCACGCGGTCTCCACCTCCAGGTGGGCCTCGAGCCAGCGGCACCGTGTGCTGCGCTGCTGGTGGGTGACCAGGCCACGCTCGAGCAGCCACTCGCCGCAGATGGGGCAGGCGACGAAACCGGTGGCGCTGCCGACGTTGCGCTCGAGGTCGACGAACCGTGCGGGATCGAGCGCAGCCTGAACCGACTTCCGCCCCGGTTCGGGCTTCCGCCGCGGCGACCGCGGCGACGGCTACCGGATGTGGAACCTGTACCGGCTCCTTCCACCCGAAGGACCCAGCCACACCCGTGTCTACCGGGGGCGGGGCGAGCTGATCGACCACGTCTTCGGGTCACACCGGCTGGTCAACCCCAACACCATCCCCGCAGGCGAGATCGTGGCCGGCGCTCCGCTGCCGTCCATGAGCGACGACCCCACCGCACCCCAGGCAGCGCCGTCAGACCACGCGGCCGTTGTCGCCATCTTCAGCGTGTAACCAAAACCATCACATCCGGGAGGAGGCCGACGGCTACGGCGTGTTCGCGGTGTCCGGCGGACGAGCTGGTCATGGTTGGCGGCAGGCCAGCAGGTTGGGGAATTCCGGTTTCGCGGTGCCCCCGTGCAACGGCTGTGCAACGAGAGCATGGCAGGAGGTGGACCCAGGTGGACGCATCTGGATCGCGTTTGCCCTGGTCACAGGCTCGGCCGCAGGTCGTCGACCCCCAGCAACTTTCTCCGGCTTACTGTCAGGCTGACTCACCGTCACTTCACCCCCTCTGAGCAGGGATTATGTCTCTGCCGAAAGGGGTGGATCGGGGGCCAGAACACTTTGGGTGCACATCGCCACGAACGAGAAGGACGCGCGCTCCCGGCTCACTCGTCGTCGGGTGCCTCGACGTAGCGGCATATGGAGGGCCGCAGCCAGAACCCCACGGCGTTGGAACGGATCGGCTTGCCCTTGGTGCGCCATACAACGGCCCGGCAGTTCGTGATGGGTGGCGGCACTGTGTCGGTCCACGGCTCCTCAGTGCCGAGAAGTCGATAGCGCCAGGTACGAATGTCATGCTCGCCGAGGGTCACGGGAGGCTGCTCCACGTTGATGCCGAACTCTCGCAGAGGCGCAGCCATGTTGGCCTCGGCTCGGAGGGGGAGGTAAACCGGCAGCCTTGAAAGGGGCGCCTCGGGTGACGCTCCGACCTTCTCGAAGCTGATCCGCTCGACTGAGGTCGGCCGGCGGCCACTGTTGCGGACCGTGACCAACGCGTCTCGGTAGGCCAGTCCGCCTGCCCCGGTCGGTAGTGGTCGAGTAGTAGTAGGAGCGAACATGGTGTCGAGCACGGTGTCGGCCTTCAGCTCGACCTTCAGATGCGCTCGATCTCGCCACGCGCGGTAGGCGTTCAGGACCAGTGCCAGGAACGCGACGACGAGACCGGCAGTCGCCAGCCAGCGGGCCAGTGGATCAGATGCCGTCGAATCGTTGGTAGCTGCGAGAAGGCCACCTAGCACTGGGGAAAGCGTACGTTCCGCTCGGGCGGCTTCCCGCGCCGTTGACGGGGCGCTAGCCCTCGTCGTCGGGCAGCTCGCCGCGCGGACTATCAGACACAAACACAGGCTCGAGCCGACGCCATGCGTGGCACCTACGTAGACCCGATGCCGGCAAAGGACGTTCGCTGCCGTTGCTACCCGGTGGGCCGACGGACAGCACCAGTGGACCCCCAGTACCGTCGACTCGTGGAACCACGCCCGCAAGCGTCCCAAGTCGGTTAAACGGCTGCCTCGCGCATCCTTCGACAACTTCGTGTTGCACGGGTTGGTCCACCGTCGAGGGGCCGGAAGGGACCCTCGACGGCAGAACCGAGACTCTTCCATCCGCTACCGATGTCGTGGAGAGCTGGCCCAACGATGTCCGCGAGGCGCCGTTCGACATCGACGAAGCGGGCAGCGACGGTCGGTCGGGGTGAAAGCGTCGCGACCGTCGTGTCCGAGGGGAGACTTGAACGGCCACGCGCCCTATCTACTTGGGCCGCGGCGATTGTCTCTCGCTGCCAGGGTCGTCCTGGAAGGAGGCCCACCGTTCAAGACCCCGGCCTCGAACGAGCCAGCGGCGTCCCTGTCCGCGGCTGGAACAAAGGCGGCGTAGCGGTCAACGGTCGTGGACGTGCGGCCGTGGCCGAGGCGTCCCGAGACCGTGCGCACATCCACCCCCGAGGAGATCATTCTCGTGGCCAGGAAATGCCGCAGGTCATGAAGGCGAACGGCGTCGGACAGCCCGGCACGCCGTCGAGCCTTGATGAAGCGGTGGGTTGTCGTGTCGGGCCGCCATGAACGCGAGCCGTCAACCTCGACGGAGAAGACGTAGGCGTCGGGCGCGAGCCTGGTTCGGCACTCGGACGCCCTCTTTTCAAGCAGCATCCGATACGTCCTGAGCCGCGCCAGCGTCTCGTCACCCAAGGCGATGCGGCGCACCTGATGCGTCTTCGTGTCCTTCTCGATCAACGCTCCACCGCCGTCGACGATCGCACGACTGAGCAAGAGCGAGGCATCGACGAAATCGACGTCGGGCCAACGCAGCGCGCAGAGCTCCCCGCGACGGGCGCCGCTGAAGGCAGCGAGCCACACGAACATCGCGAGGTCGGCGTCATCCTCCTCCAAGATCTTGAAGAAGGAGATCAGCTCGTCGGGGTCGGGCGGGCGAACCTCTCGCTGACGGACCTCCGGTGGAGACGCCGACAGCGCGGGGTTGACGGCCATCATCTCCCAGCGCACCGCCTGCGTGAGTGCAGTGGACAGGATCGTGTGCACCCGCCGGATGCGAGGTCCGCGGACACCACTCTTGCCGAGCTTGGCGTACAGGCGGTCCATGTCGATCGCCCGAAACTTGTGCAACGGCACATCGCTCACATGCGGGCGGATGTGCAGCCGGAGGCAGGACTCCCAGTCACGAGCTGTCGACGGGCTGAGTGTCGGGCGCTTGATCGCCCACCACTGGTCGAGCAGGTCGCCGACGGTCAGCGACGGTGAGGAGACGTAGCGGCCGTCGCCGACCTCAAGCAGGAGCCGGTGCAGCACTTCCTCGGCTTGGCGCTTGGTGCCCCGGACCGTTCGGGAGACGGTGCGTTTGCTGCCCGTCTTCTCGTCGACGCCAACGTAGGCTCGCACCCGCCAGGAGGACTTGCCTCGCTTCTGGATACTCCCCCGCATACCCAGCCACAGTAGCGCCTGCGCAAGAAAGGTTGGCCAAAGTTGGCCAGCCTTCCCATCTACACCGGTCAGCACGGACTCTATATGCCCTCTGACCTGCACCTTTTGGAGCGGACGACGGGACTCGAACCCGCGACCCTCACCTTGGCAACGACGTCGTGGGAGGGGTCCTCCGGGCGCGTTTGGCCTTGTGGTAGAAGGTGTGTCGAGCGTGCTCTCGCTGCCGGGCACAGGTTTCGGGCACAAAGTTGCCCACGGCGGCCATCCGTAGCAGCCCGTACCGCTGCGTACCACGAGGTGGTCTCCTCGCATGCCCCGCTATCGCAAAAAGCCGCTCGCCCAGCTCGAGCACGGCACCCGCATCTACGCCCCCTCGGCCAGCGAGGCCCGCTACCGGGTCGTGGCCACCGACCCGGTCTCGGGCCAGCGGATCTTCGCCAAGTGCCGCACCGAAGACCAGGCGCGTTCCAAGGCCCGTGAGCTTGAGCAGTTCATTGCCCAGTCCGCACCCATCCGCGACCCCCAGGATGCGGGGCCTCGGTCGGTGGACCGGCTCGCCCGCCGCTACATCGAGGACCACCTGTCGGGTCTGTCGCTGCGGTTCTGTGAGAAGCAGGCCTACCTGTTGGGCCGCTGGGTGTTGCCCCGCATCGGCGCCCGCACCGTCACGGCCTGGACCCCGGCCGACTCGGCGGCGGTGATCGCCGCCGTGCGCCGGGCGGGCGGCTCCCACGCCCTCGTGCAGGACGTCGGCGCGGTCATGCGCGCCCTGGTTACCCATGCCCGGCGGTTGCGGTGGCTGACCGCCCAGAGCGAAGACCCGATGTGGATGGTGCGCTACGCCAAGACCGCCACCATCCAAGGCGCCACCTCGGTGTACGTGCCCCGCTCAGCCCTGCCCACCGACGAGCAGTGCGCAGCCATGTTCGACGCCCTGGAGGCCATTGGGCACCGGCGCTGGGCGATCGCCATGCGTCTGTGCCACCGGGCCGGGCTGCGCTGGGGTGAACTCGTGGCGCTCCAAGCGCAGGACATCGAGTTCGACCCGGCCCGGGTCGTGCATGTGCGCCGGGCGGTCGAGCAGCCCACCCGCGGGCCGGCCAGGCTCAAGGCACCCAAGAACGGCAAGATCCGCACGTCGATCTTCCCTAAGAGCCTCACCAACGACCTCGACGAGATCGCCGATCGGGCCGCCACCCGAGAAGGACCAGAGGGTCTGCTGTTCCCCAGCGCGTCGGGTCAGATCATGCGGCGTAGCAACTTCCAGCCGATCTGGATCCGGGCCGCCGACACCGCCGGCTGGCCCATGACCGCACCCTTAAAGCGCACCGGCGGCTACGGGCACACCAACAAGGGCTGGCGCTGGACCGGCGCCGCCAAATGGTCACCGCACGACCTGCGCCACGTCGCCGCCTGCTGGATGCTCTTCGACCTCGGCCTCGACCCCGCCGTCGTCGCCGACAAGTTGGGTCACGCCGATCCCAACTTCACCATCAAGCGCTACATCGGCGTACGCGGCAACCCCGACACCGCCGCCATGGCAGTGACCGACGAGTGGTAGCGGCTCGCCGCCACTCCCCTGGCCTCCCACCCGCCAACACGCATGAGCTGACGGTCGGATCGGGACACAGAAGCCCCGAAGCCGCTTGGTCCGCTCGTCACCTGGCGCGCCGGCAAGGTTTCGGATGGCGCGATCATGGCGGCTGATGGCGGATCGGCTGTCTGAGTGTGGCGTCACCCGCAGAGAGCTTGAGGTACTGGTAGCGCTGGGCGAGCATTTGACGAATGCCGAGATTGCGGCTCGGTTCTTTGTTTCGGAGCGGACGGTCGAGAGCCATGTCTCGTCGCTCCTGCGTAAGTTGCAGGTGAGCGATCGCCGCGAGCTAGCCCACTTGGTACCGCCTTCGCCCGGTGTCGGGCGGCTGGATGTGCGGTCATCGATGCCGTCGGGGACCTTGACGTTCTTGTTCACCGATGTCGAAGATTCGACTGCTTTGTGGGAGCAGTTCCCACGCTTGATGCCACAGGTCCTGGCCCGCCACGACGGCATCGTTCAGGACGAGATCTCCCGGCATGCTGGCGTGGTGTTCGCTGCGGAGGGCGACGGGTTTGCGGCGGTGTTCACATCGGCGTCAGCGGGAGCGGCCGGGGCGGTAGGGGCTCAACAGGCGCTCGCCGCTGAGGCTTGGCCGGCTGCTGTCATTGTTCGTGTACGGATGGGTCTGCACAGCGGCACAGCCATGGAACGTGACGGCAACTTCTTCGGTGGCGTCGTGAATCGGGCGGCCCGGATCTGTGCAAGTGGTCGTGGAGGTCAAACCATCGTCTCGGCTGCAACGGCCGGGCTTGTGGCCGACGACCGCTGGACGCTGGTGGACCTGGGCGCGCACCGGCTCAAGGGGCTGGAGCGACCAGAGCGGCTTTACCGTCTCGACGCCCCCGGTCTGCCTTCGGTCGATCTCCCACTGAGGGTGGGCCGGGAACGCGCCGGAAACCTGCCGCACGTGCGCACCCCCCTGCTTGCCCGCGACCAACAACTCGAGGACCTCGCACAACTGCTTCGCGACAGATGGCTGGTGACCGTCACCGGGCCGGGTGGCGTCGGCAAGACCCGGTTTGCCGTTGCCGCAGCCCAGGCCTGCGCCGACAGATTCGTCGACGGGACATGGTTGGTCGAGCTCGGCGAACTGGTCGCGTCGGACGACGTGGTGCCGGCGGTCACAACAACGATGGGATTGCAGCCTGGCGCCGGCCGGGACCCGGCGGTCGCTACAGCCGCCGCGCTGGCGGGCCAGCGCGCGTTGCTGGTGCTGGACAACTGTGAGCACGTCATCGACGGCGTTGTCGACCTCGTCAGGGCCATTGCGTCCCAGTGCCCGGACGTCACAGTCCTTACAACAAGCCGGGAACCACTCGGCATCGATGACGAGCAGCAATTTCGCTTGCACCCTCTGGGCGTCGACAGCGACGGGCGGATCTCAGAAGCCGGTCGCCTGTTCTGTGAACGTGCCGCCAGGGTGCTCGGCGACTTTCACCCATCAACGGACGAGATCGCCATGGTCAACGACCTCTGCCGACGACTCGACGGCCTCCCGCTGGCGATCGAGTTGGCGGTAGCCCGCCTTCCTGCCATGAACCTGTCCGAACTCCGCGACCATCTCGACGACAGGTTCCGGCTCCTGACACGCCGTCGCGGCGCCGTCGCCCGGCAACGGAGCCTGAGGGCCACGGTTGCCTGGTCATATGACTTGCTGACACCTATCGAACAGCGGTTCTTTGACCGACTCTCAGTGTTCAGCGCTGAGTTTGGCTTCGGGGCCGCGCAGGCGGTGGGCGCCACACCGCTTGTCGGCGTGGTCGAGGATTTGCTCGGCTCCCTGGTCGACAAGTCGCTGCTGACGACGACGCGCGGGCCACTAGGCACAAGGTTCCGGCAACTCGAAACGCTCCGCCAATACGGAAAGCAGCGCCTCGAGGTCCGCGACGAAACCATCGACGCGCGGCGTCAGCACCTCGCCTACTACGTGACGTGGACAGAAACCAGCAACGCCGGCATCCGAAGGCCCGACGAGCTGCACTGGCACCAGGCCTTCCTCGCCGAATGGTCCAACCTGCGCACCGCGCTGCGCTGGGCCTGCGAGCTCGACGACGGTGACTCCGCCTGCCGGTTGCTGACCAACGTGTTGTGGTGGGCGAACTCGCGGCTCCGGCTCGAGACCGCCGGCTGGTGCGACGCCGTGCTCGCCTTACCTTCGACCACAGACCACCCCCTGCGACCGATCATTCTCGCCGGCGGCGCCCTCTTCGCACACAAGCGCGACGACCGCCAGACTGAGGACCGCTTCCTGGCGCTCGCCCGCGATGAGGAAGATCGACTGGGGCCAGCCAACGAACCGTGGGTACCCGCCGCCGCCCTTAACCAATGGCCCGGAGGACCCAACGCCGCCGTGGCAGACGCGGCGGCTCTGCTGCGTCGTGCCGACGCCACTGGGGACGCCTTCTGGGAGCTCACAGCCAGGCTCGAAGAGGCATTCCTCCTCGCCACCCTCATCAGAAACAGCGAAGGGTCCCCCGAAGGCGAGAAGTCTCGTCTGACAAAGATCCGTGAGACGCTCGACCTAGCCGAAGCGTTCGGTCAACCCACCGGCGTCGCCACTGCGTCGACGGCGCTGGGTATGGCATTGCGAAAATCCGAACCGACCGAGGCGCTGAGGCTACTGGAACGGTCGCTGGACCTCGCCGCCCCACTGGATGTGGACATCTCTACTGCGGCTCGACATGAACTGGCGTCCCACTACACGCAGCTCGGCCGTCCGCTCGACGCCGTGGCGTTGACGCGACCGGCTTTCGCCCGCCACGTCCGGGCAGGCGCTTGGCACGAGGTATGGTCCGCTATCGTCAGCCTCTCGCCTGCACTGGCTGACCTCGGCCACACCCGGCCAGCGGCGACCGCTCTCGGCCTTCTCCGCTCCCAGACCAGCGACCCAGCCGAGTCGTACCCCGACCTTGCAGCCCTCGAGAGACAACTTCGCGCCAAGCTCGGCGCACCCGAGCTCGATCGAATCGTCAACGAAGGCACCCGCATCTCCATCAGCCAGGCCGCCGACCTCCTCCAGGCGGCAATGGACGAACTCGTGGTCTGAGGCCGACCGGCGAACACGGGCCGGACGCAGTCAGCGGGGGGTCAAGCCGGGGGGTCAGCGCCGGGCCGGAACGGTGGCAAGCGAATTGGACAGACAAGGCCGTCGAGTCGTTCTTTGGCGCCGCCCGACCCGCTGCCGTCCGGCTGCGTGGCGACCGGAGCGGCCTCGATCGACGCTGATGTCGCGATCGACTCTGGATCGCGGCCGGCTCCGTGTCAGGACCCGTACCCAGCACGGAGGTGCAATCGCCCCAACAGGCGCATGCTCTGGGTGACGCAACAAGCGCGGGACGACATCGTGATCGTCGGTGTCTTCGCCGAAGGTCAGAGACGCCGAAGGAGGAACTGTGGATAGGCGAGCGTGGATCGACGAGCGGCGTGCCGCGGTCATCGCGGACTATGACGCCGAAGCGGCCACCTACGACCAGAACCCCTACCCGAACGAGGTCCAACAAGAATGGGTGGGCCGTCTGCTGGCGACCTGTCCACCCGGAGGCACGGTGCTGGACGCACCATGCGGGACCGGCCGCTACTTCCCACTGGTGGCCGACAGCGGACGTCGAGTCGTGGGCATCGACCAGTCAGCGGGCATGCTCGAGCAGGCCCGGGCCCGCGGCATCGCCATCGAGCTGCAGCAGGTCGGACTCCAAGAGCTGGCGTTCGTCGCCCGCTTCGACGCCGTCATGACCGTCGACGCGCTGGAAAACGTAGCTCCCGAGGACTGGCCGCTCGTGCTCGCCAACCTCCACCGCGCCCTGCGACCACGCGGCCACCTCTACCTGACGGTCGAAGAGCAAGCCCACAAGCACCTCGACGCCGCCTACGCCAAGCTCGTCACCAGCGGCATCCCGGCCGTACCCGGTGAAGTCGTAGAGGGTGACGTCGCCGGCTACCACTACTACCCCCACCGCCAGCAGGTGCTCGCCTGGCTCCACTGCGAGAACCTCGAACTCATCGACGAGCACTACAAGCAAGAAGAAGGCTGGGGCTACCGCCACTTCCTGCTGCGTTCTCCTTGTCCAGCACCCGCGGATCACACTGCCCCGCACCCGCATCACGCAAGCCGATGAAGCCGACGGTCCCGATATCTCGTGCATACCTCGCCGATGCCGACAGTTCAACGAGGGAACCCTGGCGACCGCCGTCGAACCGAGCGACGCTTACCTGCTGGCGAGTGAACCCACCAGACCCGAGACGGCCAGCACGCTACGCGTCGAAGTCGCGCGCCGGCTGGCCAGGACCCAGCGACCCAGATCACCGAATCTGGTGTGCCCGGCCGGTTGGTCGGACCTACGACAGATCGCCGGTTCCGGGCGTGGCCGAGACAGTCTTGGCGACGTCGTTATGGCGCGATGGATGGCCCGAGTCGGCGAGCGTGGAGCCGCCGATAGCGCGTGTGTCGGTGACCTCGGCTCCTTGCCTGTCACCGTTCCAGTTCGATCGGTCGAGGCCGGTTCTCTGGGCTTCAGGCGAGTTCGGCCTGGAGGATCTCGGCGGTGGGGCGGCGGGCGCCGAGGCGGGCGGGGATGGTGGTGAGCGCCGCCACCACGGCCACGGTCACCGGGACCACGGCGAGGAGTTGCCACAGCGGCGGGTCCGCCGTCTCGTCGCCGCTCACGGCGGCGAAGAGTGCCAGGCCTCCGGCGATGCCCAGGATCGCGCCGGCGAGCGCGGGGAGCACCTGCGCGGCGGAGAGCCCCGTGCTGACCTGCTGGGGGGTGGCGCCGAGGGCGCGGGCCAGCGCCGAGGCGTGCTTGGCGTCGAGCGCGGTGGCCCAGGTGACGAAGATGGCGTTGACCGCGGCCAGGGCGACCAGCGTGACCGTGATCACCATCAACACCCGGTTCGCGTTGTCGGCCGTGGGATCGGTCCCACCGACGAGCTGGGCGTCCTGCTTGATCGTCGCCTGGGCGGCCAGCACGGCGACGATCCCGGTGACGGTGATCGCCACGCTGATCGCACTCAGCACGACCCGGCGGGGCCGGCGGGCGGCCACCCGCAGCCCGAGGAGCAGCGCGACGGGCAGGCGTGCCGAGATGGCGATCAGCCAGGCCGTGCGCCGGGGCGGGCGGGTCGCGTCGGCCAAGGCGTGGACGGTGCTGGTGCGGGAGGCGCGGACGGCGGGCACGAAGGTCGCGACGACGGCGACGCCGAGCGCCACCGCCGTCACCTGACCGGCCATGGACAGGGTGAGCGACGGCGTTCCCGCGCGCCCGACGAGGCCGGCACCGGGGTCGGTGAGCAGCGGAGCGGCCAGCCATCCGGCCGCCAGCCCGGCTGCCGACGCGAGCAGGGCCAGGACCACGTACTCGGTGAGCAGCACGACCGCGACCAGGCGCGGCGAGCCGCCGACCGCCTTGAGCAGCCCGACGCGTCGGGTCTGGTCGGCCATCCGGCCGCCGACGAGGACCGCCACGCTGGCCACGGCGAGCAGGCCGAGCAGCCGGCTGCCGATCTGCAGGACCCGCTGCTGGTCCTGCATCAGCTGGTCGTGCGCGGCACGGATGTCCTGCCACGACTCCAGGATCTGTGTGGGGTTGTCCGCCGAGAGGTGGGCGTTGACGAACGCCGGAGCGGCGGCCGGGTCGGCCAGCCTCAGGTTCATGACGTAGGACGCGGTGCCCGCCGCGGGGGCGAGGCCGACGGCGTCGGCCTTGGTGAGCCACACCAGGCCCGGCTCGACCGGCGACTCCGCGTCCTCGATCGGCAGATCGAGCGGCGGCTCCTCCGGCGGCGGGCCGTCGGCCAGTTCGTCCTCCATGGCCTCGGCGAACCACGAGCAGGACGGGGCGAAGCACACGTCCGGATAGGGCCGAGCCGCGGCGGTGACGGCCACACCGACGATCGTGAACGAGCGCTCGTTGGTGACGCGGCAGTCCGGCGGTCCGGTCTGCGTCTCGAGCGTGCACAGGCGGCTCCTCAGCGTGATCCGGTCCCCCTTGCGCACACCGAGCGCGTCGGCGAAGCCGGCCTCGACGACCGCGCCGCCGCTCCGCACCCAGGTGCCCTCGGTCAGCTCGGGCTGGTCGAGCGAGGCCTCCGCGGGGTCGCGTCCCACCGCCCACACCCCCGCCGCGCCGCCGATGACCTCGCCCCGGGGGGTGCGCCTCGACCCGGTGAGGCCGTCGGCCTCGAGCTCGGCCCCGATCACCGGGTACGGTCCGCTGTGGTCGACGACGCCTGGCGCCTGGGTCAGTGCGTCCAGCCCGGCCAGATCGGCCCGCTGGCCGAGGAAGGGGTCGGGGGCGGAGCTGGCGACCACGTCGGGCCCGGCCGTCGCCTCCCGGGTGCTCTGGTAGGGGTCGTCGGTCACCCCGCGCAGGGCGAGCCCGAGGGTCAGCACGGTGGTGGCCGCGGTGATGGCGAGCAGGAGGAGTGCGGCCTCGGCCGGCCGTCGCCGTAGGTTGCGGGCGGCGAGGCGTGCCACGAGCAGGATGCGGCCCATGGCTCAGCCCTCCAGTCCGACCAGGGCGCCGAGCTTGCCGCTGGTGCCGCCGGTCAGCCGGGTCTCGTCGACGAAAGCGCCGTCGCGCATGGAGATGAGCCGGTCGGCGGTGGCCGCGATCCGGGCGTCGTGGGTGACGACGACCAGCGTCTGTCCGCCCTGGTGCAGGCTGTCGAACAGGCGCAGGACCTCCAGGGTGGCAGCGCTGTCGAGGTTGCCGGTGGGTTCGTCGGCGAAGACGACGAGCGGTTCGTTCGAAAGCGCGCGGGCGATCGCCACCCGCTGACGCTGACCGCCCGACAGGGCCGAGGGCAGAAACCCCGCCCGGTCGGCGAGACCGACCCCCTCCAGCAGATGCACGGCGCGGCGCCGCGCCGCCCGGGGTGAGCGTCCGTCCAGCAGCGCCGGCAGTTCGACGTTCTCCACGGCGGTGAGCTCGTCCATCAGGTGGAAGGCCTGGAAGACGAAGCCGACCGCGGTGCGCCGCATCCGGGCCAGGGCCCTCTCGCCCATCTGGTCGATGCGCCGCCCCCCCAGCCACACTTCGCCGCCCGAGGGCCGGTCCAGGCCGCCGACGAGGTGCAGCAGCGTGGACTTGCCGCAGCCGCTGGGCCCCATCACCGCCACCGTCTCACCGGGGGCGACCTCGAGATCCACCCCGTCAACGGCGCGCACCAATCCCTCTCCGTGGCCGTAGTGCTTGCCCAACCCGCGGGCCCAGAGCACGGCCGTGGTGGCGCTGTCGCTCATGATCGTGGCGGCGCTGTCGCTCACGATTGTGTCGGCGCTGTGTCTCATGATCTGTTCCTTCGGCCGGTCCAGTTCTGCTCGCAGGCCTCCAGCCAGCGCAGGTCCGCCTGCAGGCGCAGCACGATGCCCTCCAACAACAGCCCGGCGTCCGAGCCCTCGCGCTCGGCCAGGGCGGCGCGCTGGGCGTCGCGCAGCCGGCGCAGCAGCTCGCGGCGCTGGGTGTCCACGATGCTGAGCGGGTCGGCCAGCCCGGCCGCCGCCGCTGCGATCAGCTTGAGATGGAACTCGGCCAGGTCGGGTTTGGGCCAGTCCACCTCGGCGAGCCATTCGGCGACGCGTTGCTGGCCGTCCGGGGTCAGCGCGTACACCTTGCGGTCCTGCCGGTCCGCCAGGCCCGCCGTCCGCTCGGAGGCCACCAGGCCCGACTTCTCCAGCCGGGTCAGCGTGACATAGACGTGCCCGGGGTTCAGGGCCTCGCCCAGCGGGCCCAGCGCCTGGCGCAGCCGGGCGCGCAGCTCGTAGCCGTGCGAGGGCTCCTTGGCCAGCATCGCCAGCACCACTTCTTGCTGCATCGACCCTCCGATCTAACGGTTAGCCTTAAGATAACAGTTATCTCCAAGACTGGCAAGCCCAGCTGACATGGGCAGCCGACGAGGGAACGGCACGAGCTCCCCGCGCGGGTGGCTACCGGCCGCGGCGCTGGTCAGCCCCGCCTGCACTGCGTGCAGTGGACATCGTCGAGTGGTTCACCGGCGATCAGCGCGCCGACCCAGTCGACCAAGGTGACGCCGTTGACCTCCAGCTCGTAGAACCGTTCGTACTCGAAGATCCCGTGGCCGTCGCCGGGAGCGGTGTAACCATGCTGGACCGCCCCCGCGTCCTCGATCGCCGCCTAGTTGGCGTCGATCACTTCGAGGAGGTCCGACGGGTCCAGGCCCAGCGCCGCCGCCCCCTCCGCAGCTTCGGCGTCGTAGGCGTAGTCGAAGCGGGCCAGCACGATCTCGGGGTCGTGGAGGCCGGCCTGGATCCAGAACCGGCGTTGGTCCCCGTCGGTGACGACCGCACAGAACCCCGCCGCAGAACAACGGTCGGCTCGAGCCCGACAGCCGCGCATCTGCGCCTCGGTACTCGTCGGACACACCGTCGGCGGCGAACAGATCGACCTTCCTGAAGAAGCGCTTGATGTCAACAGTCTTCGACGAAGTCGAAGGCCGATTTCTTGGGCTTGTGACGGCTGCGGTCCTGTGTGCGGGCGCGTCGAAGCGAACCGCCTCGAGGCG
>JBOGHG010000027.1:0-26799 GCA_050744525.1 Acidimicrobiales bacterium | reverse complement strand
CAGGCGTGGATGTGTTGCCCCTACACTTTCCGAGCCGTCAGCGACCTTCTCGCGACAAAAGCCCAGGTCACAGCGTTGCGAGGCCTGTGGAAGACCCCGAAAACGGCCTTCAGGTGTCAAAGTCGGGTCTGACCACCGCAGTCTGGTGGCGACGCCTCGGTATCTAGTGCCACCCTAACGCTGAGGCCCGGCCCTGTTGCTCGGACTGTTGCTTTCACCCTCGATCTATGGGCCGCATGGGCGAGTGGCGCTGCCGACGGCTTCCCCCATGGTCCAAGATGATCTCCGCAGCGCACCGGCAGCCGACCAGCTACTTGAAAAGTCGAGCAATGGCCGGGTCACACCGCAGATCCGTGACCTCTAGGCACTCGCCCACGATCCGCAAGCTACCCTTACCGACGGCATGATCTCCGGTACACCGTTGCTGAGCGTCGCAACGCTCCGCTCACCGTGGCAAAGCGCGCTCACCAAGTGGCCTCGCTTAGCCGAGCCCTCCTCGCGAGGATGATTCCGCCCATTAGCAAGAACCGAAGCTCCCCGTGATACCTTGAATCGCGTCCGAGACGGCAACAGTTACAGAGACGGACTGCGTGCCCAGCGGCGGAACGTCTGGATAGACGGTGAGCGCGTCGGTGACGTATCAACTGATAAGCGACTCTCGACTGCAGTGGACACGATCGCGAGCATTTTCGACTACCACACGTTGCCGGAACTTCAGGATAAGTTATGCTATACAGATCCATCTGGGTCTCGGCTGCCGTTGTCCATTCTTCAACCGCGCTCTGCCTCGCAACTTCGGGACCGACGCGAAGCCACCGAGGTTATAGCTCACAAAACGTTTGGGCTTGTCGGTCGGCCTCCCTCGTTCATGAATACAGTAATTGCCGCCTTTGCGGCCTCTGCCGACTTATTCCTCACTGATGACTTCGCGTACCCGGACAACGTGCGACGGTACTATGAAGACTTATGCAGCACCCAATTGTACATTGCACATGCCACGATCGACCCTCAAGACGTTAGAGGCGCCGGAGACACATTTGAGTCCCGGTTCGGCAGACTCAAGGTGGTCAGTCGAAGACCAGAAGGCCTAGTGGTCAGCGGGGCGAAGCTTGTGGCGACTGGGGGTGCGATTGCGGATGACATTGCCGTGTTTCCCCTTCCGGGTCTTGCCGAAGGAGATGACCGTCGAACCTGCGCCTTTGCGATCCCAGTAAGCACGGACGGCCTTCACTTTGTACATCGCCCCCCGTCTGGAGCTAGGTCAACCTCTCTACCCCATTTTCCACTCGCAAGCCGGTTCCAAGAGGCGGACTGCCTATGCTTCTTTGAAGATGTCTTCATTCCGAAGGAGCGCGTCTTCTTCATGGGAAGTCCTGACCAGGCGAACTCTTTGTATGATGCGACCGGCGCTCGACACCTTTCGGCTCATCATGATCTCGCACGTGCGATGATAAAGCTGCGCTTCTTGGCGGGCCTCGCCATTCTCCTCGCAAGGTCAGGGAAAGTTGACTCGTTCCCTCACGTTGAGGAGATGTTAGGCGAACTCATTGGCTTCGAGGCAGTGGCGAGCGGTGCACTTGCCAGCAGTGAGTCAACCTCAGAAACGCTCCAATCCGGGCTGACGGTGCCCAATATCCGCATTCTGCGTGGACTTAGATACCAGATGCCAAGGATGTTCGCCCGTGCCGTTCAGGTAATCCAAGCGGTTGGCGGGGCCAGCCTGCTTATTGTACCGCCGACTCCAGCGTCAGCTGGTGATATCGAGTACCTAATGACATCGACGTTCTCATCGTCCGTCGTTTCTTCGGCGCGTAGGTTGGCGGAGCTAACTCTGGCCCGCGATGCAACTACGGGTGAGTACGGCCAACGTCAACTGTTGTTCGAGAAGTATCATGCAGGAGACCCCGTCCGGTTGGCCGCTCTTTCGTATCGCTTCGACGCAGACGCCGCTGTTGATCTTGCGGCCGCGTGCCTTCGAATCTTCGGGGAAGGCCCGATCGAGTGAGGGCGACGCTTATAATGGAGGGAGGTGTTACACTCTGGTGACAATGGGTGCGCAAGATAACGGCGAAATCGCTTTCTGGAATGCTGCGGCATCGAACTATGATTCCCTCTCCCGTCATGGCATTCGGTCTGCCCAAGAACTTGACGCGTGGCGCTCTGCCTTGGCGGAACACCTCGGATCGGCCCAGTTAGCAGTTTTGGACGTCGGGACGGGGACCGGATCGCTGGCCCTATTGGCGGCCGAGCTTGGCCATAACCTCGTAGCTGTGGATCTATCAGAGCCGATGTTGAACGAGGCCCGCTCAAAAGCAACGGCTCTACGCCGAACAGTCGACTTTCGACAGGACGACCTGACCACTCTCTTAACGGTCGAGGACGGTACTCTCGATATCATCATGTCACGTCATGTTCTGTGGACTCTCACCGACCCTCTGCGGACAATACAGTTGTGGAAGCGGAAGCTGCGCCCGGGTGGACGGCTATTGGCGATTGATGGCTGCTGGTCCGCTGGAGGCTGGCCGAGCCGCCTTCTACGACGCATCGGTCTATCTCTGGCGCGAATCCAAGGGGCACCGCATGAGCACGGTGCCAGCTACTACGACCAATTGGCTACCGGCTCCCTACCCTTTCGGCGCATCTCGACCTACGAACCCGTAACCGCCGTATTCCAGGAGGCCGGCTTGACGGGTGTCGGCGGAAAGTGGCTCACTGCAGTCGACATTGCCGAGCGCGAAGCTATGAGCGTTGCAGAACGGTGGATCGAGCAGGGCCGCCGTTTCTCCGTTTGGGGTGACAAGCCTCTAGATAATGCAACCGCGACCCGGGATGAGCGGCCGAGCCACGGTCAGTTCACTTGAATCCGCATCGCCCTCTGCGAGTCCGGATAACTCGGGGATGACGAGAGGGCGGCGATCTCCGCAGTGTAGTGATCACCACCGTCGGCTGCGATGACAACGACGCGATGTGCCTCAGCTGAACCAATTGCACGTGCACACGCCAGCGCCGCACCAGTCGTCAGCCCGACCGATAACCCGTACTGGTCACGTAAGAGCACACATTCCCTCGCAGATATCTCATCCGGGACCTGTGCGTATCCACCAAGCAGACCGCCATTTCGCTGTACTATGGCGGGCGCTCCGTGGAAGCCTGCGCCGGCCGTTACGAAGCTGTCATCACGGCCGCCGAAAATTGTTGAGCCGAGTGGCTCGACTGCGACGACTCGGGATCCGGGATGACTGGCAAGGTGGCCGGCGATTCCACAGGCCGTACCCCCTGTGCTTATCGGCGCTATGACCATCATTATCCCGCCGGGTGCGCTGGTTAACTCTGGGCCAGTGGTCTCAGTATGAGCTAGGAAATTAGCGTTGTTGCCGTACTGATTCACCCACAAATACCCAGCCTGTCTACCAACCTCATCGGCGATCTGGACACGCGTCTCCCGAAGCGTGAGTCCGACCCGCGCCTTCCGAACGACAAGTGTTTCCGCGCCGCAGTGATCGATTGCAGCAGCCTTCTCAGCGGGAATGGATGAATCGATGATCAATAAGGGCGGTTGCATGCCGAGTAGCGTGCAGATGTACGACAACGATATCCCGAGGTTTCCGGACGTGCTCTCCACGATTCGGACGTGCGGACCTCCTTCAGCTTGTGCCCAAGCCGCAAGATACGCTGCTGTACGATCTTTGACGGATCCCGATGGGTTTTCAAATTCGGCCTTAAGCTGTACGGTGCTCGGCCTAGCGAAGTCGGGCAAGTCGATTAAAGAGGTGTCGCCAATACCGAGCCTATGCATAACCTCTCTACCTGACATGTGGTGCTCCGGACGGCGCCATGCCACGCACGGGACCGGCTAACTAATCGTCGGGATGCAAGATGCCGCCGTCCGCTGAAACGTCATCCGCTCGCCTAACGAGCCCAATCCTGAGCCATTGCTCCGGCCATAGGGGAAGGTTGCCGATCTCATTGAGGAGATAATTTGCCTGCTGAGAGCCGGAAGAGAGGTCAGTCGCGAGGAGAATATGTGGCAATGCGCGACGAAGCGCCTCATCAATAGCGTCCGAGATCGCAGCTGGCAGGCCCTGTTCCCCGAACGCATCGAATATTAGTTGAAGGGTCTCGCTCAAAAGGCAGAACCTAGCGTCTCCTGTGGCGACGCACCAATCTCTGCACCATGCCGCGAGGTCCGCGAATTCGGTTGGCCGCACTCCTTCGAAACCATCTGACGCGAGAAGGTGGAGCCGCTCGCTCGTCATCGACCTATGGTCATTTCTGCGCCTCTCGGTGGGGTCACATCAGTGTAGTTGGATGCGCTGGCGCAGCTCTCGTGAGACGAGGCCGGTCACGCGCCAAGTGCGCCTTTAAGAAGGCTGCATCTCGCATGGTTGGGTATCTCGGCCGAGCGGTGGGGAAAGAGGTCGAACCAGAGTCGGTTCGGCGACGGCCCGCGACCGGGAGGCCTTGTACGCAACGTCGAGGTCATCGGCGATCGCCTCATCCATCTGGGGGAAGAGGTGGCCGTAGCGGTCGTAGGTCTGCTGGATCGACGAGTGGCCGAATCGGATTTGGACGGCCTTGGGGTGGGCGTTGCTGAGGTTGATGGCGAAGGCGACGGCGGTGTGGCGGAGGTCGTGGACCCGCAAGCCCGACAGGCCCGCCGTCCGGACCGCCGTCAGCCAGTGGTTCAGGCGGAAGCTGGCCCGATGCCAAGTGCGCCCTCTCACGTTCGTGAAGATGAGATCGTCCCGGCCGAGCGGTGGCAGGCCAAGGTCTTGACGGAGGGCTTCGAGGTAGGCGAAGTGCTCCTCCAGGAGCGTGGCCACGAACGCCGGCATGCGCACGGTCCGCCGGGCGGCCGACGTCTTCAGGGGTTGGCCGAAGTAGAACTGGTGGTCGACCTCGGTGAGCTGCTCCTCTACTCGGATCGTGCGCCGGCTGGTGTCGACGTACTTGCGCTTCAGCCCGACTGCCTCGCCCCAGCGCAGGCCGCAGTACGCCAGCACGTACACGAGCACCTTCGAGTGGGGATTGATCGCCTCGGCCAGCTCGTCGACCTCGGCGACAGCGAGGAACCGCATCTCCGCCTCTGTGGCCCGCGGGAGTTCGGCGACGCACGGCGTCTTGACAATCAACTCGTTCTCCACTGCGGCCTTCATCACCATCCGCAGCATCACGTAGCTGCGCCGCACCTCCGAGGACGGCTGAGTGGCGGCCATCTCGGCGAGCCACTTCCGGACATCGAGCGGGCCGATGCTCGCGAGCCGCATCGGGCCGAACGCCGGGACGAGCGACAACCGGAGGACTCGCCGATAGCGGGCGTAGGTTCCGGGCCGGAGGTTCACCTTCGTCTCCAGCCAGTGCTGTGACCATTCGGCGAACGTGATCCGGCCGAGGCGGGGGTCGATGTAGGCGCCTCGGACGATGTCGGCGCCGACCGTCTTGAGGAAGTCGGTGGCGTCCCTCTTCAGCCGGAACGTCTTGCTTCGTGAGCGGCCGAGGTGATCCCGGTACCTCGCCTTGTAGTGGCCACCTTCCAGCGCGACGATCGATCCCATCGCTCCTTGCTCCCTTCAAGTGCCATCAATCAGCTTCATATGTTTTCATGATCGGCGCCGCTGGAGCAACGGGTGGACCGGCGGTACCTCAACTCGGCCGGCTTCGAAGAGAGCGTCGAGGTCCGCCGCGCGGAACCGCAGGAGCCGTCCGACCTTGTGATAGGCGACTCTCCTCTCGGCGACGAGCCTGCGCACGTACCGCTCCGTCACGTTCAGGTAGGCCGCCGCCTCGGACAGCGTCAACGGCGCCTGACGTTCAGTCATCGGCCCGCTCCCTCGCGACAAGAAGCTCCTCGGCTCGTCGCCGGCGGCGCCAGAGCGAACGCGCCGTCCGTCCGGTCGCCGGCGCCAGCTCGGCCACGCCGTAGCCGGCGACATGGCAGGAGTACACGAGCCCGGCGTCCAGGGTGCCGAGCGTGCCGGCGTTGACGGCAGCGATGACGGCCAAGCCGAGTTCCTCCAGACCGGAGCGATCGGCCGAGGCGACGGCGGTTGCGCCGGCGTCCACATCCACCTGGTTCGCAAGGGCCTGGCGCACAGATGCGGCGTGGTGACGCACCCGCTGCCAGGTCCCGTCCACGACGGCGCGACAGGGGTAGGCGGGCTCGGCACCGGCAAGGGCCTGGATCCGTTCGAGGGCGATGAGGACGACGTCCTGGTCGAGCTCGTCGCCGCTCTGCCATACCGGGCGCTGCCCACCGACGTAGCAGGAGGCCCGGCGCGCCACACCAGCGATCCCGGGGAGGACCGCTTGCAGGACGGTCCGGGCCGCCCAAGGATCGTCGCCGGCCTCGGTGAGCACGGCCGCCACGAGCTCAGAGGCCCGCCCGTCACGGCTGTGGCAGCGGGCGACCACCGCCGCAGGATTGGCGAAGCCGTCCAGGACGGGATGGCGTTCGGCCCACCGGGCCAGGGCGGCCGTTGCGTCGCGGCCTCGTCCGGCGTGCGACCAGTCGTCTTCCAGCAGGCGGAACAGCCGGGGCAACGTAGGCATTGCCGGAGCGTGCGCCCCGGGTGTTGCCAGGAGTGTTGCCAAATGCGCTGCACGTCGCGCTTTCTCGGACGCAACGCTGCTGCAGCGTTGCCACGAGCGCGCGACGCGCGTTGCACTACAGGTCGATCCCGAGGGGTTCCCGTTCGAGCACACGGCCGCGGGCCACCGACGGCCGTTCGACGGCGTGGTCCCAGGCCATCCGCTCGACGGAGTCTCGCGGCCGGACACCGATCGCCGCCTCCATCCCCGAAGGGCCGAGCGCACCGTCGTCCGGGCCGATGCCGAGCTCGAAATGGCGGTAGGTCTCCAGACGCGCCGCGTCCTCGTCCCAGTCACGGCGGGCGACCGAGTTCTCGGGAGGTCGACGCCCGAGGGCAGCGACGAGGTAGCCGGGCGCGCGGACGACAGCGCGCTCGACCTGCACGACGAGCGCAGCCTGGATCAGTTCCAGTCTGTCCCGCACCGTCGAGGCGGCGACGGCGTCGACCTTCTTCGTTGCCAGCTTCTCCTGCGCATTGGCGAGGACGCGCTCCGCCGATGCCACGTCCTTCATGCCATCGGCGACGGACCGCCGGGCGGAACGCAGCTCCTCACCGGAGCGACGCCAGAGACGGCGGGACTCGACCTCGTGGAGCCGTCGCCGAGCCGCGTCAAGCCGCTCGCCGGCGCCGGCGAAGGACCTGGTGGCGTCCTGTACCGCCACTGATGCCACCCTGACGTCCCGCTCGGACGGCGACCGTAACAGCTGGCTCTTCAGTGCCTGCCGCTCGCGCGCGAGGGATTGGGTCGGGCGTTCCGCTGTGGCGAGAACCTCGAGCTGCGGCACGCGCTCACTGCGGGCCAGCCCGGCATGGAGCTCGGCGACCGCGGACTGCTGCTCGCCGTTGCGGAGCACGACCGCCTCCAAGACCTGGCGGGCGGCGGGCGGCTCCTTGCCGTACTCGGCAGCGAACTCCGTCGCCTCGGTGGCGACGAAGAGCATCGTCCCCTCCCGGCCACGGGTCACTGCGGAGTAGAGCCAGTTGGCGTCCTCGCCGCCTTGCACCACCACGCCGACCCGGTCGACCGTTCTCCCCTGGCTCGAATGGCCGGTGGCCGCGTAGCCGAGCCGCAGGTGCTCGGCCGCGTACCGGGCCGGGATGTTCGCCCGGCCCGGGCGACTACCCGCTCCGAGCTCCTCGGCGACCAGGCTGGCGGGCCCGACCTCCACCACCCGCCAGCGGGCACCGTTGCGGACGTGACGGGACGCCCCCGTCACCCGGATACGGCGGTCGGGGTGACGGGTGATGACGACGTCGCCGACGTTGGCAATGGCACCGCCGGCGATGGCGATACCGCCCGCCTCGACCCGCCCCAGCTCGACCAGCAGCCGCTGCGCCCGCTGGTTGAGCTCGTCGACCAGCTCGTTGGTGCGCGCGACCATCAGTGAGTCGCGACCGCTGAGGTAGCCGTCGGCCCAGTGGTCGTAGACCGCTTCGATCATCGCCTGCCGGTCGCCGCTGCGGATTCGGTCATGCGCTGCGTAGTCGTCGAGGCCGGCGACGTCTTGGCGACGGATGGCCATGGCCGCCTCCCGTTCCCACGCACGCTCGAAGCGATGCGCCTCAGTGAGCTCGGCGCCGCCGAGTCGCCCGTGCAGCTCGGGGAACAGGCCGCCGCGCACGACCGGCGCCAGCTGACGGTGGTCGCCGGCCAGGACCAGCTTCGCCCCGGCCGCGTCCACCGCGGCCAGCAGCTGATCCAGGTCGGCCGTGCCGAGGGTGCCGGCCTCGTCGACCACGACGACGTCCCTACTGGTCAGCGCCCACCGGTCGCGCTCCTCCGGCGAGAGCTGTTCCAGCCGGCGCTGCTCGTACAGCAGCTTGGCGACGACCTCGCTCTCCATGCGGGCCGACTGCTGGAGGGACGCAGCGGCGGCGCCGAAGGGCGCGTAGCCCCGCACCCGGTAGCCTGCCGCCTCCCACGCCGCTCGGGCGACGCCGAGGGTGACCGACTTCCCGGTGCCGGCGGGGCCGATCAGGATGCTGACGCGCTGGCCGTCGGCGGTGAACGCCGCCACCGCCTGGCGCTGGTCGTCGCTGAGGCGACGGTGCGGGAACGCCTCGTCATGGGTGGCGATGGCCCGATCGAGGACGTCGGCCGGCACCACGCCCGCACTCGCAGTTCGGCCGGCCTCGGCCCGCTCCAAGACCCGGATCTCCTGGGCGAGCACGGCGTCGACGCTGTAGGACCGGTCGCCGGCACGGGTCACGGTGCTCCGACCGTCGGAAGCGCGCTTCGGGAACCCGGCCCGGCTGCGTTCGGGCCCGGCCAGCTGGATCACCTCCGGACTGGCGAGGACGACTGCGGTCCCCGCCTCGACGGCGTCGATCGCCTGGGCCGCGGAGTCGACCTCGACGTGGCGGGCGACGGCGAGGGCGGCGTGGCCGGACCGGAAGGCCGCCTCCCGAAGGGTCAGGTCGACAAGGACGCTCCGGGTGAGCTCGGCCTCGACGAGGTCCCGCACCGCTCGCCGCGCCCGTTGCATCGTCGCCCGCCGCAGCCGCTCGGCGTCCCAGCCCAGTTCGGCAGCCTCCGCCTTCCACAGCTCGTGGATGCGACCGGAGTCGACACCGACCTTGTGCCGGCGGGTGTCATAGGCCGCTTTCTGCAGCTCCCACTGGGACGGGCCACGGCCGAGGCGGGTGGGATCGTGGCCGGCCCTCTCGACGACCATCTCGGCCGCGGCCGCCCGGACCTGAGCGGAGCGCTTGGAGAACTCCTCGATCAGCGACCGGGGGACGCCGGCGATGTCGGCCTGGCCGTGCTCGTCGACCGGCTCCCAGGCCACGCCGAGCGAGCGGGACAGCTCGGCCCGGAGGGCGAGCTGGTACACGGCGCCGGCCGCCTTCAGCATCTCGGTGCGCCACATGAGCTGGCGGCTGTCGAGTGTCCGCCACCGGCCGTCATCGCACAGCGTCCGGTTGGCGACGAGGACGTGGGTGTGCAGCTGGGGGTCGCACTCCCGGCTCGTGCGGTGGAAGTAGGCGCTGGCGATGAAGCCGCCGCCGTCGACCTGCTCGATGCCGTTCCGTCCCCGCCGGGCGTAGCTGGCGTGGCGTTCGACGTAGGTGAGCCCCGCCTGCACGGCGGCGGCCTCGGCGGCCTCCACCTCGCGGGCCACCTCCGGCGACGCCAGGGCCCACAGGAGGCTCACCGACTTGGGGGCCGAGAAGGTCATGCCGAACCCGGCGATGCCGTCCTTGCGCATCCGCTGGCCGAGCGGGTCACCGGTGACCGGGTGCTCGCCGTGGGAGATGACCCGGTGGACGGCTTCCACCTCAATCTCGGTGCCGGGGTTCAGGTCGACGTGCTCCAGGCCGGCGCCCAGCCAGCGCCCCGGCCGCTCGCCCCGGCCGCTGAAGTAGTCCTCGACGCCGCCGTCTCGCCGGGCGACGTCGTCGAAGTAGCGGATGGCTTTCGGCGAGCTGTCGAGCGTGTGCACCCTGAGAATCGGGACTCCTCCTCGTCCTCCTCTCGTATGTACGGGTGCTGGCGCAGCGCGAAAGTGACAGCTGCAGCACCGATTCCGGCGGACAGGCAGCATCGGCGATGCCCTTGTGTCTCATCTTCTTGGCGGTCGAGTTGCTCGTCGGCCGCTTACGTCAGGTACGAGGCGACGGAAAGGTCGAACGCCTCCTCGGGCGTGCCGTGATCGTCGCCGGAAAGGACATCGACGGCTCGTAGCTGCCGGACGCATGGCTGTAGAAGGCGAACGTCCAGCGATCGGGGTCGCCGTTGAAGCGGAGCCGGCAAAGGTGGACGGGCGTGTCCCGCAGCCGAGCTTGGTACTCCTCCGCCGTCTCGTCGCCGGGACCGGTCCAATCCGCCGTCAAGGGGTTGGGGTCCAAGAAGGCGTCGATGTAGCAGAACTGGCAGCGGAAGCGGATGGCGAGCTCCCGGTAGCGGCCGGCGAAGTGCTCGCGGGCGAACGCCTCGATCCGCCCCGCGGTGCCCAGGCGGACGTGCTCGGGGATCTTCTTACCGCCCGAGTGGGGGCTGTACATCCAGACGCTCACGTCTCACGGCCAAGCTGCACATGCAGGGCGTCGGCAAGGATGACTGTCGCGGCGACGTCATCATCTGTGAGTGCCCGCGCTGCCGGAGAACGGTCGTTGTTGTGGAGCCGAATCAGCGTGTAGCGCAGGTCGCTGCCGAAGGCGCGTCCAATCTGGTCGGCCACCCAGCTGGCCAGCTCATGATCCAGTGCAACGACCTCATCGGCGGCGGTCAGGGCCCCAACGGAGGAGACCAGCCGCACGAGGTCGTGGATGTCGGAGCCGACCTTCTGGGGGTGGTTGCTGTGCGGACGACGGACCATTGACACGGTCTTGAGCGAGATGAGAGCGCCGACTGTCGCCACCGGGATCTCAGCGTCCGCTACGACGGCATGGTCGCGATCGGTCACGACGATCCGCTCGGTCACTGCGGACAGCAGAGCGCCGCGCCGAGCCAAGGCGAAGGCCCGGCGCTCGGCGTCGAGCGGCAGTGGGTCGTCGGCGAGATCCATGACATCGACGTCAACGGTCCCGTCGCCGACGGCCATCTGGACTTCGCCGCCGGAGATGACGGCGGTCGGGTCGCTGTCGACCAGTTCCCGGAGCAGCTCGCTTTGGGAACGTGCGACCGTGTCGGCGTCCGCCGTCGGACGAGTGATCGACCCGACCCTTACGAACACCGCCAACCCGCCGATGAGAACCCAAGGCTGACCCGATGGGAACCGACCGAGCGCCTCGACCGCTCGCGCCAGCACTGTCTCCCGCTCGCCGGGAACGACGATGGCGGGTCGCTCACCAGACACGCCGCACCTCGGGCGGGAGGTTGCGCGACCACAGATCGAGGGTCTCGCGGCCACGTCCGGGATCGCTGGCGAGGTCGAGCGCCGCGATGACCGGGCTCGGTGCGAAGAAGGGGGGGTCGAAGGCGCCGGTGCGGTCATAACGCCGCCGGCAAACGAACGGCGCCGGCGCAACGGCGACGGTGCACGCGTGGCGCCCGAACTCGGCGTCTCCGAGCAACGTCCGCACCTGGCGAAGGGTCCTTGCGTCGGGCACATAGAAGTCCCGAGGTGCGTCCCCGGCGAGCACAACGGGTGCACCCCAGGCAGCCGCGGCGAATAAGTCGGCGAGGACCCAGCCCGGCCCCGTCGGATCGTCCCAGCCGAGTTGCAGACGCTCGTTCACTGGCCCAGCGCCCTCGCGGGGCAGAGCCGTAAGCGCGACCCGAACGGGCCGCCACACGTCAAGGACCGCGTCGAACAGGTCAGGAACCATTGGCTCGGCGTCATCACCGACCAGATGTGCGGCACGGAGCGCGGCGAGCTGCTTGGAGACGGTTCCGGGAGCACGGCCCACCAGCTTCGCCGTTGCCCGCACTCCGCCAGCGGCCGAGCTATCCAACACGGCGAGCGCGACATCAAGTAGCGAGGGCACGTCAAGGCGCGGCGGACGTCGCGCAGCCGACAATCCGTTGACCGCCGGGACATGGGTGTCGATGAGCAGGGGGCGGCGCCACAAGCGCAGACGACCCCGACCGTCGAAGTACCCGATGTCACGTTCGGTCAGCGCCTCTCGGACCGCAGCCGAAACCCGCCTGGCGACAAGCACCTTGTACGCCCCACGGCTCTCGACACGATCGAAGGCAAGCACGTCAGCAACGGCGGGAACTGGCTTTAGCTCGACGACGACCGGCACGCCCTCGATCGAACCGATCGCGTCCCATCCCACGGCGGACGTCGCGTCGGCTCGTATGGAGGCGTGGAGCCCGACGGCGGCCAGTGCAGCGAGGAACGCCTCGTATGCCTCGCTGTTCGACTCTCTCACTTAGGACACTCTACTTACTGTTTCCTGTTTCTGCATTCGGAAACAGGAAACCAGTAGGTCACCGACTGCGGTTCTGCCGACAAGCCCGTGCCGAGAGAGGTCGTCAGCTCAGGAGACGTGGTCGAGCACGGCGCCGGCGAACCGGCCACTTCGCAAACCGCGTGCCCGCACGGCGACGAGAACGCCGAGTGCCGTCTTGAGCCGGCGACACGCAGGTTCCGGAGCTGACGCTCGGTTGTACCAGTCAGCTCGACCCGGATCGCTGCTTCCCTCGCTCCGTGGCCCGGAGCTCGTCGAGCAGATCGTCCCTCAGAGGAACGACCCGTCCGGCGGCGAGATCGGCGAGACCCTCTTCGGCTCCGGCCAACGCCGCTCTGTCACGAAGTACGCGCATGACTTGCACGAGGAGCTGTCGGTCGTCCTTGTGCCGGCGGATCAGATCAAGAGCGCGCTTCACGTCGGCGAGCGACAGGACGTTGATGCGGACCGGCGTCGCTCCAGCGATCGGTTCGAGGATGCCGGAATCGATCGTCCACACCGTTGGACGGACGGTGGCGAGCACTCATGCACGTTTTTAAGGTCATGGGAACGTGTTCAGGTGTCAGCGCTCGTCCGGCAGCGCGACGCTCGTCAGCTCGGGCGGGTAAAGGAGGACATCGATCTCGGGAACGTCGGCCATGGCCTTCTCGATTAGCGGGCGGACGGCATCCCATGCCAGGCCGCCGTTTCCGCATCCGAGCGGCGGGACGGCGATGGAGGCTATGCGGTACGAACGACAGACTCGGACCAGGTCGGCCAGGCCCGACTCGATGTCGGCCAAGCGGGAGCCGGCTCGCCATTGGCCCTTCGTCGGGAAGTTGATGATCCAGCGGGGACCCGACATGGCGTCATTTGCCCAGACATGCATTTCCCCAAGCCGGACGTCGCCTCATTGGCTGCCTTCTCGTAGTCCGCGAGCATCGCTGGGAATGCCCGGGCGAACTGGAGGGCGATGCCCTTGCCCATGACCCCGACTGTGTTGACCGCGTTCACGAGGGCCTCGGCGTCTGATTCCAGGAGATTGCCATGCGCATTGGTGATCATCGGAAGGTCACGCGCAACCCTACGTCGGTGGCCGCCTATCGATGCGAGCATCGAGGTGATCCGTTCCTGACGCAATCTTGACGTCGTCTTGGACCTCCTTGCGTCAAATGTTGCCAGCGTGCATGGCCTTCTCCCTCAAGACCCTGTCTCAGGTCGTCCTCGCCATGGTTCCAGCCAGTGCCAGGAAGTCTTCTTTTCTCAGCCGGTCGACCATCTCAGCGCGCCAGTCGCCATCAAGACGGCCGACCTGCAGGATGTACTCGCCGACGGCGAAGCAGTAGTGCTCCTCGACCGTCCTCGGTACACGCTCCGGCCGGTAGCGTCCATCGGAGGACACTTCGACAGGGACTAGGTCGAGGAGTACATCGAGCGCGCAGGCTCGACGGCCGGCCTTTGCGTGGTCTGTTTCGTTCTCGGCGTGCACAGTGTCGAACCCAGCGGCATTCCACCCCGCCCGCTGCACGGCGGCGAGAAGGGCTCCCCATGCCTGTGGATCCCTGTTCGCAAAGGAGAGTACGAGATGCCCGTCTTCGGTAATCACGCGTCGGCACTCCGTAAACACGGCAGTCAGCGCCTCCTCGAAGCGGAGGAGCTCGTCGGGTCCGCCGTGGCGGACGGCGGTGACGTCGCCGTCGAGGCGCCCCACGGGCTGCCCGTCCCACGCCCGGAAGAGACTCGCCAGATCTGCATACTGGACGTCGTCGTGATATGGCGGATCGGTAAGAACGAGGTCGACTGATCGATCCGGGACGGGGATACGGCACGATGATCCGGTTACAACAGTGAGGCCTCGCCCGAGGCGGGTTCGGGGGCTTGCACTAGTCCGGGTATTGACTCGCTGGGGGACCTGCTGCGCATGCAGCCATGTAGCGGCCTTCGCAGCGGCCCGGAGCCTGCGCCGGACTGTGCCCCTCCCACGCTCGCCCCATGGGTCGATCTCGGCACTTAGGGTCGTCACGTTGTAGCGGTGGGACGCCACCGTCTCGTATGGCTTGAGGTAATTCGGATCCCACCGGCTGGCGAGACCAGCGAACTCGGCCGAGCCGATGACGGAGGCGCGGCCAACCGCTTTCGCCCAGGCCGTGACGTCCGCGCACTCTACGGCGACGAGAAGTGCGTCGAGAATCGCCAGCTGGCGCCCAGGGTAAAGGTCTCCGAAATCTCGGAAACCCGTCCGCAGCAGGACCGCGGTGTCCGCACCGGAAGGCACCGTTGCAAGGCGCCGGGCTTGACCTTGGCTTGCGGTGTCCCGCTCAGATGGGGTGGGTTCTGCTAGCTCGAAGCGGGTTCCCGTCATGCGCTGCACCAACACCGGGTGCCACCGCACGCCCGACCCGAGTAGCTCGATGACATCGTGGCTTCGGCGGCACTGGGCACACGTCACCGAGCGGTTGGCCGTGTAGCGCCTGTCGGGGCGTACTCGTCTGTTGCACGTCGGGCACGGGTGAGTGACGTTGCGGTGGAGATGGAGGTGGCCGTCGGGGCAGGCGAACCAGGCCTCGGTCCGCTTCGTCGCGGTCTTGCTGTCGATCCGGACGTTCCGGGACACGAGCGCCGCGGGGTACAGACGCAACTCGCGGCCGCAGGCGTCGTTCGGGCAAGCCGTCACGGCAACGCGCAGAGTCTGCGAGATGCGGGCCGGCTTGCCGTCGGCCATGGTGGTCATGTACTTGGAGTCGTGAACTTGGATGGCCGCGTGGAGGTGTGCTTCGAGACGTGCCACCTCAGCGGCGTCACCGGGAGTTGCCATCGTGGCAAGGTTCCGTGCCGCCCAGGGGTCGAGCTCCTGAGCGAGCACGGTGTGACGGTTTAGAAGCGCGGCCAGGGCAATGACGCCGCCGCCGGCGAATGGGTCAGCAACGACGAGGCTGTCTCGGGCCATGGCTGATGCCGCCGCGCCCGCGAGCGCCGTGGCGACAGCGGACGTGCGGCGCGCCCACCATCGGTAGAGGCTGATCACCGGCAAGGCGCCCTCGCGCTTACGCGTCTCGGCCTTGGCGGCGACGGAGGTCACCGCTGCGTCGAAAAGCGCAAGGATGCTGGCTGATCCCACGCGCTCCCGTGTCCCGGCCAAGCGCGCATCGACGCGTCGTTGGGCGCCTGGCACGGCCCCAGTCTGGATCGCCTTAGGAGCCATGTCTCGTTATGCGGCCGGTGGCGAGGACGAAAATAGGGAGGCGGCGTCGAGTTGCTCCAGAAACGTGACGAATCGCTCGCTCTGTCCGGGGGTCAGCTCGACGCCCGCCTCGATGTGGTTTTGCATCCCCCAGGAGGTTAGGTTCGCGGTCCCGAGGTAACCGTGGACCCGGTCGCGTATCACGAACTTCGCGTGAAGCATCGTAGGCCGCGCTCCGACGAACCATCGGACGACGACCGGCCCCATACCAGTGAGCTGCCGGAGCCGCTCGAGCAGATCGGGCCGGTACTGAGTGGCCGGCAAATTCACGTAGAGAGTCGTGGTGACGGATCTCACCCGCAGCGCAGGGAGGAGCACTGAGTTGAGCAACGCGAATCCGTCCTCGTTCCAAAAGGCGCCGCCGATATGGAGCGTGTGCCGGGCTTGGCGGATGACGTCGAGGACAAAGGCGTCGAGCCGCTCGTGGTCGTGAAGGGGCACCGTGCCTGGCGGCGAGGTCAGTACCAGCTTGGGATCCGGGGCGGGTACCGGCGCCGTGATAGTGCTGGCGGCGAGCACCTCGCAGACGATCACGAGCTCGGCGGCCCTGCTGCTGCTGACGACGCCAGCGTTAGTCAGGACGCCGGTGGCGGCGAGCTCGTGGCGGGCGGCGATCGCGAGATCGTCATGCCGGTGCGGGAGCGCCGACGCTCCACGAGTGCAGCACTCGAGCGCGAGGCGGATCGCTCCTGCCCGACTGCCTGCTACCTCAGCGAGGAGCTCAGCTAGCGCGACGAGCGCCACCATCCCGTTCACGGCCTCGTGGCCCGCTGCTGGGTCCAGAGCCAGAAGCGGCGGAGCAGCTTGCGGTCGAGGTCCGCGTTCCATGTGCGGCACCCGAACGACAGGTGTACACAGCGGTCGCAGGCGGCATGGGGCCTGTGTGAGGAGGTCTGGCCGCACATGGGATCGTTGTCGCAGTGGTTGACGTCGTGCGCCGCCCGAGTGAGCCACGGCGCGATCCTGCGGCGTAGAACAGTGTCGAGGGCGCCCAGGGTGAAGTCGTTGTAGGAGCCAACGTAGATGCCCGCGGTGAGGGCGTTGGGCACGATCCACTCGGCGAGGCTCGACTCACCGAAGCCGCTCTGGCCGTCGTCCAGCGCGCGGAGGAGAGCGTGGCTGGCGGAGTGCACGAGGCGGCGGACCTTGCCCGCTGGGTCGTCGCCGCCAACGGCAGGCTCGGCGGCGAGCACTCCGGCGAGGGTGAGCTTCGCGGCGCGGGCGTTGCTAGGCAAGGTGCCGGCAATGTCGCCCTCATCCCGCAGGAAGCCGAGCAGCGACCGGGCGTCGAACGTGACGAGGAGTGCCTCGGTGTTGGCGGGTACGGCAAAGATCGGCGTCTTGCGCTGGTAGTGGTGCTGCCGTGCGTAGGACCGCAGGTGAGCGGCTCCGGGCTCGCGGCGGGACCGTGTGTAGCCGTAGCTAGCGATAACGATCGGGAAGCGCTGGGTAACGGAGATGTCCTCTATGCCGAGAGCATCCATCGCCCGTTTCGACGCGTTGGCCGCAGTGAGCAGGGGTCCCGTAGCGCCGGCTCGCACTTCGTCGAAGCTTTTGCGGTCCTCGATGATGTGGGTGTCGTATAGGCCGGCGCGCTCGACCATGGGCCTGGAGGCGGACATCTCGATCACCTCGGGAGAGGCGAGCACGCTCACGGCGGCGGTGCCGGTCGTGGCGGGGCCCTTGGTGCGTCGGAGTTCTTCGATGATCGACTCCTCGAGGCCTAGCTCGCGCATCTTGCGCTCCTGGACATCCCAGCCTTTCTGCGTCATACGGGTGCCAGTAGATGGACGGTCGAGGTCGGCGAGCGACACGGCGAGAGTCGTCTCATCGCCGAGCCACGAGGCGAGCGCAGCGATGCCCCGCTGGTGGTGGCGCTGGAGGTTGTCGTAGGTCTGGCCCGAGATGTTGAGGATGGTCAATGTCTGCGGGTACCAGAGGCGCTGGTCGCGGGCGGTGTAGCCCTGGCGATAGACCTGACCGCCACCACGGCTGTACTGGCCGCAGTTGCAGGGCGTGAAGCGGGTGCCGACGGCGGCGCCGCAGGCGTGGCAGCGCCACGACGACGACCGAAACGAGCCGAGGTCCTCAAGATGCATGTCCTCCGTGCGCTGGCAGCCGGGACAACGGGGCGTGTGGAGTGGGTCCATCACGCCGCAGTTGTGCGCCGTCAGATATCGGAGCTGGCGCATCTTTGAGCCGCAGGTCTTGCACCGGAGGCGACCGTTGGCATTGGTCTCCTGTAGGAGCTGGGCCTGTTGGAACCAGCGGCGAACGCGACCGCAGCTGCTGTTCGTGCACTCGAAGGTCAGCGGATAGAAGTCCCAGGAAACTTCCTCGGGCTCGAGGGTGACGAACTCGTCTGGGTTCGTCCTGGGGTCGGGGATGCCAATCTGCTCGGGAAGCCACTGGGCGAGCTCCTGGGCTAGCTCGTCCAGGAGCACCTTGCGGTTGAGATCGCTGACGCGGGGCCCGCCGATGTGGTCGACGCGGGCGAAGAATCCATCTTCGTGCTGAAAGACAGCGTCGGGAAGATACCTGAATAGGACCTGGGTCGTTGAGCGCTGCATGGTTGCGTCCTGTCAGGCGAAGAGGCGGGTACGGATCTGCTCAGCGCGGTTGCCGCCGCTGAACTCGACGGGCGGGTCGACGTCTCGCAAGCTGGTCATCGCCGGGGCAGCGGTGTACGGCATCTGCCACAAGCCGGGATTCCTCGGACGGAAGCGCCGTCGCTGGCACCGGGCAACTGAATGCTCGGGCGATTCGGCGGGTGAGACCCTTCCAGGCGGCGGGGTCAGCGAGAAGCGCTACCGGCGTCTCCGGGCCCATGAGGGCCGCATTGGCATCCCACCACGACCTGAACTTGCGGGTCATGCCGATCTCTTCGGTAGTGCCGTGGGAGGGATCTCGGGTCTCGTCCCAAAGCAAAGCGGCGACGATTCCGGGTAGCGTCCGATGGACGGCGCGGCTGGCGAAGCGGTTTACCGGCACCGGCTCCACCATCCGCTCAAGGGCGGCGTGCGTCGTTGCGAAGCTCTGAAACATCGACGTCTCCCGCCGGTTGTTGCGGTCGAATACGGATACGACCAGCCCGACGTGGGTCCGCCCGGCGCGGGCAGTGGCCTGGATGTAGTGGGCGTAGGACGGCGGCATGCCTGCGAGCACCTCGAAGTTCAGACGGTCGAGGTCAACACCGTGGGAGACGACGGAGGTGCCGACGAGGGCCCTCATCCGGTCAGAGCGGGGAGTCGATGGCGTGTTGCCTTGGACCTCAGCGACCGCGGCGGCGAGCTCGCCGAGCGACGTCTCACCGGAAAGGTACTGGGTGTAAACCCGGTGCGAACCGGCACTGATGAGTTCGTCCGAGAGGCGGAGGATGTCGTCGAGGATGGCGACGCCATGGGCCTTGCTGTTGACGTAGGCCAGGGCCAGCTCATAGTCAAACAGGATGGACTGAACATCTGTGGTGGTCTTCGTGATGCCCTCCGCCGCAAGGGCACCGAGCAGCGGAGTCGGGTCGTCCATTAGGTCATGGACATTGCGGACGAGCTGTGTCGTGATGCGCCCGGCGAGGTCGACCTTCACGGTGCCGCCGCCGGAGGGCAGCACGCCGAGGTAAAGACGGCGGAGGTCGTCGGTGACCTCAGTGTAAAAAGACTTACCGAGGGTCGGCCCGCCCGTCGGGAACATGCGCGGGATGCGCCCATAGACCTGCGACAGCTGATCCTCGAATTGCTCGATGGTGGCCGTGGCGGCGATGACCTTTGAGGGCTCGTTGCCGGCCCCGGCCGCGAGCTCGGCCATGAGCGTGTGGTAGTGCCCAGCAAAGACACCGAGCTCCTCTCGGACGAGGTGGAGCTCGT
Source organism: Acidimicrobiales bacterium (assembly GCA_050744525.1). Classification (GTDB taxonomy): domain Bacteria; phylum Actinomycetota; class Acidimicrobiia; order Acidimicrobiales; family VFJN01; genus DASQUK01. The sequence continues at coordinate 7,267 of JBOGHG010000027.1, read as the reverse complement.
CTTGGATCCACAATGCCGGGGTCGGGTCCTTGAACCCCGCCGGCGTGGTGTGGGTTCTGACGTTGACGTTGCAGTCTTTGGCGACACAGCTCTTGTGTGTGTACCAGCCGTGTTGCGGGCAGCGCATGCGAGGTCCGCGGTTGAATGCAGTGAGTTGGCCGTTGCGGGCGAAGGCGGTGATCTTGTCGACGGTGGAGACGACTACTGCGGGCTGGTACCGCGTCACCTCATCGTCGCTGGCGTAGATGGGCAGGTCGTGACCGCACCGCCGGCAGACGTGCAAGAGTCGCTGATTCGTCAGGTCGACATCGAGCCCGACGCTGTTGCGGTCGCTGCAGGCCGGGCAGGCGCCGACGAGGCGGCGCTCGTCGCGCTCAGCGACGCTGAGTTTGGCGAACTCGTCGATGCCGGGCCACCAGCCGTGGGTGTCCCGGTAGCCGAGGCGATTCGGTGTGTTGCCGGAGCCGACGAAGTAGCCGAGGGCGAATGGGTCGCCGCCGATTCCATCGGCGAGGCGCGCGGCGTCGGCGTGGTGGATGATGTCGCTGACACGGGCGAGCTGCTGGACCGACAGCATGCGCAGCGGGAACAGCAGCCAGGCGCTCGTGCCTCGTTCCTTGCCTCGGAGCCGGTCATAGAAGAGGCCGACAGCGATGAGTCCGAGGTAGGCCTCGGTCTTGCCGCCGCCGGTCGGGAACCACAGCACGTCGACGGTATCGATCTCGGTTCGGAGCTTCACCGCCGTCGCGTCCTTGCAGGCGCTGATCTCGTCGCGGTGGGTGCACAGGTGCGCTGTCGTCGGGTTCTCCCGGCCGGCGAGGGCGCCGAGCTCCGTGACGATAAATACGAGCTGGAAGAGGCGCCACTTGGCCCCCGACCCCCGGCCCCCGGCAATGGCGGCCCGGGCGAAGGCGTCGTTGGCGAGCCCGAAAGCGCGAGCGAGGCGGCCGTCGGCACGGAGCAGGTCGATGCCGAGTTCGAAGCGCTCGACCTCCTGGGTGAACTGGGCCTTGAGCTTGACCTGGGTCGGCTCAGTTGGGTTGGAGGTCATGGCATCCCAACCGCGGAGGAAGCTTCGCATCGCGCCGGCGACGGCGTCGAGCGTCGACAGGTAGTTGTCGATCAGGTTGCCGAAGGTGATGTCGACGCCGTGCTCGGTGGCCTGCATGTGGCGCTGGGGATGCAAAGGGAGGGTTTCGGCGACAATGAGGTCGTCAGTGACGCCAAGCGTGGCGACGCAGCCTCGACCGCGGCCGACGACGGTGGCGGCGGCGGCGTAACGACTGTCATCCTCCGCGAATTGGAGCGGCTGGTGCTGTAGCCGAGCTGGGCCGATGATGCGGACCCGCATTCGGGCGTCGTAGAGAGAAAGGTCCTGTACTTCCCGACCCCCGATTGAGAGCTCGTTGCGGACCGACACTGAGACGGCGACGCCGCCCGAGACGGTGGGGTTAGTGGTTACGTCGAGGACGGGCCGGGGCACGAGCGGCTTCCAAGTGGTGTCCTTGCGGCCGTTGAGCGCCTGCAGGTAGTCGGACTCGGTCTGGAGGGCGGCCTGCACAGGCAGGGTCTGGTTGTTGGCCAGCTTGAACAGGGCGTCGGGCCTGGCGAAGTGGGCGCTGATGGCCGCCGCCGCGTCGCTCACGAGTGGGTCCGGGGTCAGGGAGGCGGAGGACCGCGCCTGCTCGTTGCCGCCGACAGGGACTTGGATGATGAAGGTGACGTGGCGGTTGTCCCGGTTCCAGCTGGGGTTCATCGGTACGGTAGGTCGGCGGCGAGGGTTGGCGCCGGCTGCAGCGGCGCGGCGCTGCGCCTCGGCGGTCATGTTCGAGAACGGCGGGATGACCGGGTGGTAGATGGCGTACTCAATGTCGACCTCGAGCTCGAGGGCGTTCGCACTATCCACGACGAAGTCGACACCGATGACGCCGCGGTTGTCGATGGGCGGCGCAACGGTTGGCTGCGGGCCCGCTGCGTTGGCGTCGTCCTCGTCAAGGTCGTCGTCGCTGCCGCCGGACGTGTTCGTGGCCCCGCCGGTCGCAGCGGGTGGTGGCGCCTGGTTGAACGTGACGCCGAGGACGCCGACGCGGACGTGCTGCTCGGGGCTCCACGGGAAGTGGTGGAGCATGCCGGAACGATCGGTGAGCTGCTCGATGACCTCGTCGAGCAGGTAGTGGACGACCACCTCCTCAAGGCGGTTCATCGGCTCCTGGTTGGGACCCGGTGCCGGTATGGCGGTCGTCGAGGGGGAGACGCTGGGCGCGGTTAGGGCCATTGGACACCTCCGTATATGGGTAGCGGCGTGCGGCTGGACACCGACCCGCTCGGGGGCAGTTCGGCCCAGCCCCGGTGGATGCTGACGGGGTTGTTCAACTTGTGGCCGCCGAAGCGACGGTTGCTAGTCAACTCGCCTCAAGCAAATGCGTCAACGATTGCCGTAGCGCTTACCGGAGCTTGCCGGCCACGGCGCCGCTGACGCTGCGCTTCTCCTTCACCTCCCGGACTGTGACGACGACGAACTCGTCGAGGATCTCGTCAGCGGTGGCTCCGACGAGCTCTCGGAGCTTGTGGACGGCCTCCTCGCCCCGGCCGGCGGCCATGGCCGCAACGAAGCGCCCAAGGATTATGTTAAGTGAGCGGAGTTTGCCCGCCACGGCGTACACGAGGCCAAGGTCGGGGCACGGGCGGCCGGCGGCCTTGAAAACGGCCTCGACGTCGCACGGCTCTCGAGGGGCGATCGTGGTACCCCGCTCCCAGTCCTGCAGTTGGCCAGCGGCGTGGGCGCCGGCCCGCCGGACGCGTTCGACGGCTTGGCGGCGTGTGCCGTCGCCCCGGACTGCACGAGCGGCAGCCCGGAACTGCTCCAGGATGAGGTCTAAGGCGCGCACGTCATCGTTGCTGCGGCTGGCAGCGACGAGCCGTGCGTGAACCGATTCCGTGCCCTCCCCCGCCGGGACCACGATCCGGTCACCGGGCCGGAGGTCGGACACTGGTCGGGTCTCATGGCCACCGGCGGTGACCGTGAGCACTGGGGTCGCCCTAGCGCCGTCGTCGATGCACCACCAGGTGCGCCCGTCCTCCAGCACCACCGGAATGCAGTCCTTCTGCCCAACCGAGAAGATGCGGGTCGTGACCACGTTCTCGATGTCGCGGGCGTCTATGCCTTGCGCGGCACGGTCAAGCACATCAGCGAGGTCGAGCTGGGGAACTCGCAGCGCTGCCACCACTGCTGCGGGCGTCGTGCCCTCCGGCGGGGCGACCGGCGACGCCAGCGCGGCCGGCGGGCTCGCCGTGAGCGTACGAGCCGCCGCCACCCGCCAGGCGTTGAGGTTCGCGACGATGCGCTGAAGCTGGGAGCGCAGCATCGACTCTTCGGCGGCGTAGGTCAGGACGTGGGTCTCGGTTGCTTCGACGCCGAACAACAGGGACAACAGCCAGGGCGGCGGTGCTCCTGTGAGGACTTGGGCATCGAAGGAGCCAGCTGCATAGCGGTCGCTGAAGGTGGCGAAGGAGATCCGCCCGTTGATCGCCGCCCACAAGCCGAGCTGCTCCTCGGTGCGCTCTCCGGTGCATAGTGATGCACGGGTCGCCTCTGCGGCAGCCCTGCTGTGGCAGCGAATGAGGATGCGACAATCAGAATCGGTGCGGTGGAGTTGGTCGAGAGCACCCCAGAGGGCGAGGAGCTTGGGGTTCTCCTGCTCCAGCATCTCCCAAATGTTGCGAATTGCTACTTTGAGTGTGCCGAACCTCGTGCTGCCCCAGGACCGCCACGACGGCGGCCCGACGAACGTCATCCCCTCGAGACGGCGGAGCAACGGCAGCTCGCCGGGGCGGATGTTGTGTGTACATGCGGTGCGGTAGTCGCGTACGCGGGCTGCGAGGCGCGTGCCATTCCGAAGGAGCTTGAGCGGCATCTCCAGCTCGGGCGGCACAGGCCCGTCGGGCTTGGCTCCCAGTGTGCCGTAGGCCCGGGCCAGTGCCTCGTCTATCAGCACGCTACGAACCTGGCGGATCCGCACGCAGGTGGGCATCGACCACAGCAGCCGCATGCTCGAGAGAGGGCTGGTGCTCGGGTCGTGGCGGCCGAACTCGTAGGCCAGCTGGGCGAGCTCGTCCTGCGTCACGGCGAGGACGGTGGGCACCATCCCAACTGTCTCGCAGGTGCCGATGATGTCGTTGTCGCCGATGTCACTGATCACCACGACGGCAGCCGCTTGGTGCTCCGTCACCCACCTCAGAACCCGCTCCCGAGCGGAGCGGCTGAGCACGACGGTGCCATCGACGATCACCAGGGGCGCCGCAGAGTCCAACGGCGGGTCGCCGATCCTCGTGTTGAAGTATATGAGCGAGCCATTGACACTGCCGCGGTGGACTCCGACCACCGGCTCCAGCAGGCCGGCACGGGTGATGCGATGCATCGACAGCGGATTGCCGTCAGCCAGACCTATCCGGCGGTGGTTGTGCACAGCAAGTGAGCGGAGCTGGTCGGCGACGGCGACATCGAAGCCGACAAAGACCACTGGTCCCCGCAGAAGTGCAGGGTCGCGCCGGCATAGCAGCTGACTGCAGATCGATACGAGAAGGGCGTTGCGGTTCTTGTAGCGCGGGATTTGCACGATGCCGACGTGGCCGAGCAGCCGATCCGTCAGCAGCCGACAGGTGAGGGCCAGGAGGAGCTGGTCGATGGCGGAGACCTTCACCTCGACGCCGTTGTCGTGGAAAACGCAGTTAGAGATCTCGTCTAGGGATGCGTCGTAGTCTCCAAGGAGGGCGTCCACGACCGTCATCCCGACGTCACCGCCGCCGGATTTCGCGTGCCCTTGAAACGGCCCCGGCCCCGATGTTGCGAACGCTATGGCTCACCAGCCGGGGCTCAGGCGCCTTTAGCAGTGAGCTCATGGGGCGTTCCGCCATACTCACTACGGTATCGGTGGGGTGTGACATTTAGGTCCGGCTTAGGTCCATCGCCCCGCGGTGGCCTTCGTAAGGGATCGGGTCGATTCCGGGTTCGGCGGGGACCCAACCGGAGCGCAGCAGAGCCGGGCGCGGGCCATGCGGTCTTCTTCCATCGTGACGATGCGTCGGCCGGCGCCATCCGGAGTGATCTCACCCAATGGTCGCGGGCCGGCGGAGGGCACTTCCGCGGCGGCAAAAGGCACCAAAGGCCACCTCGGTCCGCCCAGTCATGACCCCGAAAAACCGCCCTCCTCGGGACGACGACGATTCAGCGCGTGTCCTTTTCGTGTCCTTAGGGCCTCGAACGGCCTCCGACCGGCCAATCGCACTTGGCCCAAAAGGCCGCCACACCCCCTCTGACCAGCACTTTCACTGCGTGGGCGAGGGGGGACTTGAACCCCCACGTCCTTTCGGACACAGGAACCTGAATCCTGCGCGTCTGCCAATTCCGCCACTCGCCCGAGCGACGAGGACGAGGGTAGCGGAACCGCAGGCTCTGGTTGGTTGGGGCCTGGGTAAGCTCGCTCGAGATGGGACTGCAGGGTTTCGAGCAACGCCTGGAGCGGCTGGTCGAGGGGGTGTTCGCCAAGACCTTCCGCAGCGGGCTGAAGCCGGTGGAGATCGGTCGGCGGCTCACGCGCGACATGGACCTGCACCGCACCCTGGGCGTGAACGGCCCCTTGGCGCCCAACCACTTCAGCGTGGCCCTGAGCCCGGCCGATTCCGAGCAGTTCGAGACCTACGCCGACGTCCTCACCCGGGAGCTGGCCGAGGCGGCCCGGGACCACGCCCGGTCGGAGGGGTACGGGTTCGTGGGGCCGGTCCACGTGGAGCTGCAGGTCGACGACTCCCTCACCCAGGGCCAGTTCCTGGTGGCCAGCGGCTTCCAGGAGGCCCCGGGCGGCGCCGCGGTGGGGTCGATCTTCCTGGAGGACGGGCGGCGCATTGAGATCGGCGAGCAGCCCCTCAGCATCGGCCGCATGCCGGAGTGCGACGTCGCCCTGTCCGACCCCAACGTGAGCCGGCGCCACGCCGAGGTCCGGCGCCAGGGCGCGGGGTTCGTGGTCGTCGACCTGGGTTCCACCAACGGCACCCGGGTGAACGGGGCGGGCGTCAAGGAGCGGGTCCTCAACGACGGCGACGAGATCACGGTCGGCGCGACGAAGCTCCGGTTCGAAGCGTCCTGACTGCGGTGCCCGACTCTCTCCTCACCATCCTCAAGTTCTGCTTCCTGGCCCTGCTCTACCTCTTCTTCATCCGCGTGATCCGGGCGGTCTGGGCCGAGATGACCGGGCCGGCCCCGGCGCCGGTGGCCCCGGCCCCCCCCGCCCGGCCCTCGCGCAACTGGGGCGGGACCGCCCGGGGCGGCGGCGGCAAGGCCGGGGCCCGCCTGCGGGTCATCGAGCCGGCCGACACCAAGGGCCAGACCTACGAGCTGGCCGACGAGCTCACCGTCGGCCGGGCGGGGGGCTGCCAGATCACCCTGGAGGACACGTACGTCTCCCAGCTCCACGCCCGGGTCTTCCGCCGCGACGGCCAGCTGTACGTCGAGGACCTGGGGTCAACCAACGGCACGTACCTCAACCGCCGGAAGGTGACCGCCCCCATCGCCATCCGCAAGGGGGACCGCCTCCAGATCGGCAAGACTGTCATGGAGCTCCAATGAGGACCCCAGCCAGTTGACGCAGCTCCAGGCCGGGGCGGCCACCGACGTGGGGCGGGTCCGGCAGATCAACGAGGACCGGTACCTGTCCGACGAGAGCCTGTTCGCGGTGGCCGACGGCGTGGGCGGCCACCAGGCGGGCGAGGTGGCCTCCCAGACGTCGGTGGAGACCCTGCAACGGACCTTCAACGGGGGCGAGCGCACCACCGAGGGCCTGATCGCCGCGGTGGAGGCGGCCAACCACGCGGTCTGGGAGCTGGCCCAGGGCAGCCGGGAGAAGCGCGGGATGGGGACCACGCTCACCGCCCTGGCCCTGGTCCAGGAGGACGGCGAGGAGCAGCTGGCCCTGACCAACGTGGGGGACTCGCGGGCCTACCTGCTCCAGCAGGGAGAGCTGATCCAGCTCACCGAGGACCACAGCCTGGTCGAGGAGCTGGTCCGGGACGGCAAGCTGACCCCGGCCGAGGCCCAGACCCACCCCCAGAAGTCGATCATCACCCGGGCCCTGGGCATGGAGCCCGAGATCCAGGTCGACTCCTGGGAGATCATCCCGTTCGAGGGCGACCGCATCCTGCTTTGCAGCGACGGGCTCACCAACGAGCTGTCCGACGACCGGATCGCCTCCACCCTCCGCCAGCTGGCCGATCC
>JBOGHG010000026.1:15152-26966 GCA_050744525.1 Acidimicrobiales bacterium | reverse complement strand
TCGTCGTCGACGAGGTGTAGGTCATCGATGACGAGGACGCTCCGTGAGTAGGCTTCCGAGTCGAGGTCGTTCAACAGCTGACCGACGACACCGGCGATGGGACCGGGGCGACGGAGCAGCGTGAGCGCGGCGTCACCGCACTGCGGCCACAACGTCTCGAGCGCTGCGATCACACCGGACCAGAGCTGGCGCCCGTCCCGGTCGGCCTCGTCCAAGGACAACCAGGCCGTGGGCACGGTCGACTCGGCTACCCAACTCGACACCAGCACGGTCTTCCCGACCCCGGCCGGCGCGACGACCAGCGTGAGCGGAGCGCTGACCGCCTCGTCCAGGAGCTGCAGCAGACGCGGACGACGGACGTAATGCTCCGGCACCACCGGCGGGCGCAGCTTCGCTCTGAGCAACCGGGATGCCGGCCGTTCGAGCCGGCGTCCAACCTCGCGACCAGCGTCCTTGGGCACCTCGCCGCCTGCCACTTTTCGTAAGTGTATGTACTCCCACAGTGAAGGCATAGGGGACGAAAGGGTCAACTCGCGCCACACGTCCGGTTGCAATGGGTGGCCCCCCCGAGCCGCCCAGTGATGTCATGCCCGCGAGGCTGAGCCAGCCGGATGGCCGCGCCGGGGCCCGCCGCTCCACCCCCTCACGGGTGGCGCCCACCCACCCGAGCGGGCGCGAGCGTCATTTCGACCCCTGGTCCTCTGGCGCCGCACAGGGCTTGCCAGGCCCGACCAGGTCGGACCTAGGAGGGACGAGTGAGCGATATCACCGGGGATGCCCGAGTCCTGACAGCACGCGCGGCCGGGTGGCTGTCGTTTGCCGCCGCGATGCTCGTGGTCAGCGGGGCGTTCAAGATCCTCGATGCCCTGTGGGCGTTCAAGTACGACGACGAGGTGTCCGAGGAGGTGCAGACCGTCCTGTTCGAGAACGACCTCGCATCGTGGGGCTGGCTCTGGCTGGGGATCGGTATCGTCCTCGTCGTTGCCGGCTTCGCCGTGGTCAGCGGCGCGCAATGGGCGCGCTGGGTCGGGATTGTCGCCGCCGGCGTCGCCGCGATCCTCTTCCTGCCGTGGATCTACTACCAGCCGCTGTGGACGATCCTCAGCGTGACGCTGGCCATCATGGTCGTCTACGCACTCGCGTCCTACGGTGGCCCCCGCTCACCGGAGACCCCCGCGCGTGCCTGACGCCGGCGCGCCCACGCTCTCGACGGAGCAGGTCGCGCAGGTGCTCAGGCTGCTCCGGAGTGCCGACAGCGTCGAGCTCAAGCTGAGCGTGCCCGATGCCGACCGCCGATCGGCGGTAGCGGCGCTGGGGATCGACCCCCTCGACGCCCAGATCCGCCAAGTGGTCTTCCTGGACACCCCTGCGCTCACCCTCAACCAACACGGCGTGGTGGTGAGGGTGCGGCGGATCCAACGCAAGCCCGGCGACTCGGTCGTGAAGCTCCGCCCGCTCGTTCCGGAGCAGCTCCCGCCGGCGTTGCGGAGGTCGCGCGACATGGCAGTCGAGGTCGACGCGATGCCCGGTGGCTTCGTGTGCTCGGGCTCGATGAAGGCACAGCGCGACGACGCCTTGCTCAAGGACGCCGTCGCCGGTCGCCAGTCGCTACGCAGGCTCTTCACGAAGCGGCAACGTGCGTTCTTCTCCGCTCACGCTCCAGACGGCGTCGAGCTGGATGATCTCGCGGTCCTCGGGCCGATCAACGTCCTCAAGGTCAAGTTCACGCCCGAGGAGCACGGCCGTCGTCTCGTCGCCGAGCTGTGGACCTACCCCGACGGGTCACGAGTTCTGGAGCTGTCGACCAAGTGCGAGCCCACGGAGGCGTTCGACGTCGCCGCGGAGACCAGGGCGTTACTCGCCGGGCACGGGGTCGACCTCATGGCGGAGCAGCAGACCAAGACGAAAAAGGCGCTCGAGTTCTTCGCGAACGAGCTCCGAGGAGGCAACTGATGGTCGAAACCGCGACCGTCGCTGCGCCCGTCGAGGGCTCGACGGATTGGTACGGGCTGTCGGACGAGGACGTGTGTCGACGACTGGACGTCGACCCTGCCGTCGGCCTGAGCGCGAGCGAGGTCGCCGAGCGACGGCAGCGGCACGGGCCGAACAAGCTGGCCGAGGAGGCGAAGGAGCCCGCCTGGCAGGCCTTCGTGCGTCAGTACCGCGACCTCATGCAGCTGGTGCTCGTCGGTGCGGCGCTGGTCAGCATCGTCGCCCTCCAGGACATCTCGACGGGCGTGGTGGTCCTCGGCTTGACGGTGGTCAACGCATTGATGGGGCTGCACCAGGAGGGCAAGGCGGCGGAGAGCGTCGCCGCGCTTCGACAGATGCTGATCATGATGGCCAGCGTCCGACGCGACGGCGAGGTCGTCGAAGTTCCGGCCGAGGAGCTCGTGCCGGGAGACATCGTGGGCTTCGAGGCGGGGGACAAGGTCCCCGCCGACGGCCGCATCCTGGTGGCGGCGACGCTGGAGATCGAGGAAGCCGGGCTGACCGGCGAGAGCACTCCGGTCGCCAAGAGCGTCGATCCGGTCGCCGGCGTCGACGTGCCGCTCGGCGACCGGGTCGACATGGCGTACATGAACTCGCAGGTCACCCGCGGTCGGGGCGAGATCGTCGTCACGGCCACGGGCATGTCGACCGAGGTCGGCCACATCTCGGGGATGCTGAGCGGCGTCGAGCAGGAGAAGACGCCGCTCACCAAGCAGCTCGACCAGATCACCGTGCTGATCACGATCATGGCCGCGGCGGCCCTGGTGCTGATCGTCGTCCTCGGTCTGGCGCGCGGCGAGGACTTCGACACGCTGTTCCTGGTCGGCATCAGCCTGGCCATCGCCGCGATCCCCACGGGCCTGCCGGCCGTGGTGACGATGCTGCTCTCCGCGGGCACGCGCGGCCTGGCCGAGAAGGGCGCGATCGTCAAGCGACTGCGGTCGGTGGAGACGCTGGGTTCCACGTCGGCCATCTGCTCCGACAAGACCGGGACCCTCACCCTGAACCAGATGACGGCCCGCGAACTGGTGCTGGTCTGCCGTCGCTTCAGCGTCGATGGCGAGGGGTACGCGACGACGGGTCGCATCCTTCGCGTCGCGGGGAGCAGCGACGTCGCGTTCGAACCGTTCGTGCTCCCGATGGCGCTCGCGAACGACGCGGTCATCCGTGACGGTGCCTGCATCGGCGACCCGACCGAGGGGGCGCTCGTGGTCCTGGCCGCGAAGGGCGGGCTGGACGTCGAGGAGACCCGGCGAACGTACCCCCGGGTCGCCGAGGTGCCGTTCGATGCCGAGTACAAGCTCATGGCCACCTTCCACGAGATGGAGGACCGCGGCCGCCAGGTCGTGAGGTGCTTCGTCAAGGGCGCGCCCGACGTGCTGCTGGCGCGGTCCTCGCACTACCTCGACGAGGATGGAGCGTCGCCGGCGCTGGCCGACGGAGCGGCCGATCGGGTCCTGGCGCAGAACGATCGGATGGCCGGGGAGGGCCTCAGGGTGCTGGCGGTGGCGCGGCGCGATTTCGATCCCGCCTCGTTCGATCGGACTGGAAGCCTGCTGGCGCTGGTCAGCGACCTGGAGCTGCTCGCCCTCGTCGGCATCGTCGACCCGCCCCGCAAGGAAGCGAAGGACGCCATCGCGCTGTGCAAGGACGCGGGCATCCGCGTCCGCATGATCACCGGCGACCACGCCACCACCGCGGGGGCAATCGCGGGCCAACTCGGGATCGACGGACGGGCCCTCACGGGCGCCGAGTTCGCGGCGCTTGCCGACGACGAGCTCCACGCCCAGATCGGTGGCATCGGCGTCGTCGCCCGTGTGGCTCCCGAGGACAAGGTGCGGATGGTCAGCATCCTCAAGGAGCAGGGCAACATCGTCGCCATGACCGGCGACGGCGTGAACGACGCGCCGGCGCTCACCCGTGCGGACATCGGCGTGGCCATGGGAATCACCGGCACGGAGGTGACCAAGGACGCCTCGGAGATGATCCTGACCGACGACAACTTCGCCACGATCGTCACCGCCGTCGAGGGGGGTCGGGGGCTCTACGACAACCTGATGAAGTACATCCGGGTCCAGATGATCATGCTGGCCGGGTTCATCCTGACGTTCGTCGGTGCAGGAATCTTCACGATCGCGGACGGCACCCCGCTCCTGCCGCTGCAGATCCTGTGGATCAACTTCGCCGTAGATGTCCTGCTCGCCATCGGGCTCGGCTTCGATGCGCCGACGCCAGGCCTCATGCGGCGGCGCCCGCGATCACCAGACCAACCCGTGATCGCACCGGCTCTCGGTGTCCGCCTGGGTGTTGCGGGCCTCCTCATCGCCATCGGCAGCCTTTCCGTCGTGGCGTGGGCCGAGGACCGGTACGGACTCGCCGTGGCAACGACCATGGGGTTGACCACGATGTCGCTCCTCCACATCGTCACCGCACTGGAGTGGCGCGATCCCGTACGGAGCATCTTCAACCGCGACACCATCGCGAACGGGCGCTTCAACCTCCTCATGCTCGTGGCCCTGGCACTCACCTTCCTGGTCACGACGGTGCCGGGCCTCCAGCGCATCTTCGACACCGTCGACCTGGACGGTCACAAATGGCGGGCCTGCTTCCTCGCCGTCGCCGCCTATCTCGTGTTGGCCGAGCTGGGCAAGCTCGTCTTACGCCGCATCGACCGAAGGGCCTCGGATGGTCACGTCAGCACACGCAGAGACATCAAGCTCTGAGACGCGACAGCGGATCATCAGGGAGCTGCGAGTCGAACCCGGTGCCGGCGCGAACCTGGCCGGGCGCGACACGCGGTGGTCGGGCGGGGGTGAGTTCGATCGGCTCTCCGCCACCGAGCTCGACGCCACCGCCAAGGCGATCGTGGCCCGCGGCGTCGAGCAGCTGCAGGACGCGCAGGAGCTGCTGTGGGCGAGCGACACCCACGCGTTGCTGATCGTCTTCCAGGCGATGGATGCCGCCGGGAAGGACTCGACGATCAAGCACGTGATGTCCGGCGTCAACCCGCAGGGTGTGCAGGTCATCTCGTTCAAGCAGCCGTCGAGCGAGGAGCTCGACCACGCGTTCCTGTGGCGGATCTCGAATGCGGCACCCGAGCGGGGCCGGGTCGGGATCTTCAACCGCTCGCATTACGAGGAGGTCGTGGCGCTGCGGGTCCACCCGGAGTGGCTCGATCGGCAGAAGCTGCCCCGGGGCGACCGCGGGCCCGGATTCTGGGCGGGCCGCTACGACGACATCAACGGCCTCGAGCGCCACCTCGATCGGAACGGCACGAAGATCGTGAAGTTCTTCCTCCACGTGTCCAAGGCCGAGCAGAAGCAGCGCTTCATGGCCCGCCTCGACCACCCCGACAAGACGTGGAAGTTCAGTGCCGCCGACGTGGCGGAGCGGGCGCACTGGGACGAGTACATGCGGGCCTACGACGATGCCATCACGGCCACGTCTACCGACTGGGCCCCCTGGTACGTGATCCCGGCCGACCACAAGCACGTGATGCAGGCGATGGCAGCGGCCATCGTCGTGGACACCATCGGGTCACTCGACCTGCAATGGCCGACAGTCTCGGACGAGGACCGCGATGCCAACGCGAACGCCCGTGCGAAGCTGGAAGCCGAATCGGATGACTGACTGGGACCACCGCGAAACAACGTGATGTGACCCCAAGCGCTTGGAGGTATGAGTTCATGCTGGCAGCAGAGTTCGGCACTGGACAGGTGTTCTGGTCCATGCTGTGGTTCTTTCTCTGGATCATCTGGATCTGGCTGCTCATCGTCATCTTCGGTGACATCTTCCGCAGCGACGATCTGTCGGGCTGGGGCAAGGCCTTGTGGTCGCTATTTGTCATCTTCCTGCCCTACCTCGGCGTCTTCGTGTACCTGATCGCCCGTGGCCACAAGATCCAGGAGCACCGACTGCGGGACGCGCAGTCGCAGGAGGCCGCGCTTCGTCAATACGTCCAGAACGTTGCCGGCTCGGGAGGTGGGGGGGCGGCCGACGAGATCGCACGGCTCGCGGACCTTCGTGACCGGGGCGTGATCAACGAGGCCGAGTTCCAACAGGCCAAGGCGAAGACCATCGGGTAAAACCGTCCGGGCCACACAGCGGGCCACCTCATCGGGCCCGCAGCGACAGGCGACCCGGTCCGTCGGTGGGCGGACCGGGCCAGATCCGGAGAATGGATGGTGTGGTGGTGGTTCTCCCATGACCGAGGGGGCGGGTACCGGCGTTCCCGAGGAGGCGACGAGCCATCAACGACTCGCCATCCTGCTGGCGATGGCGATGTTCGTGCTCGTCGTCGACACGTCGTTGATGAACGTTTCGATCTCCGCGGTGGTTCGGGATCTCGACACGACGGTCAGCGGCGTCCAGTCGGCGATCGCGCTCGAGGCGCTGGTATCCGCCGCCTTCATCCTGATCGGCGGCAAGGTCGGGGACCTCATCGGGCGCAGGCGGGCATACGTGTTGGGCCTGCTCGGCTACGCCGTCGGCGCCTTGGCGATGGCGTTGGCCCAGGGTCTGGTCGCGATCGTCATCTTCTGGGCGGTGCTGGGTGGCCTCGGCGCGTCGCTCCTGCTGCCCGCCATGCAGTCCCTGATCCACGGCAACTTCGAGGGAGCGGCACAGAAGAAGGTCTACGCCCTGGTCGGGGCCGCGGCGGCGATTGCCGCCGCAGTCGGCCCGCTGCTCGGTGGCTTCATCACGACCTATCTGTCGTGGCGCGTCGCGTTCCTGCTCGAGGTCGTCGTCATCGCGGTCGTGCTCTCCGGGATCGGGCTCGTCAGCGACGTGCGATACACAGGCCCTCGGGGTGTTGACGCGGTCAGCGCGGTCCTTTCCGTGCTGGGTATGGGCGGCATCGTGCTGGGAATCCTGGTGTGGCAGGAAGGCGGCGAATCCGTTGCCGCGATCCTGGCGATCGGAGCGATTGCGCTGGCGGCGCTGGTCTACTGGCTCGAGCGGCGCAAGCGTGAAGGGAGGCCGACGCTGGTCGACCCGCACCTGTTCAGGTCCAAGATGTTCAGGTTCGGGATCTCCCAGCAGATGCTCCAGCAGATCGCCCTGGGCGGAACGATGATCGCGCTGCCGATCTTCCTGCAGATGGTGCTCGAGTACAACGCGATGCGCGCGGGCCTGTCCCTCGCCCCGCTCTCGCTCAGCATGTTCGGCATGGCGCTGCTCGCCGGCAAGAAGGCGGGAGAACGGCGCCCCAGCAGCATCATCCGGTTGGGATTCGCGCTCCTGACGACGGGACTGGTGGTGCTGATCCCGATCGTGCCCACTGCCGACTTCGGCTGGTACCTCGTTGCTCCATTGGTGATTGCGGGCTCGGGGTTGGGCCTGTTGGTGTCCCAGCTCAACAACTACACGCTGTCGCCGATCTCGGAGGAGCGGGTCAGCGAGGCCGCCGGCGTGAACTCGGCCGCAGGGTCTTTCGGGTTGTCGTTCGGGTTGGCGTTCGCCGGCGCGATCATGCTGGCAACGCTCTCCATCACCTTCACCAACAAGGCGGAGGCAAGCAACGTGCTCTCACCGGCCGAACAGCAGCGCGTGGCGGACGGGCTGGAGGACGACGCGCAAGTCATGAGCAACACACAGCTCGATGAGCTGCTTGCCGACCAGTCGGAGGAGGTTCAGGACGAGATCATCCGCATCAACACGGACGCAAGACCTCTTGCCCTTCGGGTGGCCTTGCTCGTTCCGATCCTCGCCGGCCTCGTGGGGTTCCTCAACTCGTTCCGCTTGATGCGCCTACCCGACCCCGCACCGTCGGGCTCTGTCGAGGGCGTGGCCTTGGGCTGACACCGTCAGTGGCCCAGCAGCACGGTGAGCGCTACGACGGCAACGCCGATGCCGGCGGTGGCCGCGGCAAAGGTCCAGCTCGCCGCCGGAGCCGCAGGGGCCACCCGGGCCACGAAGGCGCCGATCCCGAGCAGCTGGAGGACCGCGACCAGAACCGCGACGATCCGGGCGGTCTTGTCGGTCAACACGTCCAACCGTCCGAACAGGAGCACGGTTGCAGGCAGCACAGTGGACGCGAGGATCGGGCTGCCATCGACCAAGGCCCGCATGACCTCGCGCCGTTGGAGGGGCTCGGGATGCCGAGCGTGTCCTCCGAGGAGCTCGGCAAAGACATGAGCCAGCCAGGTCGCCAACCCAACGCCTGCAACGAGCTCGGCGCCGTGGCCGAGAGCCACCTCCGAGACGCCGATCACGCTGAGCGCGGCGAGGACGAGCACGCTGCCGTAGCAGGCCGCGCTCACCAGCTCAGCCAGTCGATGGCGTGGCATGCGGTCCGACGCTTGGAGTAGCTGCTTCATTCGTCCTGAATCAGGGCGGGGTGTGGATGCGGTGGAAATCAGTTTGCTCGATCCCTTGTATTGCACCCGAAGGTCTAGCCGACGTCGCCGAACGCGCAGCCAATGCTCCGACTGAAGCGGTTGGTGACCGACAGCACCTGCGGGGTGCTCGTATGAGGACGCCTCGCTTCCGAAGATCACCTCCGGGCCTCGCGGTATCGAGGACAATGATGCGATGGACGAGGGATCGGGCGAAGGGACTGCCCCGTCTCGTCGCCGCCGCGGTCTGATCGGGAGCGTGCTCGGCGGTGCGGGTGGAATCGTGCGTTCGGTGGCGAGCGACGTGGCGCCCGGCGTCGTTGATGCTGTGGACGTCGACGAGATCGTCCGGCGCATCGACATCCGGTCGGTCGTCGATCGCATCGACCTCGACGACGTCGTGGATCGCCTCGACGCGCAGGCGCTACTCGACCGAGTGGACCTCGAAGCGCTGCTCGACCGGATCGACATCAACCACCTGATCGACCGCATAGACATCAATCGGGTGCTCGACCGGGTCGACGTGAACCGGCTGCTCGACCGAATCCACGTCAACGATCTGGTCGACCGGGTTGACGTCAACGACGTTCTCGGGCGGGTCGATGTCGATGCCCTCATTGCCCGCGCCGATGTTGACCGCATGATGCGTCGCGTCGACATCGACGCCGCGGTGCGGCGGGTGGACGTCAACGTGCTGCTCCGGGGCGTTGACGTCGACGCGGTCGTGCAGCGGGTGGACGTGGATGCGCTGGTAGAGCGAACCGAGTTGGGGAACGTCGTTGCCCGCTCCACCGCCGGCGTGATCCGCAGTGCGCTCGACCTGTTGCGAAGCGTGGGCGTCGGGCTCGACTTGTTCGTTCACCGCTGGGTCGACCGTGCGCTGCGCCGTGACTCCTCGTCGCCACCGGGCGGACCACGGCTGCTGGTCCACCCGGCTTCGGAAGCAGCGAGTTCGTGACCACTTTCGCTGCGCCCAGTCGCGACCTTGCCCTGCAGGGGCACTACGCGGGCGCGGTCACTCGCCTGGCCGCCTATGCCGTCGACGCGTTCACCGTGAGCTCGCTGTTCGTGGTCGGCGCAGCTGTCCTCGAGTTCCTCGTGTCGGAGGTGCTCGGGGTCTCCTTCGACGTCGCGGAGGCGCCGGTCGCCGCGACCAGCGCCCTCATCGTGTGGTCGTTTCTGTACTTTGTCGTTCCTCTGGCGGCCAGTGGCCGTACGTTCGGGAGCTCGATCCTGGGCCTGCGGGTCGTTCGCGCCGACGGCCGCGATCTCGATCTGAGCCACGCCGCGCTCCGGGTGCTCGCCTTCCCGCTCAGCTTCCTGCTCTTCGGGGTCGGCTTCCTCCTCGTGCTCTTCAACCGGGAGCGCCGCGCCCTGCACGACCTCATCGCCGACACTGCCGTCGTCTACGCGTGGGATGCACGCGCCGCCCGCCTGCGTTTCCTCGCCCGAGCGCCCCGCGACACCCCAGCTGAATCGCGCGCCGCCAGGTCCGTGACCACGGCTCGATGATGCTCGCACCGATTGAGTTTTGTGACACGACCAGCGAGGACCTGCGTCGCAAGGCGTCGGCGTCACCGGGTGTTATCACCACAGAGAAACCGAAGAGTACGTGGCAATCTTAGTAGACTAAGTCCATGACTAAGTCAGCCGTAGTTCGGGTCGGCGTACACGAAGCGAAGACTCGGCTGTCCCAGCTCCTACGGCTCGTCGATGGCGGCCAGGAGGTCGAGATCTCGCGCGGTGGAGAGCCGGTCGCCAGGATCGTGCCGATTCGCTCGACCGAGAAGCGCCGACTCGGGACCGATGAAGGCGTGGTGGTCGTTCCGGACGACTTCGACGCTCCGTTGCCTGACGACGTTCTGGCGAGCTTCTCGGGGTGAGCGGCTATCTCCTCGACACGCACGTCTGGCTGTGGATGCAGGCCGACCCGGGGCGGCTGGGTGGTGAGACGCGCGAGCTGGTCGAGGACATGGCCAACGAGCTCCTGCTGTCGGCGGCCAGCGCGTGGGAGATTGCCATCAAGTACCGCATCGGCAGGCTGCCGCTGCCCGAGCCGCCCACGAGCTACGTGCCCGAGCGCATGCGGCGCTCGGGCACCGCGCCGCTAGCGGTCGAGGCGGTCCACGCCCTGCGGACGAGCGAGCTTCCCGACCACCACGACGATCCGGTTGACCGCCTGCTGATCGCGCAGGCCCAACTGCTTCGCATCCCCATCGTGACCGCCGACAGGCAGCTCGAGGCGTACGACGTCGAGGTGGTTGCTGCGTGACGCCGGCAGCTCTTGCGGTGAGCGATGTCCCTCGATCGTCGGGCAGGTCTGCTCGTCGCTGGCCGGTATCGTCAGCGGCATGCTCGAGCCCGGTGACAAGGCCCCCGACTTCACCCTGCCCGACCAGGACGGCAAGACCGTCAACCTGGCCGAACTGAAGGGTCGGAAGGTCCTCGTGTACTTCTACCCGAAGGCCGACACGCCCGGTTGCACCACGCAGGCGTGCGGCCTGCGGGACGTGCTGGGCGACATCGGCGACACCGCGGTGTTGGGCATCAGCCCCGACAAGCCCGAGAAGCAGAAGCGCTTCGACGACAAGTACGGGCTGGGCTTCCCCCTGCTGTCCGACCAGGACCACGCCGTGGCCGACGCCTACGGCGCCTGGGGCGAGCGATCGATGTACGGGCGCAAGTTCATGGGGATCGTCCGGTCGGCGTTCCTGGTGGACGAGCAGGGCAGCCTGGCCGAGGTGTGGCCCAAGATCAGCCCCAAGGACACCCCCACCAAGCTGCTTGCCGTCCTCGAGGGGTAGGCGCCACGACCAGTCGCCGAACGAGTCGCGGGCGGCTCCTCACGCCAGGCGCCTCCGGGGCGTTGACATGCCGGTGACGCTTCCACCGTTCCAATCGCTGCTCGACTCCCATGCGCCGGACCTGCACCGGTTCCTGGTTGCCGCCGTGGGCCGCCACGACGGCGACGATCTCTTCCAGGAAACGGTGATCTCGGCATTGCGGTCGTACCCCGGCGTGCGTCACGCCGACAACCTGCGCGGCTGGCTGTTCACGATCGCCCACCGCAAGGTCATCGACCAGGCACGCCGGCGGGTTCGGCAGGCGGTGCCCGCCGCCGATCCCCCCGAGGTCCCGCACCTCGACAGCGACAGGCTCGTCGACGTCGAACTGTGGGATGCAGTGCGGCGGCTCCCGCCCAAGCAGCGATCCGCGGTGGTGCAGCGCTACCTGCTCGACCGACCGTACGCGGAGATCGCGGCCGTCATCGGGTCGAGTGAGGACGCCGCCCGCCAGAACGTGCGGGCCGGGCTGCAACGCCTGCGTCAGGAGGTGACGCCATGAACGCCACGAATTCCACGAACGAGGTTCACCGGCGGTCCGACCACCAGGGACCCGGCGAAGCCGAGGTGCACGACCTGGGCGAGAGGCTGCGCCGGGCCGATGCCGCCGACGACGTCGCCACCCTGGTCGACGACGCCCT